>DASSDH010000106.1:0-17593 GCA_035697245.1 Jiangellaceae bacterium
TTCTTCATCGGAATCGACGGCGGGCTCTTCGACCTTGGTGAGTGGGAGGGATACACGACGGCGTTGGAGATCACCGCGGACCGGCGGGTCGCCGCAGCGGTGGCGTGCAACAGTGACTGGCTGGTGCCGTCGGCAACGGCAACCATCCTCACCCTCATCTGGTCGTCGTGACGGCGCCGGTGTCAGCTTCCGCTGCCGTATGGGCGGGTGATGATCTCCAGGAAATGCCCGCTGGGATCTTCCCAATAGACGCCGCGGCCGCCGTCGTTCGTGTTGAACTCACCCGGCCTGCGCTTGCCGGGGTCAGCCCAATACGGCAGGTTTCGGCTTCGAATTCGGTCGAAGATCTCGTCGAACTCGGTTTCACCTACTAGGAACGCGTAGTGCTGCGGGTTGGTCGGGCCGTGGTCGTCGGCGTAGTCGAGGGACACGTCGTTGTCTACCTGCACGACCAGGAACGGACCGTACGGCGTCGGCTCCGGAAGGCCCAGAATCTCGGCGAGAAAGATCGCTGATTCCTGCTTGTCGCGGACGCGGACAATGGTGTGGTTCAGCTGGACTGTCACCAGACCGACGGTACCCGGGCGCCGACTGGCAACGAGGCCGACGTCGCGTATCAGCGCGACAACGGTCCGTTGCCGGCGAACACCTCCGGGTTAGAGGTAAAGGTCTGCATGCAGCCAGGACTGCAGAAGTGCAGCCGGCGACCGTCGTAGTCGGCATGCCATCGGCTGATCACGATCTCAACGGTCATTCCACACACGGGATCGGTGGCCAGTTCCGACAAAGTTGGCGCGGGTACAACCGCCGTGACGGGGGAACGGAGCTCGCCCCGAGCGCGCCGCGCCACCAGCTCGGCGAGGATTGCAACCGCTATCTCTCGATGGTCCGTCGCACCAAGGTCGAGCCCGGCCGGCGCCTGCACGCGGGAGAGGTCGGCCTCGGACACACCTCGGTCGCGCAGGTACCCGAGGGTCGATGCGGATCGCTTTCGGGACGCGACGAGCCCGACGTAACCGGCCGGTGTCCGCAAGGCGGCCTGCAATGCGGTCTCGTCGTCATGTCCTTGGGTCGCCACAACGACGGCTGTCCCGCGATCCACCGGCTGGCTGGCCAAATCCTCGGAAGACTCGACGACGACCGCGCGCCAACCGAGCCCACGCGTGAGCGAGGTCAGCGTGTCGACTGCGGGCGACCGACCGATCGCGACGACCAGCGGTGTCGGCACAACGGGCTCCAGCGAGACCGCGAGCGCTCCCTCGCTGCCGCATTCCATCGGAACGACGACCACACCCTCGCCAAAAGCCGCAGCGGCCTCGACGGGCAGCCCGAGAAGAAGGAGTCGAGCTCGACCGTCGTCGAGGGATGTCAGGGCCTCGCGGCGGACCGTCGGCTGGGCGCAGGCGCCGCCCAACCACCCCCGCATCGTGCCGTCGGCGAGGATGAGCGCCTTGGAACCCAGCTGTCCTGACGACGGTGCCCGCCGCCACACCACCGTCGCCAGCACAAACGCATCCCCGCGCTCACTGAGTGCGGCGGCTTCTGCCAGGACGGCGTCGGTCATTTCCGGTCGGCCTCAGCGTCCTGTAACGCCGACCACACCCGAGCCGGCAGGACCGGCATGTCGATGTTGCGGATGCCCAGGTGGGCGAGCGCGTCGATGACCGCATTGACATACGCCGCGGGAGAGCCGACGGTGGCAGACTCGCCGACACCCTTGGCGCCGATCGGGTGGTGGGGTGACGGAGTGACCGTCGCCGCCAGTTCGAACCGCGGCGTTTCCCACGCGGTTGGGATCAGATAGTCCATGAAGTTCGAGCCGATGCAGTTGCCGTCGTCGTCGAACGTGATGAACTGCATCGACGACATCGCGTAGCCTTCGGCCAAGCCACCATGGATCTGGCCGTCGACGATCATCGGGTTGATTCGGACGCCGCAGTCGTCGACCGCCACCATCCGCCGTACGGTCCACTGACCGGTGTCTGCGTCGACGTCCACCACGACCACGTAGCTGCCGAACGGGAATGTCATGTTCGGCGGGTCGTAATAGTGCACACCCTCCAGCCCAGCCTCCATGCCCTCGGGCAGGTTGGAGTACGCGGCAAACGCCACGTCCTGGATAGAGACACCCTGACTGGGCGAACCCTTGACTGAGATTCGTCCGCCGTCCCACTGCATGTCGTCCTCGGATGCCTCGAGTAGGTGGGCAGCGATCTTGGTGGCCTTGTCGCGCAGCTTACGCGCGATGACTGCGGTGGCAGCCCCGCCAACCGGCGTGCTCCGAGACGCGTAGGTGCCCAGGCCATATGGGGTGTTGTCGGTGTCGCCCTCCTGTACCGCGACGTCGGACACCGGGATGCCGAGCTCGTTGGCGACGATCTGGGCGAATGTCGTCTCATGGCCCTGGCCCTGGCTCTTGACCCCAAGCTTGAGGATCGCCTTCCCGGTCGGATGCACCCGCAGCTCCGCCGAGTCGAACATGCGCAAGCCGGCGATGTCGTATTCGGCGCCGTGTCCTGCGCCCACCACCTCGGTGAAGCTGGCGATGCCGATGCCCATCAGCCGGCCTTCGGCGCGGGCCTTCTCCTGCTCTGCGCGCAGTTCGTCGTAGCCGACCAGGTCGAGTGCCTTCTGCAGGGCGCGCGGGTAGTCGCCGGAGTCGTAGACGAACCCGGTGGGCGACCGGTAAGGGAACTGCTCGGGCTTGATGAAGTTCCGCATCCGGATCTCGACCGGATCGATGCCCAGGTCGTACGCCGCGTTCTGGACCAGCCGCTCGATCAGGTATGAGGCTTCGGTGACCCGGAACGAACACCGATAGGCGACTCCGCCCGGGGCCTTGTTCGTATACGTCCCCTGAGTGACAACGTGCGCCGCAGGGTAGTCGTAGGAGCCGGTGACGATGTGGAACAGGCCGGCTTTGAACTTCGTGGGCTGGGCGTCGGCGAAGAAGGCGCCGTTGTCCGAGAGCATGTTGACCCGCAGTCCCAGAATTTTCCCGTCCCGCTTCAGCGCCAGCTCGCCGTGCATGTGATAGTCACGGGCGAAGCCAGTCGAGATCAAGTTCTCGGTACGCGTCTCGACCCACTTGACGGGGCGTCCGATCACCAACGACGCGGCCGTCGCGACCACGTAGCCGGGGTAGATCGGCACCTTGTTGCCGAAGCCGCCGCCGATGTCCGGTGACACGATCCGGATGTTCTGTTCGGGCAGCCCGGTCACTATGGCGAACAGGGTGCGGTGCGCGTGCGGCGCCTGCGACGTCATGTAGACGGTGACGTGCTTGGTCGCCGGGTTGACGTCGGCCACGCAACCGCACGTCTCCAACGGAGCGGGGTGCGAGCGCGGGTAGTGGGTGTCGAGCTTCACGACCACGTCCGCGTCGGCAAACGCGCGGTCAGTGGCGGCCTGGTCGCCGGACTCCCACCGGTAACACGAGTTGTCGGTCTGGCCGTCCTTGTCGTCGCGGATCAGTGGTGCGCCGTCGGCAAGTGCCTGTTGGGGCGATAGCACAGGCGGCAGTGCGTCGTACTCGACGTCGATCAGGTCGAGGGCGTCGTAGGCGACGTACGGGTTCTCCGCGATGACTGCTGCGACCTCCTGGCCCTGGAACCGCACCTTGTCGGTCGCAAGAACGGCCTCGGTGTCGCCGGACAAGGTCGGCATCCAGGCGAGGTTGTACGCCGCCAGATCGCTGCCGGTCAGGACGGCTACGACGCCCGGCACCTCCGTGGCCGCGGACGTGTCGATCGACAGGATGCGGGCATGCGGCAGCGGGCTGCGGAGAAGGGCGAGGTGGAGCATTCCGGGCAGCACGATGTCGTCGACATAGTGTCCCGCGCCCTGGATGAAGCGGTCGTCCTCCTTGCGTCGCACGGAATGGCCGATGCCGCCGACCTCGGCAGTGGTCGTCGTCTCGTGGACGGTGTCTGTGGTCATCGTCTTGCCCCTATCCGCCGGCCCCGACGGGCTGCCCCTCGCGCGCAGCCGCCTGGATCGCCTTGACGATGTTGATGTAGCCGGTGCACCGGCACAGGTTGCCGGAGATTGCCCACCGGACTTCATCCTCGGTGGGGTCGGGGTTGGCCTCGAGGAGGCTGGTGGCGACGAGCATCATCGCCGGCGTGCAGAAACCGCATTGCAGGCCGTGCTCCTGCTTGAAGGCGCGCTGGATCGGACTCAGCTCGCCGTCCTGCCGTAGCCCCTCGACGGTCGTGATGCTCCGCCCATCGGCCTGAACCGCGAACAGTGTGCAGGATTTCACCGGCTTGCCGTCGAGCAGGACCGTGCACACGCCGCAGCTCGTGGTGTCGCAGCCGACGTGAGTGCCAGTGAGCCCGAGGTGGGTCCGGATGAAGTCGGCGAGCAATACCCGCGGTTCGACCGCAGCTTGCCGCTCGGTGCCGTTGACCGTGACGGTGATCTCCACTGGGCTGCTCCTCACGCGCTTCGGGCGAGTTCGACGGCTTGGGCCAGTCCCCGGCGTACGAACGTCCTCACGACGGCTCGCTTGTACTCGGCTGAGCCCCTGACGTCGGTGCGAGGATCTGCCGCCGTCGCGGCAGCATGTGCCGCCTCGGCGTACAGCTCGTTGCTCGGAGACTCGCGGACGAGCATCTGCTCGGCTTCGGCAGCCCTGATGTTCTTCGGCCCGACGGCAGTCAGTGCGATGCCCGCCTGAGTTATGTGGCCGGCGTCCGTGTCGAGCTGCAGATGCACAGCGACGCCTACCGTGGCGTAGTCCCCCACCTTTCGCTCGAGCTTGAGATATGTGCCGCCTGCAGGTCCGTCGTACCTCGGGACGTGGATCTCCGTGAGCAGCTCGTCGGGCTCCACCGCACTGGTAAACAAGTCGACGAAGAAGTCGTCCGCGGCGATCGCGCGCTCGCCGCCCGCACGACGCACGACCATCGTGGCGCGACATGCCAGCATCACCGAGCCCCAGTCACCCTGCGGGTCCGCGTGCGCTAGTGAGCCACCGACGGTACCGACGTTGCGGACCAGGGGATCGGAGATCCACGGCGCGGCCGCTGCCATGGTGCGGTTCTCTGCCTTGACGACATCAGAATTGGCGATGGCGTTGTGCCGAGCCATGGCGCCGACCCGCAGGAGGCCGTCGACGACCTCGATTGGGTCGAGACCGGGCACTCGGTTGATGTCCACGAGCTTCTCCGGCGTCGCCAGGCGCAGCTTCATCAACGGGATCAGGCTTTGGCCGCCGGCCAGGACTTTGACGTCCTCACCCCCGTCAGCCAAGATCGCGAGCGTCTCCTCGACACTGGTCGGTGCGACGTAGTCGAAGGCCGTTGGGTACATGGCGCCTCCAGCAGGAACACAAATCCCCCGTCGGCGAACTCGAATCAGCGTACGCCAGGTAGTTGCGATGAGGAATATCTCGCTGAGGTTGCCGCCCGGTTCTTGTCTGCTATTGGCACGCTGAAACCTGTCGAGTGGTTCAACGTGAAGCCCGGGCGGCACGCGAACGGAGACCGTCGACCGCATCGAGCAGACGGTCGACGTCGCTTCTGTCGTTGTAATGCACGAGGCCTGCGCGGACGCCGCCGCCGGAGTCCCGGACGCCGAGTAAACCCGTCAGCTCCCACGCATACATGTGCCCGTTCCATACGTTGATCCGAGCCCGTGCGCAATGCTCTGCCACCGCCGCCGGGTCGTGCCCTCGTATCCGGAAGAATTCCGTCGCGGTGCGGCGCACCGGTGATGCGAGGAGCTCGACGTGGTCCATGGCGGCCAGCCCGTCGTGTAGATAAGAGAACAAGTCGAGCTCGTAGGCCGCAACCGCGGTCATCGACGTCACGACGCGGGCTCGCCGCGATGCGTTCGAGTACGCGTTGCCGGCCAGTCCCGCAAGGTGGTCGACCGCTGCCGTGACTCCCGCGAAGTCGGCGAATGGTGACGTTCCTGTTTCGAATCGCCACGGGACTTCGTCAGGTGACGGCGCAAGCTTGTCTGGCCGAAGTGGCGCCCAGAACGCCGGGTCGGCGATCATCGCGCCGATATGCGGCCCGGACCACTTGTATGCCGACGTCAGCCACACGTCCGCGCCAAGCGCGACCATGTCGATGGGTATATGCGGGGTTGCATGCACGCCGTCCACCACGATGGTGGCGCCGACGGCGTGGGCGCGCTTGGCGATTGCGGCCACATCGGGGATCGAGCCGGTCAGGTTGCTCGCAGCCGTGACGGCCACCAGACGGGTGCGCTCGCCTACAACACCGTCATACGCTTCTGGCTCGAGATCCGTCGACGGCAGCTGTGGTTCGACCCAGCGAACGGCGGCATTGACTCGTTCGGCCCAGATCAGCCATGGACGGACGTTCGCGTCGTGGTCGAGCCGCGAAATGACGACTTCGTCCCCCGTCCGCCAGGTTGCCGACAACGCCTGCGCCAAGCGGAAGTTCAGGCTTGTCGCGTTCGGCCCGAGGACGACACCGTGCGAGTCCACCGCGCCGACCAGATCAGCTATTGCTGAGCGTGCTTCGGCCACGTAGCGGTCGGACCGGACGCTCGCGGCGAAGGCGCCGCCGTGATTGCCGATCCCCGACCGGTAGGCCCTGGCGGTCGCCTCGATCACCGCGTTCGGCACCTGGGTGCCGGCCGCTCCATCCAGGTAGGCCCAACCGTCGGACAGAGCCGGGTAGTGCGCTCGGACCGCGGCGACGTCGAAGGTCTCGATGCTCACCTGGCCTTTGGCTTCCTCGGCTTGGACGCCTTCGGCGGCAGGGTAGCGACGTAGGCCAGCGCCCGCTCCGCCCAGCCACCGCCCTTCGCTGGATCGTCCCGCCACGACGACGGCAAGCTGATGTAGCCACCCATGGGCCGCTCGGCGGGCCCGAACGGCCCGCCACCGGCTGCCAACAACTGCTCTCGGTCGGTGGTGGAAAGCTTGACGCCAACGTCGGATCCGAACAGTCCGGCGAACATGTTGCCGTTCACGAATCCCGCGATGTTGCCGAACATCGGCTTGATCTCGACCCGAGGATCCGGCGGCATGATCGACCGAAAGTATTCCTTGTCCTCTTCGGTCGGCTTCGGTACTTGCATGGCGGTCCTCCTCGTCACTCTCCCGACGGCCACCACTGCGTAGACGGTAGCGCCGGGTACAGACCTTCGGCTGCTGTTCGTGGCGAGACGGTGGGGGCACACGTCATAGCCGAGCAGCGACCCCAGTTACCTTCCGCCCGTTGGGAATGACCACGTTCAGCAGGCTTACCCGTACATCACCAGGCCTGCAAGCCTGGTGATGTATAGGCACGGGTGGTGAACGTGGTCAACTTCGAGGGGTGACTACGGCACCTGGTTGGGCGAGCCATGACGGGATCCGGTCGGGGGCGAAGCGCTGATAGTGGGCAAACAGCCGACGCGCAGACTACCCAGTCGTCGGTAAGCAGCGGCGGGCCGAACGACCCGTTGTCGATGTCGGTGACGTAGCGAATTGCTTGTCGGTCGCGCCGTGAACGTTGTTGTTGCGAAGGGGCACCGTTTGGCCTTGCCGTTGGAGATGGCTACCAGCGGTGGGCGACGTCGATGACGATGCGGCTGCCGGAGCCCGGTCCGTCGAGGGTGAAGACGCGGAAAGGCAGGCGGGCTCGGACGCCGAGGCCAAGTGTGGTCACACCTTCATAGGTGCCGGCGAAGGCGACCTGGCGGAACGTGCGCCAGCCGGCGACAGTTACGACCTCGTTCCGGTTCGCCGGGCGGAACGTCGGGTTGTAGTTCGCGTCGTGCGCGGGGGCCAGCAGCATGATCTGGAGTTTTGCACCACCACGTAACGGAATCACCGCGCCGGAGCCGTCGGAGGTGATGGCCGGGACGTACTCGACCCGGTAGCCGTCGGCCTTCCCGCGGAGATCCAGGACGAGTCGGTCGAAGCACTGATGCCGACCTGCCCGAACGTTGACGAGCGGAGCCTGGCTCATCTCGTCGTGGCTCTCGGGAAGCGAGCCCCAGCGGATTCCGCAGGACGGTTCGGGCGCGGCCATGGCCGGCGACACCAATCCGATTGTCAATGCCGCCGACATGGCCGCCAGCATTGCGAACCACTTGCGCATCTCGCCCTCCAACCCTGGCGCCCATCTGGCATGAGGAAGACGCCGTGCGGCCGACGCCGGTTTACGCCTGGGGGCGGTCGAGTAGGGCGAGCTTGGCGCGCATCGCAAGCCCCCGGATAAGCAGCGGGATCCCAAATCTGAGGCGTCGGACCGCCCATCTAAGGGGTCGCACCCGATGGCACACAGCCTGCCTTGGCGCAGCGTGGAAGCACCACACCGACGCCCGAGGAGGCCGTCATGAACCGCAGTCAGCTACTCGCCCGCTGCTCCGCAGCGGCCGCAGCAGCCACCATCATCGCCGGACTGTCGGCCATTCCGGCCGCCGCCCGGCCCCACCCTGGAGAGTCGATCGTTCCCCGGTTCGACGAGCGGAACTGCCTGCTCAGCCGGATCGACACCCAGCTGGTCCGGTGCGACAACCTCACTGGTGCCGGCGTTCCGGCGCCGGTTGGGGTGCCCGCACTCTGACCCGAGCAGTACAACGCTGGGCCTCCGCGGCCGGTCCCCGGAGGCCCAGCGTCGTCATCTCGGGAGGGCCCATGGAGAAGGCGAGATCGGCGGACGGAACGACCATCGCGTACGACGGGTGGGGGAGTGGCCGGCTGGGAGATGGTCAGCTGATCTGGATCAGTCCCAGGGGCTTGCCGTATCGAAGGTGGCGGTGAACGCGATTCGTTCGTCCGACCCTGTGAACCGAAGCTCCTGCACGACTGAGAGGTCGACCGGAAGCTCCGCTCCCCAGGTGCGCTCAGCTCCGCCGATTACGGCGTCGCCGACGGGCAGGTAGCGGCCATCACGGGTCACGACCTGCACCTGGAATCGACCGTCTGTGCGGGTTGAGGGTTCCATCGTCACCATGACCCATGATGGACGTCCCTGGTACCCGAACACGGTGCCGACCCGACCCTGCGACCCTTGAACCGGGGCCGCGAGGAAGTACGCTCCTTGGCCCTGGCTCAATACTGCCTGGTAACTGTCCGCGAGCCGACGATCATCGGCTGTTGCCCAGAACACCGATAGTCCGCCGACCGCGGCCGCGAGGACTACGGCGGCGGCGGCGGCGATCGCGACCCACCGCCTGCGACGCATGAGCGGCAGTACCCTTCGCTCGTGGAGCGGGTGGTCGAGCCGGGCAAGGACACTTGACTCGAATCCGCGGGGAGGCTCCCGGGAAGGCGCCAATAGCAGCAACCCGTCACCGACCGAGGAGAGATCGGAGACCAGTTGACGGCACCCTGGGCAGCCACTCAGGTGGCTCAGCGCCGCGACCCGCTCCTGCCCCTCGGCGATGCCAAGCGCCAGCTCAGGTGCCAGGTCCCTTACCTGGTCACATCTCATCTCACCGGTCATCTGACACCTTCAGTTGTGAGCGGAGTTTCAGCATCGCCGAACGGATCCGCGTCTTGACGGTGCCCAACGGCACACCGTCGAGCTCGCCGATCTCTCGCGCCGTGAAGCCGTAGAAGACGGCCAGCACCAACGCCCGCCGCTGGTCGGCTGGGAGTCGAGCCAGCGGCCCTCGCAGCAACTCCGAATCCACGACTTGCTCTTCGACCGCGTCCTCTTGTGGCTGTTTTCCCTCCAGCGCCAGGAGAACCTCGGGGTCGATGGGGTCCGAGCGTCGCGCCGGAAGCATGTTGATCGACACGTTGCGCGCAATGGTCAGCAGCCACGCCGCCACGGTTCCGCGTCGAGGGTCATACGCCGAAGCGTGCTTCCATGCACGCACGAAGCTCTCCTGAGCCGCTTCCTCGGCGGCGCCACGGTCGCGGAGGATCGAGAAGGTCAGGCCGAACACCCGATGCTGAAACCGCCGCACGAAGTCACGGGCAGCATCCGGATCGCCCGACCCTAGCCCGAGGAGGAGCGACTCATCTAAGAGCTTCGACACAGCCGACGAATCCATATCCATACACAGGGCTCCACCGCCGGTAGCACCACCCTGGGTTCGTTATTGAACGAGTCTGCTGTATCCACAGCATGCGCCGAGCTGCGACCGGGCTCCTAGTACAGCCCGCCGCCACCACCCGCAGCCCCGCTGTCGTAGGTGAGCGCGATGTAGATGATCAGGTAGACAATCGCTCCCACGACCGCGTAGATCGCCAGCCACTTCTTCCAGTTTCGACCGTAGCCGGTGCTCTTGTTGACCATGGCTACCTCCTATTCGCCTGCTGGGTGGTAACGCTCCACCCTTCAGGTACTACAGGAGTCCCAGCGCCGGTGGATTGCATCAATCTGCTGGCGCTGGTCGACTAGGCGGTCTAGTGGAAGAGGAGTGAGTGCCGTGACATCGGTCGTTGCCCAGATCACCCAATCGCTCGACGGCTACGTAACCGGTCCGGACGACGGGCCGGGCAAGGGCCTCGGTGAAGGCGGCGAACGACTGCACTACTGGGTATTCAACGGGCCCTGGTCGTACGCGGAGGAGCCGACGGGTGAGCCGGCCGGTGTGGACAAGGAAATTCTCGACGAAGGGGTCGGCCGTACCGGTGCGATCATCGGGGGGCGGTCGACCTACGAGGCGGCCGAAGCCTGGGGCGGGGAAAATCCGTGGGGTATCCCGTTCTTCATCCTGACGCACCGCACCGAGGACGAGCCGTCCGATGCTGGGTTCACGTTCGTGTCGGGGCTGGAGTCGGCGATGCAACAGGCGCGTGCGGCGGCCGGAGGCAAGGACGTCGGGATCATGGGCGGTGCGGACACGATTCGGCAGGCACTAGCTGCTGGATATGTGGACGAGTTGTTCGTGACAATCGCGCCAGTGGTGCTCGGCGGCGGGAAGCGGCTGTTCGAGGGGTTCGACCGCAGTATCGACCTGCAGCAGGTGGACGCACGTCAGTCGGACTGGGCTACGCATCTGCGCTACCGGGTCAAGAAGTAACGGCTCAGCGGCTCGGATCCGCCAAGATGTCCGCATGGGCGCACATGACGAGGCGGAACGCTTCCATCCGCAGACTCGCGCGGCCTGGCGGGACTGGTTGGCGTCGCATCACGAGTCCTCGACCGGAGTGTGGTTCGTCTCCTGGCGCAAGCACGCCGCGAGGAATGGCCCGCGCTACGAGGACGCCGTCGAGGAGGCATTGTGCTTCGGCTGGATCGACAGCATCGGACGCAAGCTAGACGATGACCGGACGATGCTGTGGTTCTCGCCCAGGAAGGTCGGTAGTGGCTGGGCTCGGCCGAACAAGGAGCGGGTGGAGCGGTTGACCGCGGCCGGTCTCATGACGGCTGCCGGACAACGCCTCATCGACGCCGCCAAAGCCGACGGGTCGTGGTCGCGTCTCGACGACGTGGACAACCTCGTCGTGCCCGACGACCTCGCTGACGCCCTCGACAGCCATCCGCCGGCTCGCGAAAATTGGGATGCGTTCCCGCGCTCTGTTCGCCGCAGCATCCTGGAATGGATCGTGCAGGCCAAGCGCGACACCACCAGGGCGGCACGCATCGAGGAGACCGCTCGGCTGGCGCAACAGAACGAACGCGCCAACCAATGGCGGCCCAAGGACAAGGCCTGAGCGGCGGCCAGTCGATCTTCGGCAAGTCCGCCTGGTCGAGGGTAGGTTCGCGGCATACTCGACGCGACTGGCTTCCAGCGAGATCGCAGAGAGGCAATGACGCCATGGCCACAGATTTCGACGACCTGCTGTCCCAGATCCCGATGAACCAGCTCGCTCAGCAGCTGGGCGTCGACGAGCAGACGGCGGAGCAGGCCACCCGCCAGGCGCTTCCGGCGTTGCTGGGCGGAATGCAGGCCAACGCCCACGACCCAGCAGGCGCCGCCTCGCTCGGCCAGGCTCTTGGCCAGCACGACGACAACCTTCTCGACGGTGGGGTCGACTTCGGTCAGGTCGACACTGTCGATGGCGACAAGATCGTCAGCAACGTCTTCGGCGACAATCGCGAACAGGTGGTGAACCAGCTCGGCGGGTTCGGCGGTAGTGGAGGTGGTGGCGGCAACCTCATCGCCAAGCTGCTGCCGATGCTTGCCCCCATCGTGATGTCGTATCTGGCCAAGCAGTTCGGCCAGCGCGGTGGCGGCACCACGACGGCCTCAGCCACCGGCGATGGAGTTGGCTTGGAAGACCTGCTCGGCGGTCTGCTGGGTGGCCAGGGCGGCGCTGGCGGCGGCATCGGCGACCTGCTCGGTGGGCTTCTCGGAGGCGGCCGCCGCTGAGCACACAGCGTCATCCACGTCGTCGGCGCAGGGCCAACGCCGTCGCAAGTGTCACGAGCAAACCGCCGGTGCCGGCTACGACGAGGGTGAAGCGCGGTCCCGTGCGGCAGGCTCGACACTCGGCACATCCTGCATTCATCGGCGCGGGCCCCACCGTGGAGGCCCACCGGTAACGTGCCGCTGGATGAAGGTCCTCGTCGCCCGCGAGTCGGTGCCGCACGAACGCCGGGTCGCGGTCGTCCCGGAGCTGATCGGGCGGCTGACTGGCGCTGGACTGGATGTCCTTGTCGAGGTTGGTGCCGGTACGGGCGCGTTGCACGCAGACGACGCCTATGTGTCGGCCGGTGCGACAGTGGTGTCCGACGGCGACGGACCGCTGTCCGGCGCCGACGTGGTCCTCTCGGTCCAGCCGCTGCCCGTGGGTCGTGCGCGGCACTTGCGCCGCGGTGCTGTGACGATCTCGTTCTTACCGACGACTCAGGATCTCAGCCTCGTTCGGACGTACCGCGATGCCAATGTGACCGCCTTCTCCCTGGAGCTGGTGCCGCGGATCTCCCGAGCTCAGTCGATGGACGCGTTGTCGTCGCAAGCGCTGGTGGCGGGATATCGCGCCGCACTGGTGGCGGCCGAACGGCTGCCGAGGTTCTTCCCGCTGTTCATGACCGCGGCCGGGACGGTGCCTCCGGCGCGAGTGCTCGTGCTGGGCGCCGGCGTGGCGGGACTGCAAGCGATCGCGACCGCGCGGCGGCTCGGTGCGCAGGTCGAGGCGTATGACGTCCGGGCCGCGGCGGCAGAAGAGGTACGCAGCCTGGGCGCCCGGTTCGTCGAGCTCGACCTGCCCAGCCTCGAGGGCGAGGGCGGCTATGCGAGGTTGATGACCGAGGAGCGAGCCAGGCTCCAGCGTGAGCTGCTCGCCCCGCATGTGGCTGCAGCCGATGCACTGATCACCACTGCGGCTGTTCCCGGCCGGCCGGCGCCACTGCTGGTCGAGCGGTCAGCTGTCGAAGCCATGAAGCCGGGTAGCGTCGTCATCGACCTCGCTGCCGAGTCCGGCGGCAACGTCGACGGCTCGCGGCCGGGCGAGGAAGTCGTCGTCGGCTCGGCGCTCGTATGGGGCGCTCGAAACGTCGCCAGTCAGATGCCGGTGCACGCGAGCCGCCTCTACGCCGCCAACGTCGTCGAGCTGCTCCTACTGATGACGCGTGAGGGGCGGGTCGAGCCCGACTTCGCCGACGAGATAGTCGCGGGAGCATGCGTCACTCACAACGGCGTCGTCCGGCACGGCTACACCCGGGACCTGCTGGGTGAGGTGGGCTGATGGACCAGTCCGTCGCTTTGCTGACCATCTTCGTGCTCGCGGCGTTCGTCGGGTTCGAGGTCGTGTCGAAAGTGTCCTCGATACTGCATACGCCGCTGATGTCCGGCGCCAACGCCATTCACGGGATCATCCTGGTCGGCGCGGTGATCGTGGCCGGCAGTGCGGAAACGGCCCCTGTGCTCATCGTCGCGTTGGTCGCCGTCGTCCTGGCGACGGTAAATCTCGTCGGTGGCTTCGTCGTGACCGATCGCATGCTGGAGATGTTCCGGGCCCGACGGCCGGACGGCGCCGAGTGATTCCGGTCTGGGCCCAGCTGGGCTACGTAGTGGCCGCCGTGTGTTTCATCTTGGCGCTCAAAGGCTTGTCGTCTCCCCGCAGCGCCCGGATCGGCAACCTGATCGGGGTCGTGGGGGCTTTGCTCGCCATGGTCGTCACGTTCCTGGCCTACGACCTCGAAAATCTGTTCTGGATCCTGACCGCCATCGCGGTCGGCGCCGTCGTCGGCGTCCTGTTCGCCCGTCGAGTCGCGATGACTGCGATGCCGCAGCTGGTGGCGCTGTTCAACGGAGTTGGCGGCGGCGCAGCAGCGCTGGTCGCGTTGCTCGAGCTGGCCGAGGAATCACACTCAACGCCGACCCTCGTGGCCGTGGCGTTCACAGTGCTCGTTGGAGCGGTGTCGCTCTCTGGGTCGGCGGTGACGTTCGCCAAACTGCAGGAGCTGATGACCGGTCGGCCGTTGGTGTTCCCGGGCGCCCAGTACGTCTCGGCGATGGTGCTGATGGCCGCCGTGGTCCTGGTGGTCGCAGTTGCGGGAACCGGAAACCTACCTCTGGCAGTGTCACTGGCCGTTGCCGGACTGTTTCTCGGCGTGCTGCTCGTGCTACCGGTCGGGGGAGCTGACGTCCCGATCGTCATCTCGCTCCTCAATGCGTTCACCGGCCTCGCGGTCGCGGCCGGCGGCTACGTCCTGGACAACACGTTGCTGCTGGTGGCGGGCACGCTGGTCGGCGCGAGTGGCACAATCTTGACCCGATTGATGGCGGAGGCGATGGGCCGCTCTGTGACGTCGATCTTGTTCGGCGCGTTCGTCGGCGGATCAACCGCAGGCACTGCGGGAGCCGGCGACGGCGACCGGCCGGTCCGCTCTGCCGGACCGGAGGACGTCGCGGTTCTACTGAGCTTCGCCCGCCGGGTCGTCGTCGTGCCCGGCTACGGGCTGGCTGTCGCACAGGCGCAGCACACGGTGCACGAACTTGCGGACATTTTGGAAAGCCGTGGCGTAGACGTCTCCTACGCGATACATCCGGTTGCTGGCCGCATGCCCGGCCACATGAATGTCCTGCTCGCCGAGGCGAACGTGCCCTATGAACAGCTGCGCGAGATGGATGTGGCGAATCTCGAGCTGCGCTCCGCCGACGTCGCGCTCGTCGTCGGAGCCAACGACGTGGTGAATCCCGCCGCCCGAAACTCTCCTGGCTCGCCGATCTACGGCATGCCGATACTGGACGTCGATCAAGCCAGGGCCGTGGTGTTTCTGAAGCGGTCGATGCGGCCGGGGTTCGCGGGCATCGAGAACGAACTGCTCTACGATGCCCGAACCATGCTGTTCTTCGGCGACGCAAAGGAGTCGCTGACCAAGCTGGTCGCCGCCGTCAAATCCCTCTGATCCGTCTGAGCGATGATGGGCCTGTGGACAGCGGCTGGCTGGAAATCGGCCCAGGCATCCTGGTCCGGCGGTATGCCGCACTGGACCAGACGCTGGGGCTCGTAATTGGCGGCGACGGGTGCCTCGTCGTCGACACAGGTCGCGACGAGGTTCACGGTGCCGAGCTGGCGGCTGCGGTCAGAACGGTGACGGCGCTGCCGTGGACCGCAATGATCACCCACGCGCACTGGGACCACTTCTTCGGGACCGCGTCGTTCCTGCCGTGCTCGGTCTTGGCCCATGAGCGATGCCGCGACGTCATCGCCGAGCACGCCGACGAGATGCGCGAGCGGGGCCTTCGGTATTACGCCGCGGACGGCGACCAGCGGTCCGCGGCCGCCCTCGGCATTGCCACGGCCGTGGCGCCAACCGAGGTGTTCGAGGATCGAGTCGTCGTCGATCTCGGCGGTCGCAATGTCAATCTGTCGCATCTGGGTCGTGGTCATACGGACAACGACGTCGTCGTCGACGTCAAGGACGCTGCGGTGGTATTCGCCGGTGATCTGGTCGAGCAGGGTGCGCCACCGGTGATCGGCGCTGACGCATACCCGGCGGAGTGGCCGTCGACCTTGGACCATCTCCTCAGCCTCGATCCGGCGGTCGTCGTTCCCGGACATGGCGAACCGGTCGGCGCATCATTCGTCCGGACCCAACGCGATGAACTCCACGTCGTCGCTGAGCTCGTGCGGGCCGTATCGGCCGGTGAGATGACGGAGGACGAGGCTGCCCGGCGGTCGCCGTACCCGAAGGACGTGACCTTGTCCGCGCTCAGCCACGCTCAGCCGACGCGGTCCGATCAGCCGACGATGCCGTAGAGCCGATCGCCGGCGTCGCCTAGTCCCGGGACGATGTAGCCCTTGTCGTTCAACCGCTCGTCCAATGCCGCGGTCACGATGGTCACCGGCGCCTTTAACTCCGCCGTCTCCTGCTCGAGGTACGCGACTCCCTCTGGAGCTGCGAGCAAGCAGACCGCGGTGATCTGACCGGCACCACGGTCGGCGACGAAGCGGATCGCCGCTGCCAACGTGCCGCCAGTGGCGAGCATCGGATCGAGCAGATAGCACTGCCGTCCGGTGAGATCGTCCGGCAGCCGCGTCGCGTACGTCGTTGCCTGCAACGTGAGCTCGTCGCGGATCATCCCGAGGAAGCCGATCTCTGCCGTCGGGAGTAACCGAGCCATCCCGTCGAGCATGCCCAACCCTGCCCGCAGGATCGGCACGACGAGCGGCTTCGGCGCCGACAGCTTGACACCGTCGGCCGGCCCGACTGGTGTCGTGATGCGCAACGGAGCGACTCGGGCATCGCGGGTGGCTTCGTACGCGAGCAGGGTCACCAGCTCGTCGGCCAGCAAGCGAAAGGTCGGCGACTCCGTGCGTTCGTCGCGTAGGACGGTCAGCTTGTGAGCGACCAGGGGGTGCTCGACCACCTGCAGGCGCATGGCGGGAATGTATCGCCTGAATCTGTTCCGATCACTGGGGTCGACCGCGAGTCTGGCCGGTGCTAGCGTCGCAACCGCTCGTGTGCGAACGTCCCGACCGCTCGTGTACGAACAAGGAGGCGCGATGCCTGAGGGTGTAGTCCCTGCATCGGAACCCGCAGAGTTCGACCCGAACGGCATCACCACCGGACCATGTCGGCCCGGTCACCCGGCCCGAGACCCCGATCGCCTGCGCCGGCGGGCCGCGTTCCTCCGCGAACTCAACCAAGCTCGCGCACTGCTCGTGCGCACCACGTCGTGGCGGGTCATGACCGCCCGGGCGCGGGCACGTCGCCGCCCGACCAGCCTGGAGGCATGAGCTGGTCGACGCACCGCGTTCAGGTGTGAGCGACATGTCCTCCGCCTATGTCGAACCGATGCGCCTGGCAATAGACGAGGCTCAGGCTGCGCAGGTCACCGGCGACGTCCCGATCGGCGCAGTGGTTGTCGGGCCGGCCGGCGCCGTGATCGGCCGTGGCCGAAACGCCCGGGAAGCGGAGGGTGATCCCACCGCGCATGCGGAGATCCTCGCCCTCCGCGCAGCTTCTGCCGCCGCTGGGTCGTGGCGGCTGGAGGGCTGCACGCTCGTCGTGACCCTGGAACCGTGCGCGATGTGCGCCGGCGCCGCTGTTCTGGCGCGGGTTGCCCGGCTGGTCTATGGCACCGCCGATCCGAAGGGCGGTGCTGTCGGATCGCTGTGGGATCTTGTTCGTGATCGGCGGCTCAACCACCGGCCGGAGGTCGTGAGCGGTGTGCTCGCCGACGAATGTGCTGCCCTCCTGCGCGAGTTCTTCGACGCTCAGCGATTGCGATGAGCGCCGTCATGTCTGTCGTTCAGGCAACGCGGCTC
>DASSDH010000107.1:0-4060 GCA_035697245.1 Jiangellaceae bacterium
AGGCAGGTGGCGACGACGGCCTCGACCTCGTCGGGGTCGCGCGGGAAGGCGACCAGCTCGGGCGCCACCCGGTACAGCGAGGCGTCGGTCGAGTACTCGGCCCGCCGCCGCGCGGACGTGTCGACCTCGGCCACCCCGGCCCGCTGGAGGGCCGCGGCCAGCTCCGTGGTCAGGTCCCCGACCCCTCCCGGCGTTCCCGACTCACCGGGCAGGCCAGCTCGTAGATCGGCACCGGACGCCTCCTACCAGTTCGACAGCGAGCGGGACAGGATGGCGGCCGCGTCGTCCTCGGTCACCGGGCGCGGTGCCGTATCGAGCAGCCGCTGCTGCTTCATGGTCCCCTCGACCAGGTCACCGACGTCGCCCTCGTCGTAGCCGACGCCGCCGATCCCGTTGGGGATGCCGACGTCGCGCATGATCGCCGTGAGGGCGGCCGGCAGATGCTCGGCGTCGTCGCCGGGCCGGTCCAGGCCGGGGGCGAGCAGCTCGGCCGCGCGCAGATGCCGCTCCGGCCGGGCCTCGAAGGTGAACCGGAACGCCTCGGGCGCGGTCAGCGACACGGCCATGCCGTGGGGCACGATCGGCTCGTCCTCCGGGTAGCCGTCGGGCCGGAAGTCCTTGACCCGCCCGGCGATCGGGTAGGCGTTGGCGTGCGGGATGTGGACGCCGGCGTTGCCGAAGCCGAGCCCGGCCATGGTCGCGGCCAGGGCCATGCGGCCCCGCGCCTCCAGGTCGTCGCCGTCGCGCACGGCGTCCCGGAACGACCCGGCGAGCAACCGCATGGCGTTCTCCGACCACATGTCGGAGATCGGGTTGGACCCGCAGTAGGGCACCCGCTGCTCCGGCTGCTTGCGGTCGTAGGCGGTGTAGGGCTTGGCGGTGTAGCTCTCCAGGGCGTGGCAGAGGACGTCCATGCCGCTGGCCGCGGTCACCCCGGCCGGCTGGGTCACGGTCAGCGCCGGGTCGACGACGGCCAGGGTCGGCCGCAGCCGCGGGTGGCTGATGCCGGTCTTGACCTTCTGGGCGAGCACGTCGAGCACGCAGATGGTGGTGCTCTCGGCCCCCGTGCCGGTGGTGGTGGGCACGGCCACCAGCGGGTTGAGCGGCTTGCTCGGCGCCCTGCCCTGGCCGACCGGCTTGTTGATGTAGTCCATCAGCTCGCCGGGATTGGTGGTGAGCAGGTTGATCGCCTTGGCGGTGTCGATGCTGGAGCCTCCGCCCACGGCCACATAGGCGTCCCACGGACCGTGCTCGGTGGCGTGGTCGATCGCCTGCTGGAGGCTGGCGTCGGTCGGCTCGACGTGGACGCCGTCATAGACGTGGGCCTCGATGTCGAACCGCTTCATCTGGTCGGCGACCCGCGCCGGCAGCCCGGTGGCGGCGATGCGGGCGTCGGTGACCACCAGGACCCGGCGGGCGCCGTACTGGGACAGGTCATAGCCGATCTCGTCGGAGGCGCCGGTGCCGAACTTCAGCAGGGGCGCGCCATAGGTGAAGACGGTCTCCGACATGGCTGCCGCCCTTCGTTGGTAGGCGCTCGACCCCAGCCAACGTCACATGGACCATCCCACATTGCAACGTCGGGTCGAGCGGTGAATCGGCTTCAGGGCGTTGCCGGCCGAGGGTCCTGGAGTTGCTGCATCGCCGTCATCAGGGTGTCGTGGATATAGGTCAGCCCGGGCGAGGCCTGGTCCCACTCCTCTGCGCCAGTTGCGGAGGCATCGCCGGTCCAGTCCGAGCCCTCCTCGTCGCCGGCCCAGGTCTGGCCGCCGTGACGGTAGACCCACCACAGGTTGCCCCACGGGTCACGGAACCGGGAGAACGTGTCTCCGAAGAAGTCGGTTGGTTCGGTGACCACCGTCGCGCCGAGCTGCCGCGCGACGCTGAGCGTGGTCTCGACATCGTCGACGTACACCTGGAGGAGGCTGGGGGTGAAGGGCCAGCCCGGCTTGCGCTCGCCGAACATGATGGTGGCATTCCCGATCGCAAGCTCCGCGTGCAGGAGCAGCCCATCGTCGTCCAGCGTTCGCGCCTCCGGCCGTTCGGTCGCCCGGAAGACCTGCTTGAGAAAGCCGATCAGGCCGTTCGCGTCGTGGGCGATGATGAAGGGATTGACGGTGGCATAGCCCGCGGGGGCCGCCGGGATGCTCGTCTCGCTCTGCATGGTGACCTTCCTTCCAGCCGCTCCGTACTTGTGTGCCTCCAGTATCCGGAAGAAAGTGGTCACCCTGTGACCACGTTTCTGGGCATACTGTCGGCATGCGCGCTGATCGGTTGGTCGCGGTGCTCCTGCTCCTGCAGGATCGCGGGCGGGTCACTGCGGCCGAGCTGGCCAAGGAGCTCGAGGTCTCGGTGAAGACCGCGCGCCGCGATCTCGAGTCGCTCTCGACAGCCGGTCTTCCTGTCTATGCACAGCCGGGTCGAGGCGGTGGCTGGCAGCTGCTCGGCGGCGGACGTACCGATCTCAGCGGCCTGAACGCGGCCGAGACACGGGCGCTGTTTCTTCTTGCCGGGCCGCAGACGAGGCTGGCGCCCGAGGCGAAGTCGGCGCTGCGCAAGCTGGTACGGGCCTTGCCCGGGCCGTTCCGCGAGCACGCCACGGCGGCCGCGGACGCGGTCGTACTCGATGCGGCCGGCTGGGGTGCCGCCTCGCCGCCCGCTGCTCCTCACCTGGATGTGCTCCAGCGCGCCATCATCGAGCGGGTGCAGGTCCGGCTGCGGTATGCGGGGAGCTCTGGTGCCGTGACCGCCCGGACCGTGGATCCGCTCGGCGTGGCCGCCAAGGGCGGGACCTGGTACCTCCTCGCGGATACGGCTTCCGGCCGGCGCACCTTCAGAGTGGACCGTGTGCGAGCCGCCACGCTGACCGACCGGGCCGCGATCCGACCGCCGGGCTTCGATCTCGCCGAAGCGTGGCGCGAGGCGGTAGCGGACATCGATGCGCGCCGCACCCGGATCGAGGCCGTGGTCCTGGCCAGCCAAGAGGCGGCCGAAGGGCTGCTGGTTCAATTCGGCGGCGATGCACGAGTTCGAGATCGACGACCGGGGAGCCGGCTTGAGGTGCACATCGGCGGCGCCTCGACCCTCCAGCTCGCCGAGCGTCTCGCGGGCTGGGGCAACGGCATCGAGGTGGTCAGACCTCTCGAGCTCCGCCGGCAGCTGGCTGAGATCGGGGCGCAGCTCGTCCAAGCGTATGCAGTCAAGCTCGGCACGAAGCAGCGGTGACCGTGTCGGTGACCAGGGTGCTGATGAGGCCGGCTCGACCTCGACAAAGATACGATAAGGAGGAATGCAATGACCGAGACATCGACCCCGGAACGGAACTGGGCTGGTAACTACACCTATCGGGCTGAGAAGCTCCACAGGCCACAGACCCTCGAGGAGCTGCAGGAGATCGTGAGCAAGGCTCCCAGCGTCCATGCGCTCGGTTCTCGCCATTCGTTCAACGACATCGCCGACTCGTCAGAGCTGATCTCGCTCGAGACCCTTGCGGACGTGGGGTCCTTGCCGGAGGCGATCACCGTCGACCGCCAGGCCGATACGGTCTCGTTCGGTGGAGGTGTGAAGTACGGCGAGTTGGTCGAGACACTGAACGATGAGGGCCTCGCGCTGCACAACATGGCCTCGCTACCCCACATCACGGTCGCCGGCTCGATCTCGACCGCTACGCACGGTTCGGGCGTGCGGCATGGCAACCTGGCCACCGCCGTGGCCGGGCTCGAGCTGGTCACCTCCAGTGGCGAGGTCGTGAGGATGTCGCGGGGCGATCCTGACTTCGATGGCATGGTGGTCGGGCTGGGGGCACTCGGCGTGATCACGCGGGTCACCCTCGACGTGGAACCTGCCTATGAGGTCGAGCAGCGCGTGTACGAGAGGCTGAGCTGGGACGCGGTCGAGCAGAACTTCGAGGAGATCGCCTCGATCGCCAACAGCGTGAGCTTCTTCACCCACTGGGGTGAGATCGTGGAACAGGTCTGGGTCAAGCGCCGCACGGATGAACCCGACCGCGTGGAGGGAGATCTTTTCGGCGCGGTGCCGGCGACCGCCGAGATGCATCCGA
>DASSDH010000108.1:0-3370 GCA_035697245.1 Jiangellaceae bacterium
AACACGTAGTTGCCCATCGAGGCGAAACTTCGCTCTGGGTCGTCGGGCAGCCCCGGTGGGTCGGCGGGCTTCTCCAGGAACGCCTCGATCCGGCGGCCGTCCGAGGTCTGGATGATGCCGAAGCCGCTCGCGCCCTCACGCGGCACTCGGACGCCGGCGACGGTGACGCCAGCGTCGTTAGCCAGGTGCGCTTCTAGCATCTGCCGCGGATCCATCCGGTACACGTGATCGGCGCCAAAGACGACGACGTGATCCGGGGTCTCGTCATAAACCAGGTTCAGCGACTGGTAGATCGCATCCGCGCTGCCCTGGTACCAACGCGGGCCGAGGCGCTGCTGAGCGGGGACCGGCGTGACGTACTGCCCGAGGATCGTGCTCATCCGCCAGGTCAGCGAGATGTGCCGGTCCAATGAGTGTGACTTGTACTGCGTGAGCACGCAGATCCGGTCGATCCCCCCGTTGACGAGGTTCGACAGGACGAAGTCGATCAGCCGATAACTGCCGCCGTATGGCACCGCTGGCTTGGCTCGGTCTGCGGTGAGCGGCATCAGCCGCTTTCCTGCGCCACCGGCGAGGACTATGCCCAGTACGCGAGGCTCCGAGGCCATGAGCGAACACTAGCCAGTGAGCCGCCGATCGAGCCCCACTTTCGCCCGACGTATTCCTGGCCACCTGTCGTCGCCATGAGCAAGATGAGCCCATGCCCGAGCTGATCAGCCCGTCGTCTCACGTCCACGTGTCCTGGCTCGAGGCCGTCACCGAGCCGGGCTACGAACCGCGGTGGGCAGACGACTTCGATCTGGAGACCTTGCGGGACCCGAGAGCGTTCGTGGCCTACGTCTCCGAGCAGCGGGCGCAGGCACGGGAAGACTATCCGCGCGCCGCCGGGTGGGTGCCCGTGACTCATCTGTGGTGGGTCGACCGGTCGGAGTTTCTCGGCCGGCTGTCGATCCGGCACCGGCTCACGCCGTGGCTGCTCGACTACAGCGGACACATCGGTTACGACGTGCGCCCGTCGGCTCGGCGGCGCGGCCATGCGACCGCGATGTTGCGCGAGGCAATCCCCTGGTGCCGCGGGATGGGCATAGACCCGGTGCTGGTCACGTGCGATGCCGACAACATCGCCTCACGCAAGGTGATCGAGAACAACGGCGGCGAGTTCGAGGACCAGCGAGATGTCAAGCTCCGGTACTGGATCTCGACATCCGCACCGCCTGCTATCAGACGTGCCACAGTGGCGTGGTCGTTGGATACCAACCGGAGGTGACCCGCGTGGCTGACCCGCTGATCCGGCTGGCAGTGCTGACGAGGGAGTTTCCGCCTTTCGTCTATGGCGGCGCCGGCGTCCACGTCGATTTTCTCGTCCGCGAACTACGCCGACTGCCCGATCAGGTCGCCGTCGAGGTGCATGCGCTGGGAGAGCCTCGCGACGGAGCCGCAACCTATTCGGAGAACGACCCGCGGATGCCCGACGCGAACGCGGCGCTGCGGATCCTGTCCGCGGATATGGCCATGGTTGCCGCGCTCGGCGACGCCGACGTCGTTCACTCCCATACCTGGTACGCCAACTTCGCCGGGCATATCGCGTCGCTGCTGTACGGCTCGCCGCACGTCGTCACCGCTCATTCGCTCGAGCCGCTGCGACCGTGGAAGGCCGAGCAGCTCGCCGGCGGCTACCGGTTGTCCTCGTGGGTGGAGAAAACGGCCTACGAAGCGGCGGCGGCGGTCATCGCCGTCAGTGCCGGCATGCGCCAGGACATCCTGGACTGTTATCCGGCAATCAATCCGGATCGGGTCCACGTCGTCCACAACGGCATCGACACCGACTTCTACCGCCCGGTGGAGGAGACCGACGTCCTCGACCGGCTCGGCGTCGATCGCTCACGCCCCTCGGTGGCCTTCGTCGGCCGGATCACCCGACAGAAAGGCGTCCCGCACCTATTACGCGCCGCGCTGAAGCTGGACCCGGACATCCAGCTGATCCTGCTGGCCGGCGCCGCGGACACGCCGGAACTCGCTCGCGAAACCGACGAACTGGTCGAGCGGCTCCGGGCCGAGCGCACCGGCGTCATTTTGGTCAGCGAGATGCTGCCCCGCGAGGACGTCCGTCAGGTCCTCACCCACGCGACCCTGTTCTGCTGCCCGTCCGTCTACGAGCCGCTGGGCATCGTCAACCTGGAGGCGATGGCGTGTTCGACGGCGGTCGTGGCGAGCGCCGTCGGCGGGATACCGGAAGTCGTCGAGGACGGTGTTACAGGCGTCCTCGTGCCATATGACGCGGACCGGCCCGACGAGTTCGAGGTCAAACTGGCGAGAGCCATCGACACGGTTGCCGGAGATGCGGCACTGGCGGCGTCGATGGGCCGCGCCGGCCGTCGCCGCGCCGTCGCCGAGTTCGGCTGGGACGGCGTAACGGCGCGGACGGTCGGCGTCTACAGTTCTGTGCTGTCGCCGTCTGGGTCGTGATCCCGCACCCCGGTTGGGCATCGGCGTGGTAGACCAGGGTCGCTGGACACAGGAAGGGAGCGACGGGTGCGGCAGAGCATCGACATCGACCATGCGCAACGGTGGATCGAAAGTTACCTGGCCGCCTGGGCCAGCAACGACCCGGCCGCGGTCACGGCGCTGTTCACTCCGGACGCTGCCTATCGCGACCGCCCGTTCGCCGCTCCGAAGATCGGACACGACGCGATCACCGCGGACTGGATCGAGCGCAGAGACGAACCCGGCACCTGGCAAGCCTGGCTCGAGCCGCTGCTGGTGCACGGCGACACGGCCATCGTCACCGGCAAGGTCGACTACACCAACGGCAACCGGTACGCGAACTTGTGGGTGATCCGGTTCGGCGACGACGGCCGGGCCGCGGAATTCACCGAGTGGTGGATGGACCGGCCCGATGAGGCGGCGCCGTGACAACCCAGACTGGGAGCAGGTGGCATGAGCGGCTGGACGCGACCGGCGCGGTCTACGGGTCGCTGCTCGCTGCGTCGGTTGTCGTCGGCCAAGCGCCGCTGCAAGAGAGCGTCCCGCCCGTCGAGCTCGCCGTCATCCTGCTCGCGACCGGTGTCGTGTTCTGGCTCGTGCACGTCTATTCGCGCACTCTTGGGCACTACGTGATCGACGGTCGGTTCCACCGGCATCGGCTGGCCCACGTCATGCGCGAGGAAAGCCCCATCATCCTGGCGGCGATCCCACCGGCCGTCGCCGCGCTCGTCGTCGGTGCGATCGCCAATGCGTCCGCCGCCGCGTGGTGGGCATTCTTCGTCGCGATCGCCGGACAGGTCATCTGGGCGATTGTCGCAGCCCGAGAAGCGGGACAACCACCGATCGGGGTAGTCCTCGCCGCCGCGGTCAACCTTGGGCTCGGACT
>DASSDH010000109.1:0-46404 GCA_035697245.1 Jiangellaceae bacterium
TCGATTGGGCAGTGGAAGGCACGCATCCGTGCCGGTTCGCCGCCGAGGGAGGCTGGTCGATCGTCCTCGACCGGGTTGCACTCCTCCGGCTGGTACGTGATGGCTTTAATCGCGATCAGTTGTGCGATCCACGATCCAGAGACACCTTGGTTGTCAGCGGGCGTTTCCCGATCACAATCCACGGATCCGCGTCTGGTGATAGGACGCTATCGAAGGGCGCAGCGCTGCGGTCGGGTGGGTCGCCCACGCCCTCCCATGGTCGGGAGCTTCTGAGGCGTACCAACCCCTCGGGTACGGCGAATCGGTAGCCCAGGCGCTGGAACCCGTCGGGCTGGGGCTCGGCGCGGGGAAGTGACGGGCCCTACCGCCGGAACTCGGCCTTGCGTCGGCGAAGCTCGTTGGTTCTCCGCGCCGCCGCGGCCCGGTTGCAGCGCCGATGTTCCGGGCCGGTATATCGGGAGCGGTCAGAGTCAGCATGACCCAGATCCCACGCAGTGCCGGGCTGGATCAACTAGGGCGATGCTCGTCTCTGACGTTTATGCAGGTGGTGGGCCTACCTGGACTTGAACCAGGGACTTCTTCCTTATCAGGGAAGCGCTCTAACCGGACTGAGCTATAGGCCCGACGCAGACGCCGAAGCAGGTTATCTCAGCGTACGACGCCAGCCCAAACTCGGTCAGTCGTCCTCGGCGAGGGTGACCTCGAGGCCGCCGAGCAGGTTCGCGGAAAGGTTGTAGAGGAACGCACCCAGCGTCGCCAGGGCGGTGACGAGCACGACGTCGACCACGGCGATCAACGTGGTGAAGCCCAGCACCCGGGACAGGGCAGTGTAGTTCTCCAGCCGGAAGGCGGACTCGGGGTTACCCTCCGCCGTCGTCAGGTCGGCCACCAGGTCACCGACGGCCGTGAAAACGCCGGCGGCATCCAGCACGGACCACAACACGGCAACTGCCACGAACAAGGTGATGCCCAGCGCCACTGACAGTAGGAACGCCGTCTTCATCACCGACCACGGGTCGACCCGCAGTAGGCGTAGGCGTGCCTTGCGGACGCGCCCACCGCGCCGAGCCGACGGCGCCGGCGGGGGCACCGGAATCGGCTGCGGTGCCAGCTGCGTCGCGGCGGGTCCGGCTTCCAAGCTGACATGCGTCGGTGCCGGCTCCACCACGCCGGTCTCGCGCGGAACCGGATCACTGGAAGGAACTACCACCGGCGCCAGTGGATCGGCCTCCGGTGCCGGGGCCAAGGCAGAATCGTGCAAGTCCGCCGCGGGCGCGGCCTCGACGACCTGCCGGCCGGCCAGGTCCAGGTGTGACCGGTACTCCGGACCGGGGTCGACGCCTGCTCGAGCCTGGGCTGGGTGGTGTTCCGGGGCCAGGCCGCTCTCGGCCTGGACCGCCGGCGGCTGATCGACGCTCGTTTCCACGCCTGCGGCATTCGCGGGTGCGGTCTGCGATTCGGTCGGATACGCCGACGACAACAGCTCACTCTCGCGGGAGGACGGTGGTGCGGTGCGGGCAGTCGCCGCCATGGCCGCCGCGGCGCCCACAGCCGCCGACCCCGCTGCAGAGCTGGGAGCTGCCCCGCTGACCGGAGCGTGTCGCGGGTGCGCCGGTGCGGTCGCAGCCGCAGCGACCACAGCGGCCGCGGCGGTCGGGGTGTCGGTCGGCTTCGCGGTTGTGTTCGCGACGACAGCGCCTGGGTCCGGCTGCGTATTCAACGCGTCCTGCACTCGGCGGCCCGCTTCGCGGGTCGCCTGAGCGGCTCGCGACGCCTGCGCTCGCAGCGCGGCGGCCACCTCGTATGCCGTCGAGGCCTTGGCGGTGGCGTGACTGCCGCGGGCGACTTGTTCAGCGCCCGCGCTGTACCGCGGCCCCCCGTTGCCGGTTGCACCGTTGGCCGCCGACCCCTCGACCGCCGGATCAATCGTCGTGGGTGCATCGTCGTGCAGATCGGAACTGGGCGTGGGACGTCCGATTCCGTCGCGTGCCGTCACGAGCTATCACCCTCCGAACCCGGCGTCGGACCACGTGGAGCCGGCTCCGTCACCGCATCGTCCTCGGCATTGCGAGCGATCGCAACGACTGCGTCCCCCGCGCCGAGAGCGACGAACCTCACTCCCATGGTGTCACGTCCCTTGGTCGGTACGTCACCAATCGGGCTCCGTGTCACCCCACCGTAGGCCCGGATCGCCAATACATCGTCGCCCTCGACGACCACCAGCGCGCCCACCAGGGAGCCCCGATCACCGTTGATCTTCATGGCCTTGATGCCCAAGCCACCGCGGCCT
This sequence comes from Jiangellaceae bacterium, assembly GCA_035697245.1. Lineage (GTDB taxonomy): Bacteria > Actinomycetota > Actinomycetes > Jiangellales > Jiangellaceae > JACVRX01. The sequence continues at coordinate 2,291 of DASSDH010000109.1, forward strand.
TGGGGTCGATACTGCTCGACCGCGGTCCGTTTGGCGAATCCGCCGTTGGTGACCGTGAACACGAAGGAGTCCGTTCCGTCCTGCACGACCGACATCGACAGCAATTCGTCGTCTTCGCGGAACTTCATCCCGATGACCCCACCGGTGACGCGTCCCATCGGACGCAGCTGCTCTTCGGTGGCAGTAAACCGGATCGCCTGCGCCTTGCGGGAGACCAGCAGGACGTCGTCGGCGGCCGATACCAGCTCGGCACCGATCAGCTCGTCGTCCTCGTCGCGGAAGGCGACGGCGATGACCCCACCGGTCCGGTTGGAGTCGTACTCCGTCAGCCGGGTCTTTTTGACCAGGCCGTGTTTGGTGGCGAGCACCAGGTAGGGCGCCTGCTCGTAGTCGCGCAGGGCCAGCACCTTGGCGATCTTCTCGTCGGGCTGGAAGGCAAGCAGGTTGGCGACGTGCTGGCCCTTGGCGTCCCGGGCGAGTTCGGGAAGTTCATAGGCCTTCGCCCGGTACACCCGTCCGCGGTTGGTGAAGAACAGGATCCAATGGTGCGTCGTCGTGACGAAGAACTGCTCGACGACGTCGTCCTCCCGCAGCTGGGCACCACGGACGCCCTTGCCGCCGCGCCGCTGGGAACGGTAGAGGTCCGCCTTCGTGCGCTTGGCGTAGCCGCCACGGGTGATGGTGACGACGACGGGCTCCTCGGGAATCAGGTCCTCGGCGGTCAGGTCGCCTTCTGCCGGGACGATCCGGGCCCGGCGCTCGTCGCCGTACTTGTCGACGATCTCGGCCAGCTCGTCGCGGATGATCGACCGCTTGCGGTCGTCGGAGCGCAACACGTCCTCGAGGTCCGCGATCTCGGCGACCAGCCGGTCCCGCTCGATCTGCAGCTCCTCGCGCGACAGCGCGGTCAGCCGGCGAAGCTGCATGTCCAGGATCGCGGTCGCCTGTACCTCGTCGATGTCGAGCAGCTCGATGAGCCCGTCGCGGGCGGCGTCGACGTCCTGAGAGCGGCGGATCAGCGCGATGACTTCGTCGATCGCGTCGATCGCCTTGAGCAGGCCGCTGACGATGTGCAGCCGCTCACGCCTCTTCCGCAGCCGGAACTCGGTACGCCGGCGAACGACCTCCAGTTGGTGGGTCACCCAGTGCCGGACGAACGCGTCGAGCGGCAGCGTCCGTGGCACACCGTCCACCAGCGCGACCATGTTGGCGCCGAACGTCTCCTGCAGCTGGGTGTGCTTGTAGAGGTTGTTGCGGACGACCGAGGCCACCGCGTCGCGCTTGAGCACGACGATGATTCGCATTCCGGTCCGGGACGAGGAGTCGTCGCGGAGGTCGGCGATTCCGGGAACGCGGCCGGAGTCGGCCAGTTCGGCGATCTTGCGGACGAGAGCGTCGGGGTTGACTTGGTACGGCAGCTCGGAGATGACCAGGCAGGTGCGGCCCTGCTTGTTCTCCTCGACGCTGACGACGGCGCGCATGGTGATCGGAGCGCGGCCGGTGCGATACGCCTGCTCGATTCCGGACGTGCCGACGATGAGCCCGCCGGTCGGGAAGTCTGGTCCCGTGACGCGCTGGAGCAATGCGGCAAGGAGCTCTTGGCTGCCGGCATCTGGATGGTCGAGGTACCACTGAACCCCCGCCGCCACCTCCCGCAGGTTGTGCGGCGGGATGTTGGTCGCCATGCCGACGGCGATCCCGCCTGATCCATTGACCAAAAGGTTGGGGAACCGGGCCGGCAAAACGACGGGCTCGGTGCCCTTGTTGTCGTAGTTGGGGGTGAAATCGACGGTGTCCTCGTCGATGTCGCGGACCATCTCCATGGCCAGCGGCGCCATTTTGCACTCGGTGTATCGCGCGGCGGCTTGCTTGTCGTCGCCCCTGGACCCGAAGTTGCCCTGGCCCTGGACAAGCCGATAGCGCATCGACCACCACTGTCCAAGCCGGACCAGGGTGTCGTAGATGGCCGTGTCGCCGTGCGGGTGGTAGTTCCCCATGACGTCGCCGACGACCCGTGAGCATTTCGAGAACGACCGGTCCGGACGGTACCCACCGTCGTACATCGCGTAGATCACCCGGCGGTGCACGGGCTTGAGGCCATCCCGTACGTCCGGCAAGGCTCGGCCGACGATCACGCTCATCGCGTAGTCGAGGTACGAGCGTTGCATCTCGACCTGCAGGTCGACCGGCTCGATCCGGCCGCCCGGCGGCAGGGCGTCGGTGGGGATGGTGTCGTCGCTCATGAAGATCCCAGGGAGGACTAGATGTCGAGGAAACGGACGTCGCGGGCGTTGCGCTGGATGAACTGGCGACGGCTCTCGACGTCCTCACCCATCAGGGTGGTGAAGATGTCGTCGGCCTGGGCCGCGTCCTCGAGAGTGACCTGGAGCAGGATCCGCTGGGTGGGATCCATCGTGGTCTCCCACAGCTCATCGTCGTTCATCTCGCCGAGGCCCTTGTAGCGCTGGACCGGGTCCTCCTTGGGCAGCCGCTTCCCAGCGGCGAGTCCGGTCGCTTTCAGGGCGTCGCGTTCTCGGTCGGAGTATGCGTACTCCGGGCCGTCGCGGCCGGTCCACTTGATCTTGTACAGCGGCGGCTGGGCCAAGAAGACGTGCCCGAGCTCCACCACGGGTCGCATGAACCGGAACAGCAGGGTCAGCAGCAAGGTCCGAATGTGCTGGCCGTCGACGTCCGCGTCGGCCATCAACACAATCTTGTAGTACCTCAGCCGGTTGATGTCGAACTCGTCCTGCACCCCGGTGCCCAGCGCGCTGACGATCGCCTGGACCTCCTGGTTCTGCAGGATCCGGTCCAGGCGCGCCTTTTCGACGTTGAGGATCTTGCCGCGGATGGGCAGGATCGCCTGGACCCGCGGGTCACGGCCCTGCTTGGCCGGCCCGCCCGCCGAGTCGCCTTCGACGATGAACAGTTCGCATTCCTCCGGGTTCGTCGACTGGCAGTCGGCGAGCTTTCCGGGCAGCCCACCACCGCCGAGCAGACCCTTGCGGCTGCGGGCAGCGTCGCGGGCCTTGCGAGCTGCGACTCGCGCGACGGCAGCGCTGTGCGCCTTGCGGGCGATGGCCTTCCCGTCGGCGGGATTCTGCTCGAACCACGCGCCGAGTTGTTCGTTGACGATTCGCTGGGTGAATGCCTTGGCCTCGGTGTTGCCCAGTTTGGTCTTGGTCTGACCCTCGAACTGCGGTTCGGCGATCTTGATGCTGACGATCGCGGTGAGGCCTTCGCGGACGTCGTCGCCGGTCAGGTTGGTGTCCTTGTCCTTGAGAATGCCCCAGTCGCGGGCGAACTTGTTGACCAGCCAGGTCAGCGACGCCCGGAAGCCCTCTTCATGGGTGCCACCTTCGTGCGTATTGATCGTGTTGGCGAACGTATGCACGGATTCGGTGAATGCGGCATTCCACTGCATGGCCACTTCGAGGCTCATGGCCTGAGTCGTCTCGCCGTTGGACTCGGCCTCGAACGAGACGATGTTCCGGTGCACGGCCTCTTTGCCGCGGTTGAGGTGGGTCACGTAGTCGACCAAGCCGCCGTCGTACCGGTAACGCGCCTCCCGAGGTGCTGAGGTCTGGGTCGTCTCGACGTCTTCGTCGGCACCCGGGTCGATGCCCTCCGGGCGCTCGTCGCGGAGGGTGATGGTCAAACCCTTGTTGAGGAACGCCATCTCTCGGAATCGAGTTGACAGGGTTTCGAAGTCGTAGTCGGTGGTTTCGAAGATGGCTGGGCTGGCCCAGAACGTGATGGTGGTTCCGGTGCGGTCGGTAGGTTCGCGCCGACGAAGCGGCCCGTCGGGCTCGCCCAGCCCGTACGACTGCGTCCAGCGATATCCGTCGCGGAAGATCTCGACGTCGAGCCGACTCGACAGCGCGTTGACGACGGAGACGCCGACCCCGTGTAGGCCGCCGGACACCTTGTAGCCGCTGCCGCCGAACTTGCCGCCCGCGTGCAGCATGGTGAGGACAACCTCGACCGCCGGACGGCGCTCGATCGGATGCTCGTCGACCGGAATGCCGCGGCCGTCGTCGACGACCCGGACCCCGCCGCCGGGAAGCAGCGTGACCTCGATCGAGTCGCAGAAGCCGGCCAGGGCTTCGTCGACGGCGTTGTCCACGACCTCGTAGACCAGGTGATGCAGGCCGCGCTCACCGGTCGAGCCGATGTACATGCTCGGCCGCTTGCGAACTGCTTCGAGGCCTTCGAGGACGGTGATGTCGCTGGCGTCGTACGTACCGGGCGCGCCCGATCTCAACACGGTGTCCCACTGCGCCACGTGCGAACCAACCTCCTGTCAGGGACCAGGCCACTCTGGGCGCGCCAGCGGGCCTATGACCCGTACGCGGCCGGAGCGGCCTGGAAGGTGCTTCCAGTCTACCCTGTGGACAGCGCTAGATGGGCTTTCTCCGGGCTTCTGAGCCGGTTTTGACCGCGGAACGCATCATTCCCTAGTCCCCCTACCCGGCCACCTCGGCTCACCTGGCCACGAGCCCATGCCTACCTATACACCACCAGGCGGGCAAGCGTGGGGGGTATCCACAGGGCAGGGGGGTCAGCCATAGGTGTCGCGGGGGCCGCGGCCGGGAACGCTGCGTGACCCCTTCCGCCAACTCGGCGCATGTGGTCCGTGGACGACCACCCGGCTGACCATGCCGTCTTCGGTCTCCTCGTTGAACCGACGGACCAGGGTCGGCGCGAGGAGGCGCATCTGGGTCGCCCACGCGGTCGAGTCGGTGCGCAGGGTCACCTCGCCGTCGGCGTATCGCTCGACCCGCACGTGCGCCGCAACGTCGGCGCCGACCACCTGCTCCCAGCGAGCCACGACGCCGTGGACAGCAATCTCCGGCCCCCACCCGTGTTCATCGACGAACCGCTCGACCGCGAGGTCCAGCAGCTGCGGGTCCCGCTCGTCTCGAGCCGGCCCGCTCCACCCCTCGCTGGGTGGTGCACGCCGAGTCCTCGCGGTAGCCGGCCGGTCGCGAGCGCCGGGCCGCCGCTTCCCCACGCGGGACCGATTGACCAGCGCCTCCGCCAGTTCGGTCCCCTCTTGATCCCGGTCCGCCGCCGAGCCACCAGCAGCCGATCCGCTCGGATCCGCCGGGCTTACCGACTCCGACCCGTCCGGCCAATTCATCGGACTGTCCGCAGTTCGCCGTCCACAACTTCCACTCTCGCACCGGCCAGCGTCTCCGGCACGTCCGCCGCGACGGCGGCGGTCACAAGCACCTGCTCTGCCTCCCCGACGAGACGGGCCAGCCGGTCCCGCCGCCCTACGTCGAGCTCGGCAAACACATCGTCGAGTAACAGAATGGGGTCGTCGCCGTTGGCGCGCAACAAGTCGAACGATGCCAACCGGAGCGCCAACGCGAACGACCAGGCCTCGCCCTGGCTCGCGAACCCTTTCGCCGGCATCGGGCCGAGTCCGAGCACCAGGTCATCGCGATGCGGGCCGAACAACGAAAGGCCGCGGTCGATCTCGTCGCGCCGGAACCGGGCCGTCGCCTCGATGATCGCCGCCGTCAGCAGGTCGCGGTCAGGACTCAGCTCCACATCCGGGCCCAGCGAGGAGCGGTAGTCGAGGCGGGCCTCCCCGGTGGCGATACCGTCGGCGACCGCGTCGTACGACTTGGCGACGAGCGGACGCAGGATCTCGACCAGCTCCAGCCGGGCGGCCAGCAGGTCCGCTCCGGAGCGGGCCAGATGGGTGTCCCACACATCGAGAGTTCGCAGGTCGAGCGACTCGATCCCGCCGCGACTCGCGCGCACCGATGCCGACGCCGACTTGAGCAGCGCATTGCGTTGCCGGAGGACCCGGTCGTAGTCGGCCCGAGTACCGGCAAGACGGGGCGCACGAGCGACCAACAGATCGTCGAGGAAGCGGCGTCGTTCGGCTGGATCGCCCTTCACCAACGCCAGGTCCTCTGGCGCGAACAGAACCGACCGCACCAGCCCGAGCACTTCCCGCGGCCGCGGCACCGGCGCCCGGTTGATCCTCGCTCGGTTCGTCCTGCCTGGGGTGACCTCGATCTCGACCAGGGTGGGCCGGTTGTCCCGGACGACCGTGCCCCGGATGACGGCGCGTTCGGCACCGAGCCGAACCAGAGGCGCGTCCTGCGCGACCCGATGGCTGGCCAGACCGGCCAGATAGCCGATGGCTTCGACCAGGTTGGTCTTGCCCTGCCCGTTCGCACCGATGAACGCTGTCACCCCGGACTGGAGCGCCAGCTCGACCTCGGAATAGGACCGGAAATCGACCAGCGACAGGTCCGACAGGTACATCAGGTCCGCACGTCGCCGGGTCCCGACGTCGGACCCGGTTGACCCGCAACAGCCGCTTCGTCGACGGCGGCCGGTGACCCGCTGGTCTGAGTGACGTCCTCGCGCACGTCGCCCGTCCCGGAGCTGGGCCCAGCTTGATCGGCACGCAGAACCGCGTGGCCACCGAACTGCTGGCGCAACGCCGCGACCGCCTTCATCGCCGGCGAGTCCTCCTGCCGAGAGGCGAACCGAGCGAACAGCGCCGCCGAGATCACCGGTGCCGGTACGGCGTGGTTGATCGCTTCCTCGACCGTCCACCGGCCCTCGCCGGAGTCCTCGACATACCCCTTGAGTGCCGTCAGCTGCGGATCCTCTTCCAGCGCCGCCACCAACAAGTCCAGCAGCCACGACCGAACGACTGTTCCGCGGGACCAGGCCTTGAGTACGCCCGACACGTTGTCGACCACGGCCGCAGCAGCCAGCAGCTCGTAACCCTCCGCGTAGGCCTGCATAAGGCCGTACTCGATCCCGTTGTGCACCATCTTGGCGAAATGTCCGGCACCGACTGGCCCGGCATGAGCAAAGCCTTCGTCGCGAGGTCCTTCCGGCCGCAGCGCGTCGAAGATCGGCATCAGCCGGGCGATGTCGGCGGTCGAGCCGCCGGCCATCAGTCCGTAGCCGTTCTCGAGCCCCCAGACACCGCCGGAAACCCCGCAGTCGACATACCCGATGCCATATTTGCCCAACACCTCGGCATTGACGGGATCATCGGTCCAGCGGGAGTTGCCACCGTCGATGACCACGTCGCCGGGCGCGAGGAGAGTGGCCAGCTCCGCAACCGTCGACCTGGTGGGCTTGCCGGCGGGAATCATCAACCAGACCGCCCGCGGCGACGTCAGCGAAGCGACCAGATCGGGCAGACTGTCCACGTCGCGAGTCCCCGGGCTCCGCGTGTAGCCCAGCACGGTGTGCCCGGCCCGACGCAGGCGTTCACGCATGTTGCCGCCCATGCGGCCCAGCCCGACCAGACCGAGTTCCATGAACTCCTCTTTCCGTCGACTCCCCGGAGTCAACCTCAGCTGGACAGCCGGATGGGCATTGCCAGGTACCGGTAGCCAGGGGTTGGATCCTCTTCGGCTGCCGGTGCTCCCTGGATGACTGCCGGCTTGAGCGGCTCGGTGAAGGACAGGTGTGCAAACGCAGCGTCCACCGCCTGCAGGCCGTCGAGTAGGTAGCCAGGGTTGAAGCCGGTGGCGATGGCCGGACCGTCGATCGAGGCGGGAAGCGCCTCCGACGCTTGCGCGTCCTCACCACTGCCGGCCTCCAGCACGACCTGGCCGTCATCGAAGCTCAGCCGAATAGGGGTGTTCCGCTCCGCCACCAGAGACACCCGCTTCACCGACTCGACCAATGCCGCCATCTCCACTCGGGCCACCGTGCTGGTCTGAGCCGGGAACAGCCTGCGGTAGTTGGGTACCCACTCACCGTCGATGAGCCGACTGGTGGTTCGACGCCCACCCGCGGAAAGCCCGATCAGGCTGTCATTGGCTGCTCCGCCCAGAGCCAGGCTGACCTCGCCTTCGGTGCCGAGTGTCTTCGCGGTGTCGACCAAGGTGCGCGCTGGCACCAACGCCATGGCGGAAACCTCCGGCCGCTCGGGCCGCCAGGTGAACTCGCGAACAGCGAGCCGGTAGCGATCGGTGGCCGCGAGGGTCACCGACTCGCCTTCGATCTCGACTCGAATGCCAGTGAGCGTTGGCAGCATGTCGTCCCGCCCGGCCGCTACCGCCACCTGGCTGACCGCCTCCGCGAAAACCGCGCCGTCTATCGTTCCCGACGATTCGGGCAAAGTCGGCAATTCCGGATACTCTTCGACGGGCAACGTCTGCAAGGTGAACCGGGCACTCCCGCAGGTGATGACGACCTTTGCGCCGTCCGAAGCGATGTCGACCGGACGAGCAGGCAGCGATCGGGCGATATCGGCGAGCAGCCGGCCGGACACCAGCACGGTGCCTGGGTCAGCCACCTCACCGTCAACGGTGACCCGGCCGGACACCTCGTAGTCGAATGACGAGAACGTGACCGCTCCATCGGCGACGTCCAGTCGCAGGCCGGCGAGGACCGGTACGGTCGGCCGGTTCGGCAGGGTGCGGGCGGTCCACGCGACCGCATCGGCCAGCACGTCGCGCTCGAGCCGGAACTTCACGGCGTCACCATCCTCTGCCCGAGCGCTCGCACGACATCTTTCCACGGCGGTCTGACAGCCTGGTCAGGCGCAGCATTGTCCACAGCCTGGTGCCGAGTTGAACGTTGGTGGTCGGTTATAGATAAATGGCTGTTCGTCGTCACCATCGCATCCGTGGAAGCTGTGCACAAGCGGCCATGACGCAGGTCAGCAGCTTTGTCGGTCTGTTGAATTGGTGTGCAGCCAGCAGCCGACCGACCGGGGAAGGCGGGTTCGGTCCACGGCCGAATCGGATCCGTCCCCAGGAAGTCCCACGATGACAGTTTCTCGTCCACAGAGTTATTCACATGCTGTGCGAAGTGGATCACGACTGCCTCGCCTGCTGCCTGATGCGGTTGGTCAACTCCGTCACCTGGTTGTACACACTGCGTCGCTCGGCCATGAGGTGCCGGATTTTTCGTTCCGCGTGCATCACTGTGGTGTGGTCGCGCCCTCCGAACAGCTGTCCGATTTTCGGCAACGACAACTCGGTGAGTTCGCGGCACAGATACATGGCGATCTGCCGGGCCGTCACCAAGACCCGGCTCCGGCTCGAACCCTGCAGGTCTTCGATGGTCAGCCCGTAGTACGCGGCGGTCTGCGCCATGATTGTCGCACCGGTGATCTCCGGGACGCCGTCGGTCGGAACCAGGTCGCGGAGAACCGCCTCGGCCAACGCCAGTTCGACCGGCTGCCGGTTGAGACTGGCGAAAGCGGTGACGCGGATCAGCGCACCTTCCAGCTCGCGGATGTTGGTGGCAATTCGACTGGCGATGTATTCCAGCACGTCGGCCGGAACGTTCAGATGGTCCTGGTCGGCCTTCTTGGACAAGATCGCAATCCGAGTTTCCAGGTCCGGCGGCTGGACATCGCAGATCAGCCCCCATTCGAACCGGTTGCGGAGCCGGTCCTCCAGTGCTGAGAGCTGCTTGGGCGGCCGATCGGAGGTGATGACGATCTGCTTGGTCGCGTTGTGCAGTGTGTTGAAGGTGTGGAAGAACTCCTCCTGGGTCTGGATCTTCCCCTCGAGGAATTGGATGTCGTCGATGAGCAGCACGTCGACGTCGCGATACCGGCGCTGGAAGGCTGATGCTTTGTCGTCGCGGATGGAGTTGATGAAGTCGTTGGTGAACTCCTCCGAACTCACGTAGCGAACCCTGGTGCCGGGGTAGATCGTGCGGACGTAGTGGCCGATCGCATGCAGCAGGTGAGTCTTTCCCAGGCCAGAGTCGCCGTAGATCAGCAGCGGGTTGTACGCCTTGCCGGGGGCCTCGGCCACGGCGACCGCGGCGGCGTGGGCGAAGCGGTTGCTCGAGCCGATGACGAACGTCTCGAATGCGTAGCGTGGGTTGAGCCGGGACTGTTCGACCTCCGGTCGGCGCGTGACGTCGGGTACCGGGTGTGGAGCGAAGGACGGTTCGCCGTTGACGGGCGGAGCTCCACCAACGCTCTCGGCCCTTTCTGCCGACTCGGTGAAGCCCGGCACCATGAGCGGCTCATCGGCGAACGGCGCCACACTGACGGCGAGGCCCACCGGGCGGCCCAGAACACGGCCGAGAGCCTCGACCAACATCGGCCGCAGTCGTTGCTCGAGCTGAATGCGTGCGAAGTCGCTGGGCACGGCTACGACAGCGGTGTCTTCGACCAAGGTGAGCGGGCGAGCCTGCTGCAAGAACGCTCGCTGCTGTGGGCCGATCTCGATGTCGTCCAACGTGGCCAGGGCGGCCCCCCATGCGGCACCGAAATCGCCGCCCGGCTCATCGCTCACACTGTCTCCCCTTGATCGAGCCCTGCCGATACGGCGTCCGGCGCAGCAGGTGCTGGCCATCTGGCGTCGCGCTGCAGTCCACACGGTCATCCACAGTGTGTGGAGCGTAGAGGACGGTGCCTCCACCTACCCATACACACGTGCTGACCTGCGCAAACACGGTTTTCTCCCCGGCAGGCACGTCGCCGTGACGACGCTGGTCGAATCCGGGACGGTAACAACTCCAACGGGTGGGTTCAACCGGTGTCCACAGGTTGTCTCGCGGTTTCCGGCGTGTCGCGTCCGGAATTACCGTTCGTCGAATGCGATGGGTGACGACTTGGTGCCTGTCGGAACACCGTCGGGCGGGGCGGGTCCGGTTTGACCCTGTGGCACCGCGGCACGTACCGTGGGTCGGTCCGACGAGGGCCCCAGAACACCTGTGTGTGATTCCACACGCCTGGGTAGTCGTCGGTTCTGACTGTCTGCTCGTCAACGATGGAGCCCGGACGTGAAGCGCACCTTCCAGCCGAACAACCGTCGCCGCGCTCGGACCCACGGCTTCCGGCTGCGCATGCGGACCCGGGCTGGCCGAGGGATCATCGGCGCTCGTCGTCGCAAGGGCCGTGCGCGGCTGTCTGCCTGAGCCGGGCCCGATCACGCCAACGGCACTGGGAGGGGTTCGCGTGCTGCCTCCCGGGAACAGGTTGCGGCTCACCCGAGAACATCGAGGCACGGTTCGCCATGGCGGCCGAAGTGGTGGCCGCTACGTGGTCGTGCACGTGCTCGACACTGGTCACGATCGGCCCGCCAGGGCCGGGTTCGTGGTCGGCCGGGCCGTCGGTGGTGCTGTGACGAGAAACGCTGTGCGCCGTCGGCTCCGTCACCTCGTCCGGGAACGGCTCGGCCGCCTTCCGGATGGATCCCTGGTCGTGGTACGCGCCCACGCCGAGGCGGCGAACGTTGCGAGCGCACTGCTCGGCCGAGACCTCGACGCGGTACTGGACCGAGCGCTGTCCCGCCGGGACGAAGGTGAACGTTCATGAGCCGCGTCCTAGTGGCGCTGCTCAAGGCGTACCGACTGCTGATCAGCCCGCTTTATGGCCAAACCTGCCGTTACTACCCCTCCTGTTCCGCGTACGCCTTGAGCGCCATCGAGACGCACGGCAGCCTGAAGGGCTCCTGGCTGGCGCTGCGCCGGCTCGGCCGCTGCCATCCGTGGACGCCCGGTGGAGTGGATTTCGTCCCGCCACTCGGCTCCTATCGGTGGTGGGGGATCACCGCGGGTACGGCTGAGAGCCCCCGTCCAGCCGGGCAAGGAGCCTGAGCACCCGTGGACACTCTGCTGACGCCCCTCTACTTCCTGGTCAGCTGGATCATGATCGGCTGGCACTGGGTGTTCGCGGAGCTGCTCGGCATCCCCAATGACGGAGTCAACTGGGCGTTGTCGATCATCGGTCTGGTCGTCGTGATCAGGATCATGCTGATCCCCCTGTTCGTGCGGCAGATCAAGGCGCAGCGGAACATGCAAATGCTGCAGCCGAAGGTCCGCGAGATTCAGAAGAAGTACAAAGGCGACCGGGAACGTCTCCAGCAGGAGACGATGAAGCTGTACAAGGAAACTGGCACGAACCCGTTCGCCTCGTGCATGCCGATCATCTTGCAGGCGCCGTTCCTGTTTGCTCTGTTTCGGGTGCTGGACGGGATCGCCAAAGACATCCCACGAGGCGCGTTCGTCAGCCACCCGGAGCTGTTCGAGTCGGCAGAGGCTGCGACGATCTTCGGAGCTCCGCTGTCGGCCTCGTTCCTGGATGCGCCGAACATCCAGACCAAGATCATCGCAATGGTGATGGTCGTGCTGATGACGCTGACGACCTTCCTCACCCAGCGCCAGATCATGCGCAAGAACATGCCGAAGGAAGCGATGGAGGGGCCGTTCGCCCAGCAGCAGAAGATCCTTCTCTACGTGTTGCCACTGGTCTTCGCCGTCTCTGGGGTTTATTTCCCGCTCGGCGTCGTCCTCTACTGGCTCACCTCCAACATCTGGACGATGGGGCAGCAGTTCTACGTGATCCGAAGAATGCCGGCACCGGGCACACCGGCGGAAGAGGCCCACCGGCGGCGGCTGGAGGCAAAGGCACGCCGTCGTGGCGAAGCCGTCCCGGCCAGCGGGGTGCCGGAACCGGCTCCTCCTCCTCCGCCGGTACGTCAGCAGCCCAAGCGGAACACCCGGTCTCAACGACGAAGCAACGCACAGCGGAACAAGAAGAAGAAATGACCCAATTGGCTTGGCCAGGACGGTCGAGTCGCCACTCCGCGAGGAGCTCGAGATGAGCGATTCCGTTCAGCCGATGGGGGATCCTGGGCCCGACGCGGCTGACCAACAGGCCGACCCGGAGCGGCTGCGCGGGCTCGAACGTGAGGGCGACATCGCTGCCGACTATCTCGAGGGTCTACTCGACATCGCCGATTTCGACGGGGACATCGACATGGATGTCGAAGCCGACCGCGCCGTAGTGTCCGTGGTCGGCGCCGATCTCGAGGAGCTGGTCGGCGATGACGGGCAGGTGCTCGAAGCGCTGCAAGAGCTCACCAGGCTGGCTGTCGTTCGGGAGACCGGGGAGCGCAGCAGGCTGATGCTCGACATCGGCGGCTTTCGGGCTCGAAAACGTGCCGAGCTGACCGTGCTGGCCGGGCAGATGGCGCAGCAAGCTCGCACCAGTGGCGAGCCGGTTCGGCTGGTTCCGATGACCCCGTTCGAGCGAAAAGTCATCCACGACGCGGTCGCCGCCGCCGGCCTGCGCAGTGAGTCCGAGGGTGAGGAGCCGGAACGTTTCGTCGTCGTCCTGCCCAACTGAGAACTCCGGTGATGGAGTCGATCGTCGGTAGAGCCGAGCGGTGTTTCACGTGAAACATGGCATCGACTCCGCCGCGGGCACAGTTGTGCCCTCGACCCCGGCCGTGGCCAGCGACGTCTTCGGCGATCGGTTGCCGCTGGCGGAACGCTACGTCGATCTGCTGGTGACTGACGGCATTCAACGTGGGGTGATCGGGCCGCATGAGGTACCGCGAATCTGGCCACGGCACATCCTCAACTGCGCGGTCGTTCACCCGGCCATACCACCCGGCGCCGTGGTCGCCGACGTCGGGTCCGGCGCCGGCCTGCCGGGAGTGGTCGTGTCGATCGTCCGAGCGGACTTGTCGCTGTTCCTTGTCGAACCATCGCAGCGGCGGGTCGACTTCCTGATCGCGGTGGTGGCCCAGCTGGGATTGAGCAACGTTGCCGTCCGGCGCGCGCGTGCCGAGGAGTTGACCGCCGAGCTCAGCGTTGATGTCGTCACCGCTCGGGCGGTCGCCCCGTTGGAGCGGCTCGTACCGTGGACGCTGCCCTTGCTGGCGCCCGGTGGCCGAATGGTGGCGCTGAAGGGCCGATCGGTCCAGGCCGAACTGGACCGGACAGAGCCACTTCTGCGCAGGATCGGCGCGAGGTCCTGGTGGGTCGACGAGTACGGTTCCGGCATCGTTCGACCGCCGACACGGGTCGCAATCGTCGAAGTCGGGACTCGAGTAGGCCAAGCTGTACCCCGATGGCGAACGACGAGGAGGAGTTGAGCGTGTCGGCGACGGTTTCCGGGCTTGGTTGGCCGGAGACCGGTCATACCGCCGACACGGCCGACTCAAGCGACGGTTCCGCAGGTGCCCATCTCGGTTGGCCCGACGACGCTCGGCCGGCCGAGCCGACCGGCTCGCCGATGCGCGCTGGCGGTGCCACCCCTGCAGCGAGCACGACCATGAACCGCGTCATGGCGGCGGCCGAGATCGCGATGTCGGCCCCGATGCCTGACTCGGCGCTCGATACGGACACCCCGATCGCGCAGCAGGCTGCTGCCGCGCTGCGCGTGGTCGACCGGCGTGCGCCCTTCCCGGCTCCCCCCGTCACTCGGATCATGGTCGTCGCCAACCAGAAGGGCGGGGTGGGAAAGACGACCACGACGGTCAACCTCGCCGCGGCGCTCGCCTTCCATGGCCTTGACGTGCTCGTCATCGACCTCGATCCGCAGGGCAACGCCTCGACCGCGCTCGGCATCGACCATCATGCTGACATCCCCAGTGTGTACGACGTGCTGGTCGACGGCGCGGCGATGGCGGACATCGTGACGGCTGTGGATGGCGTGGAGAGGCTGCGCTGTGTTCCGGCGACCATCGATCTCGCCGGCGCCGAGATCGAATTGGTGTCGGTCGTCGCCCGGGAGTCGCGGCTGCAGAAAGCGCTGCGGGCCCACCTCAAGGAACACGGTGTCCAGTACGACTACGTGCTGATCGACTGTCCACCCTCGCTCGGCCTGCTCACAGTGAACGCCCTGGTCGGCGGGGACGAGGTGTTGATTCCGATCCAATGCGAGTACTACGCCCTCGAAGGGCTGAGCCAACTGCTCAAGAACATCGACTTGGTACGCGCCCACCTGAATCCGGCGCTGGCGGTCACCACCATCCTGCTGACGATGTACGACGGACGAACCCGATTGGCCGCACAGGTAGCCGACGAGGTTCGTCGGCACTTCGGCGACACGGTGCTACGGACTACCATTCCGCGTTCGGTTCGAGTCAGCGAGGCGCCCAGTTATGGACAGACGGTGATGACCTATGACCCGGGATCGAGCGGGGCGTTGTCATATCTCGAGGCGGCTCGGGAGATGGCAATCCGGGGCGCTCCTGGGGTGACAGCGATTGGCGATACCAGGAGGGAGAAGCTGTGAGCGAGCGTCGACGTGGACTCGGCCGCGGGCTCGGTGCGTTGATTCCCACGAGTCCGATCCGGGAGAGCCGAGGCGCCGAAGCCCGCCCGGCGCCCGTCGACGTGTTCTTCACCGGCTCCGACGGAGAGACAGGAGACGGCGCCGCCGCTGTTCCACGTGAAACAGAGGGGACGGCTGCGGCGGGCGACGCGCCCGAAGCCGGGCTCGTCCCCGTGGCCGGAGCGCATTTCAGCGAGATTCCGGTCGATGGGATCTCACCCAACCCGCGGCAGCCTCGGGCAGTCTTCGACGAAGACGCCATGGCGGAGCTGGTCGAGTCGATCCGCGAAGTCGGATTGCTGCAGCCGGTCGTCGTAAGAGCACTGCCGGGTGGGCGATACGAACTGGTCATGGGCGAGCGCCGGTGGCGCGCAGCGGTCCGGGCTGGCCTCGCGACGATCCCCGCCATCGTCCGCCACACTCACGACGACGCCATGCTCCGCGATGCCCTGCTCGAGAACCTGCACCGCAGCAACCTGAATCCGCTGGAGGAAGCGGCGGCGTACCAGCAGCTGCTCGACGATTTCGGCTGCACGCATGACGAACTTGCCACCCGCATTCAGCGGTCTCGGCCGCAGATCTCCAACACCTTGCGGCTGCTCAAGCTCCCGCCCGCCGTCCAACGCCGGGTGGCGGCCGGCGTCCTGTCGGCAGGTCATGCACGTGCCCTGCTGGCACTGACCGATGCGCCGGCGCAGGAACGGCTCGCCCAGCGGATCGTCGCCGAGGGCCTCAGCGTGCGGTCGGTCGAGGAGATCGTCGCGGTCGGAGGCGATGTGGCTCCTCACCGCCGCGCCGCGCCGGCCCCCAAACCGGTCGCTCCGCGGTTGGCCGACATCGCGGCGACACTCTCCGAGCGCCTGGACACCCGAGTCAGGGTCGAGCTGGGCCGGCGTAAGGGAAAGGTCACGATCGAGTTCGCCAGTCTCGACGACCTCGAACGGATCATCACCTCGATTACGACCACCGACGCGCCGGCACACCTCCGGGCCGATACGCCCGAGCCCCGTTCGTCCGCGCCAGCGATGGTGCGCGGCTAGACCGGACGCAGGGCCGGCTCTCGAACGACGGAGCCCAGAATGCGCTCGACCGCGACCTCCACGTCCTCGCGCCAGTTCACCGTGGATCGCAGATCGAGCCGGAAACGGGGCCAGCGGTCATGCGGCCGAACGATCTGGAACCCGAGCGCGGACAGGTACTCGGCGGGCAGGAGACACGCCGGCCGATCCCACCGGGCGTCACCGAACGCCTCAATGGCCCTGGTGCCGCGCTGCAGCAGATCCTTCGCGGCCGCCTGAACGAGAGAGCGGCCGACTCCGCCTCCGTGGTGCTCCGCCTGTACGAAGGCGGTCACCAGCAGGATCGCGTCCGGGCTGACCGGACTGGTGGGAAAGCTGGCAGCCCGAGGAACTATTGACGGCGGCGCGTACAGAACGTGACCAATGGGCTGGCTTCCGGCATATGCTACGAAACCACAGCTGCCCCACTCGAGCATGACCGCGGAGAGCCAAGCCTCTTTTTCCAGCGCCACGTCTCCCGAGTCCTGCGCCCGCTGAGCAGCGACCGGATCGAGCTCCCAGCTCACGCAGGACCGGCACGGCCGGGAGAGGTCGTCGAGATTGTCGAGGGTCAAGGCGGCCAACCGCCGACTCGCGGCGTGCACGACGACCTCCCCGATCTCAGGCTCCCGCCAGGTCGCGCAGGCGCAGCGCTCCTGTCTGAGCATCCTCGTGGGAAGGAAGATAGACCCGCTGGACCGCGACCACGATGGCCTCGGCGACCACGTCACGGAAGGCGGGGCTGGCGAGGCGGTCGGCGTCGCCTTCGTTGGTGATGTATCCGAGCTCGAC
Organism: Jiangellaceae bacterium; assembly: GCA_035697245.1. Lineage (GTDB taxonomy): Bacteria > Actinomycetota > Actinomycetes > Jiangellales > Jiangellaceae > JACVRX01. Next base: position 19,175 of record DASSDH010000109.1, read on the forward strand.
CCGAACCGCCGCCATCCGGGTATGGCGTAGCAGGTCCCATGTCTTCGCATGGCTCCGACAGTCGGCGAGATCGGTCCGGGCCACGATCTCTCGCTGGATCAAACCCGCGAACGTCTCGCCGATGACGCTGTTGACGCCGGGCCGGTCGCTGCCGGGGCGGTCGCTGCCGTAGAAGTAAGTAGCGACGCCGGCGGCCACCGGGTTCGGGTGGGCGTCCACATGCAGTGATATGACCAGATTGGCGTTCGCCTCGTTGGCAAAATGCGCGCGGGTGTACTCCTCGAGTTCCTCGGTCAGCCCGGTCCCGCGGGTGAGATAGGCGTGCACACCGGTCGCGCCGAGCCTGCCCTCGATCCGCGCGGCGAGATCCTCGACGATTCTCGCCTCTTCCAGACCATGACCGATGTTCCCTCGGTCCGGTCCGCCGTGGCCGGGGTCGACAACGACGATCTTGCCGGACAGCCGGGCTCCCGCCAGCCGCAGGGCTTCCCGGGCCCGAAGGTTGTCGGGACGGCCACCGGTGACGATCGGCGCGAGTCGGGCAAGTGCCTTGAAGGTGCCGGGTCCGCAGGTTCCGTCTGCCGGCAGCCCCACGTTGCGCTGGAACTCCCGCAGTGCCTCACCGGTGCGCGGGCCGAACACTCCGTCGACCCGGCCCACTTCGAACCCCAACTCGGTGAGCCGCCGCTGCAAGCTGAGCACGTCGTCACCCGCCTGCGGGTTGGCGACCACATAGGACAGCAGACGGTCACCAAGCCGCCAACGGGCCTCGTCGAGCACGCGATAGGTCGTAGCGCCGACGACTCCATCGGCTGACAGGCCTCGTTCTTGCTGGAACAGCAAGACAGCCCGGTACACGTCGTCGTCGAACACGTCCGAATCGCGCGTGTCGAGAAGTCCGAGTTGGTGCAGCTTTGCCCGGATCTCCGCAACGGCCGGGCCAGTGTCACCGAGCCGGTAGCGCTGGGGGGTCATCGGTCCGCGCCGCCCTCCGCAAGTCTGACCGTTGCCGCGATCGTACCCGCGGGTCGGCCTCCGCCTTGACGTCAGGCGGTGTAGGGCTCCAGGTCGCGCAGGAGAGCCGCCTTGGGTTTGGCGCCGATGATCTGCTTGACAACGTGGCCGCCGGAGAACACGTTCAGCGCCGGAATCGAAGTGATCCGGTACGCGGCGGCAGTCTCGGGGTTCTCGTCGACGTTGAGCTTGACGATGTCGAGTTTGCTCTGGTTGGCAGCGATCTCTTCCAGCACCGGGGCGATCATCCGGCACGGGCCGCACCATTCGGCCCAGAAGTCGACCAGAACCGGCTTGTCGTTCTCGAGCACGGTCTGAACGAAGTCATTGTCGGTGACGTGTTTGATGTCGCCCACAGGGATCCTTCCGAATGAGTCGATGGTCAGTGCTCGACCGCCGCCAGTTCGGCAGCGGGTTCAACGACGGCCGTGGTGTCTTCGTATGCGGCGAGAAACCGCTCCGCGTCCAACGCGGCCTCGCATCCGGTGCCCGCCGCGGTTACGGCTTGCCGGTAGATGTGGTCGACCAGGTCGCCGGCGGCGAACACGCCGATCACGTTCGTCCGCGTCGTGGGATGCTCGACCAGGACGTAGCCGTTCTCGTTCCGGTGCACCTGGCCGGCGACAAGCTCCGACCGTGGGTCGTGTCCGATCGCGACGAACAGGCCGCTCACAGCAAGGTTCCGTACCGCGCCGGTGACCGTGTCGCGCAGCGTCAGGGCGGAGACCTTGTCCTCACCGAGGATGTCGACGACCTCGGCGTTCCAGATGAACTCGATCTTGTCGTTGGCGAAGGCTCGCTCCTGCATGACCTTCGATGCCCGAAGTTCGCCCCGGCGATGGATCACGTACACCTTCCGGGCAAACCTGGTCAAGAAGGTCGCCTCTTCCATCGCGGAGTCACCGCCGCCGACGACAGCAATGTCCTGGTCGCGGAAGAAAAAGCCGTCGCAGGTGGCGCACCACGAGACCCCATGTCCGGACAGCCGCTTCTCGTTCGGCAGGCCGAGCTCGCGATACCGCGAACCCATGGCGAGGATTACCGTGCGGGTCCGGTACTCGTTGCCGGAACCGTCCCGAACGATCTTGATCTCGCCGGTGAGGTCGACCGCTTCGGCGTCGTCGGTGATGATCTCGGCGCCGAACCGCTCGGCCTGGGCGCGCATCTCGTCCATCAACGCGGGGCCCATGATCCCGTCGCGGAAGCCGGGGTAGTTCTCGACCTCGGTGGTGTTCATCAATGCGCCGCCCCAGCTCACCGAACCCTCGAGTACGAGAGGGGCCAGCCGAGCCCGGGCCGCGTAGATTGCGGCGGTGTAGCCCGCGGGGCCGGAGCCGATGATGATGACGTTACGGACGTCGGTCAATCTGGTGCCTTCCATGACGGTCGTCGGGAACGACTGAGGCGTCCCTGCGATCCTGCCCCTCTCAACGGATCTTAAGCTGCCGGCATTCCCACGCCTTGGCGACCACGGACGCGGCGAACATCATTCGATCGGCACGGTGAGCTCGCGCAGCGCTTCGGCCACACCGGCACCGCAGGCGGGCAGGACGAAGCCTCGGGCAACGCCTGCCTCGCCGGCCTCGACGACCACGAGCACTGCTCCAGGTTGCCCGATGTCGGTACTCGCGACACCGATCAGTTCGGTGTCGAGCTCGCGGGCGAGCATGAGGCCGCAGTCAGCGGCAAACAGCGGCGAAGCCCTCGAGTCACCCCGGGCCGAGAGATCGGCGGCAGCGACCGCCCGGATCTGTTCGGTAAGAGTAGTGCGCTCCGCAGGCGCCGGTAGCGGTGGCTCCGGCGCGGCAGCCTCCGCCCCACCGGCTGCCTCGTCCTCGAGGCTGCCCGCTACTGCGCCGCTGTCGTTGTCGTCGCCGGAATCCGCGGCAGCACCCTCCGCACTCGTCGTGTCAGCCGAGTCCTCACCACCAGAGGTAGCAACGACGTAGCCACCGAAGGCCACAGCCGCAACGGTGGCCGCCGCCGCCAGTAGCTGAGGAAGTCGGCGACGGAACGGATGGATCGTCGCCGTCGACGCGGGCACAGGCTCACGGCGAGCCTGCACGCGTTCGGCCGCGATCGCGCTATCGATGCGCGCGGCTACGGCGGCGGGCATCGTGATCTCTGCCGGTGCCCCGGCCAGTCGGTCGCGGACGTCGCCGAGTCCGTTGAGGGTCGCTGAACACGTCGGACACTGCGCCAGGTGCTCGCGGACGTCGGTGGCCGCGGGTTGGTCGAGCAGGCCGTCGTCGTACTCCGCGAGCACCACGGCGTCGAGGTGGCCATCGGTCGTCACGGCTCACCTCCCAGAACTCTGGTGTCCACGTGCGCTGGCGTGGATGTGACGTCGCGGGCGGGTGCGGGGTTCCCAGCGGCCAGCAGGGGGAGTAGCCGCGCCCGCCCTCGAGCGCACCGGCTCTTCACCGTCCCGACCGGGCAGCCGAGCATCTCTGCGGCCTCCGCCACCGGGTAGCCCTCCATATCGACCAGCACGACGGCGAGTCGCTGCTCTGCGGGCAACGTCGCTAGCGCCGCCTCGACGTCGAGCCGGGTCGCCGCACGACTGCCCGGATCAGGGCCCAACGAGGGCGGATCAAGGTCGTCGTTCCATGCCACCGATGGCCGGGAAGCCGCCAGCCGGATCCGGTCCAAGCAGGCGTTGACGACGATCCGGTGCAGCCAGGTCGTGACGGAGGCATCGCCTCTGAACGAGGAGGCCCGCCGAAACGCGTTGATCAACGCGTCCTGCACGGCGTCGGCGGCATCCTCGGGGTTTCCGAGCGTCCGCAGCGCGACCGCCCACAACCGATCCCGATGTCGACGGACGAGCACGCCAAACGCTTCGTCGTCTCCCGCGACATGGCGGCGCAGCAGCTCCGCGTCGTCGGGGTCGCTCACCCGAGCACCTCCACCTCGGACACGCCGCCGCGGAAGTCACCGCCGTCCGGTGGCAGGCGCGTGAACCACACCAGCACGTACCTGGTCGTGACCGGCGTGTCAAGGCTTACCGGCACCGCCTGTTCGGTCTTCGCGGCCTCTGCCACCACGGTCCACTCGTCGATGGTTCCTGGCGGCTCAGCGGCGGCCTCCGGGGCAGCCCGAATCTCGATGTCTGAATCGGGACTGACCAAGGTCAGGTTGAGACCAGAGACGGCGACGGCGGCACCCAGGTCGAGGTAGATGCCAACCCCGGGTTTCTGGAGCTCTATCGGGTCGAAGTACCTCATAGTGGTCCAGGAGGTCGACGGGTCGCCGTCGATGGCGAGTTGCGTGTCCTGCGGGTTCTCATCGCCGCTGCCATCTGGCGGCGGGTCGAAATCGGTGGCAGCAGAGATCGCCACCGGTGCGGCTTCAGGCGCGGGAGGAGGCGCCGCGACGCTGGTCGTCGTCGGGGCCGCCTCGGGGCTGGGTTCGCTGCCGTCGTCGTCGCTGTTGACCGTGCTGCGCAGGAGTTCGAGACCCAGCAGCGTCACCCCGCCGAGGAGCAGCGTGCCGACCAGCACGCCCAAGGCGCGGGCGAGCCCGGACCGCCGTCGAGGTGGCTCGTGGGCCCGTCGGGCCGGTGCGGGGGTGGGCGCCGGTGACACCACCGGATCGTCGATCACGGCCGGCGGCCGGTCGGTGTCGGTCCCGCCGTCGCCGAACCCGCCGATCAGGCCGTTGAGCCGACTCCCGCTCACGCCCACCGTCAAGGCCTCGAGCACATCGGCCGGACTGCGCAAGGGTGGTTCGTTGTGGCGCGCCGAATTTCCGAGCGTGCGGTCGACGACCTCGTCGAGTAGGCGCGGGACTCCGGGGCGGACCTGCCGGGGCGACGCGACCCGGCCGTCGATGTGCGGTGCGGCCGGCAGCCCGTGGCCGGCCCCGCCGGGCCATCGTGCAGTGAGCGCGGCGTAGAGCAGACTGCCGACGCCGGCGGCATCGAGCACGGCTGGGTCGGCGCTGTTCGCCGCGTGCAACGCCGCTTCGGTGGCGAGACCGGCGATCTTGACCCGCCCGTCAGGGGTGATGACGACGCTGCCCGGCCGGAGCAACTGGTGCGTCAGTCCCTCTTCGTGTGCGGTGGCCATCGCCGCCGCAACCTCCTGGGCCAAAGCAGCGGCTTGCTCGGAGCTGAGTGGGCCGTCGGCCAAGACCGTGGTGAGACTTCGGCCCGATGTCCACTCCCGCACGACGTATGCCACGCCATCCTCGACGTCGACGTCGAGCACCTGCAGGAACCGCGAGTCGCGCACCTGTGCCGCGGCACGGGCAGCGGCAGTCATCCGCGCGGCCCGCGGGTCGTCGGCCGACAGCGTCTGGACGTAAACAGCCCGGCTGAGAACCTCGTCGACCGCCCGCCAGGACCGCACACCTCCCACCTGGTCGAGGAGGTCCTCGACCCGGTAGCGCCCGGCCAGGATGCGACTGGGGCCGGCCTGCTCGCTCACGGCTCTCCCGCTCTCGGACGGGGTTCCGTGTCGCCAACCCCGCTGTCCCGCACGTCCATGCTAGGCGGCGTCCGGCCCAGCCGACGCCTCACCAGAGCGACGGCTTCGCGGACCTCCGAGATCCGGACCAGATAGGCGAACGTGACGAACGCAGTGAGGCCGACGGTTCCGCCCGCGGCGACGGCGAGGAGGTTGCCGAGCCAACCAGGTAGGCCGGCGAGTAGGTCATTGAGGAGCGCGGCCAGCCCGTACGCGAGCAACGCCGCAAACCCCGCAGGAATCGCCAGCCGAATGATGTGCAGGACCAGTGGCCATCGGCGCAGGCCTGTCAGTCTCCGGCCGAGTGATCCGATGCTGACCGCGGCTCCGAGGATGTACGCCACGCTGTAGCCACTGGCCAACAGAACCGTTGCGCGGGAGGGCGCGAACGCGGCGATCAGCAGGGCAGAGATCACCATCGTCCCTGCCACCGACAGCTGGACGAAGAACGGTGTGCGCGTGTCCTGGAGTGCGTAGAAGCCGCGCAAGACGAGGTAGTGGACGGTGAACGCGACCAGGCCCGGAAGCAGGGCCACCAGGGTGACCGCGAGCACACCGGTCTCACCGGTGGCGGCGCCGTGGTCGAACAGCAGAGCCACGAGCGGGACGGACAATGCGGCGAGCAGGGCGGCCACGGGGATGATCACGGCCAGGCAGATCCTGATCCCGCTCACCAGCCGGTCCCGGACCAGCGTGAGGTCGCCGTCGGCGGCGTGGCTGGACAGCCTGGGCAGCAGGGCGGTCGCCAGCGACACCGTGATGACCGAGTGCGGAACCATCGTGATCAACATCGCGTTCGCGTAGACCGAGAAGCCCGCGCCCGATGTTCCGGAGCCGACTACTGCCTGGGCCGACCCTCCGGTCGCTGCCTTGACGACGAACAGGTAGGCCACCTGGTTGACCAGGACGAAGGCGATCGTCCACAGCCCGAGCCGAGCAGCATGACCGAGCCCGGCGCGTCGCCAGTCCGTCCGCAGCCGGATGTGGAATCCCGCCCGGCGCAGCACCGGGACCAGGGCAAGCGCCTGCACGGCGACCCCGCACGTCGAACCCAGACCCAGAAAGAGGATCTCCCCGTCGGTGAAGGGCTCGGGAGTCTTCTGGCCCACGACGAGCAAGTACGAGGCGAACACGCTGATGACGACGACGTTGTTGAGTATCGGCGCCCACATCATCGGCCCGAACCGGCCGCGGGCGTTCAGCATCTGCCCGACCAACACGTACAGGCCGTAGAAGAAGATCTGCGGCAGGCAGAATCGGGCAAAGAGCACCATGTTGTCGAAGAACGGTTCCAACTCGGGGCTGCGGTACTTCGAGTTGACGAACGTCGCGACGATCAGCGGGGCGGCGAGCACAGCTACGACCGTGGCCGCCCCGAGGACCACGACCACCACACTGAACAACCGCTGGCTGTAGGCTTCCCCGCCGTCGGCGTCTTCCTTGATTGCCCGCACGAGCACCGGAACGAGCACCGAGTTCAAAATCCCGCCGCCGACGAGGATGTAGAGCGTGGTCGGGATGACGTTGGGCACGTTGAACGTGTCGGCCGTCACAGTTGCGAGCCCTAACGTTGCCGCGATCACCGCCGCTTTGGCGAAGCCGGTGATCCGCGACACCACCGTGCCGGTGGCCATGATGGCGCTGGAGCCGAGCAAGCCGCCTTGGGTGCTCACCGTCACCGGGCGGTCTCCCGCAGCGGCGCAGGCGTGGCCGCCGTCTCTTTCTGGTCGGCGATGTCCGGGGCCGGCCGTCGGCGGGCCCGGATCAGGCGGAGCACTGCTGCGGTCGCGAACAGGAAGACCGCCGCGATGACCACGATCCAGCCGATCGCGCCGTAGTCGGTGGCATTGACGATCATCTGTTGAGGCGGCCCGAGTGACGACCCGTCGGCAGCGGTGAGGCGCACGGTCACCGGAACCTTGCCGTTCGCCGTGGCCTCGGCCGTGACCTCCACCGTGGCGTTCTCCCCGGCGTTCACCCGCTGTGGAGGTACGTCGGCGACCGACATCCGGTCCGGGTAATCGGCCTGGACGTCGACACTGACCAGCACTGGTTGGGGGAGCCCGTTGCTGACGGTCAGTGGGAACGTTCCCTTGTCACCGGACAGGGTGACCGATTCGGGGATGAGCACGGCAACCTGGCTCAGTCGTGACGACACCATGCCTGTCCCGGTGGCGGCATACGTGGCGCCGGTCTCGAGAGCCGCCCGCCACGCGGTGGCCACAGCGCGCAGCGTCGACAGCGGCAGCGCGGCGGTCAACGCCTCTGGCTCGGCGAGCAGCGCGGCGTAGCTGGCGGAGGCGCGTTGCAGGTCCGTTGCCGCTGCCACGTTTTCCCGCGGAAGCTGCGGCGGCGCGGCGGACGCGGCTGAGTCGAGGAGGACCTGCGTTCCTTGGACAGGAGCCGGCAGATCGGCGAGCGTGGCCGGCCGAACCCACGGTGTCATGGTCCAGACCTCGACCAGCGCTTTCGCGACAGCGGCCGAGGGCTGCCAACCGTAGGGCGGCGCCGCAACCAGCGGTTGGGAAACCGGTGTGTCGTCGTCGGCCGCAAGGGCGACGAGTGCGGTCTCGGCCAGCCACGCTTGCCGCAACGCGGTGACCCCGGCCGCCGGGTCCGCGCCGAGCACGGCATCGATGGCTGCCTCGAGGCCGTCGTCGGTGATGACGGCCTCGAGAGTGGTCTGTCCGGTGCGGACCTGAGCTGAAACGGCGTCGGTCGACGGTTCCACCGCGTCGGCCGACAGCACGACTGAGTGCGCACCGGCCGACGCCAACGCCGCCAGCGTGGCATCGTCGGCCACACCGCTTCCGGGCCAGGCAATCTCGCGGACCCCTGTCACCCCCGCCCGTCTTGCCCATTCCCGCGTAGCGTCGACCGCTTCGCTGGCGCTCTCGGCGGCCAGGTCCTCGCCTGCTGACGCAATGGCTGGCAGGTCAGGATTGGCGTAGGGAAGTAGGAACAGTTGGTCACCGTCGGTCGCTGCGGCGTACGCCTCCTGCCAGGATTCGGCATCAGCGGCGCCAACCCCTTCGGTCGTCGTGCCGTCCGGTCCGGTGACGCCATAGCCGTCGGTCATGGTGGCGACCGTCGTGAGCAGGTCAGGGTCGATTACCCACGTGACTGGGGTACTTCCGGGTGCCTTCACCAGGGTGGTGAGCGTCCCGTCGGGTCCGAGCCGATCGGCCATGCCGTCCGTGAGCAGCGTCCCGTCGGGCAGCAACGCAGGTTCGGTCGCAAGTGGCCAGAGCAGTGCGACTGGCACCGCTGCCAGTGCTTCGGCATCGGGAAGCCACGGCACGACGGTTCGCGTTGTCGCGAGCGTCAGTCGCTCGCCGTCGGCCGGGGTCGCCCGGATGTCGACGCCGATGGCGTACACGCCGGGATCGCCGAAGTTGATCTCGTCGACCTGAATCGAGAGCATGAACTCGGCCGTCTCGCCTGGTGCCAGCTCCGGATCGACTTCGTGGAAGAAGTCGGCATCGCGCTGCCCCCATCTCAGGTCGTCGTCGGTAGCGACGCGGCGAACGTCGACGCGGTCGTCGAGGGGGATGGCGCTGTAACGGAGAATGGCGTTGACGTCGCTCAGCGACTCTTCTCCGGTGTTCACGACGGTGCCGGCGAGGACGAGGTCGCCGCCCGGCGCCGGGACAGCAGGATCGACCGTCTGGATGGTCGCGAAAGCAGCCGGACCAGGGTCGCCAGCATGCACGGCAGGCGCGCTGAGTGCTGTCACCGCAGTTGTCAGCGCCACCGCGACGAGCACGGGCCGAAGCGTCACGATGGGTCCGCCTCTTGCAGCAACTGGGGGAGCCGGTCCAGCAGCCTACGCTCAGACGCGTAGCGCAACCGCGTCGCGAGCTCGTCGAGCGGCACCCACGCCACTTCGCTCACCTCGAGCTCCTCGGTTCCCAGGAAGCCACCGGTCGCCTCGAGGAGGAAATGGTGCACTGTCTTGTGCACCCGGCGGTCACCGGCGACGAACCAGTATTCGATCGGCCCCAGCATGGAGACGACCCGGGCGTCGAGGCCGGTCTCCTCGCGCACCTCCCGTACGGCGGCCTGCTCCGGCGTCTCACCCGGCTCGACGTGGCCCTTCGGCAGCACCCACTCCAGCCGCCCACGTCGGTCGATGCGGCCGATCAACGCCGCTCGAGTCGCGGCACTGATCCGATCGACGACCAGGCCGCCTGCGGAGGTCTCCCGGACTGAGCGCAGGCGTCCACGCGGGGTCGCCCGGTTGCCATGGCGGCGGCGCGCACCATTGCGCCGATCACCGAATCCGTCCGCAGGGGGGGACGGGAGGCCGGGCATCCACCCAGGGTATCTGCGCCCCCGTACGCTGGTGCGCCGTGACCGGACCCGCCAACGAGGCCCAGCGCAGGGGCGTCCGCCAGCTGCTGCGGATTGCGCCCGTTGCCGACGAACTGGGCTCCCGATTCTCGGCCGCAGGTCACGACATCGCGCTCGTCGGCGGGTCGGTTCGCGACGCGATGCTCGATCGGCTGGGCAACGACCTGGACCTGGCCACGTCCGCGCATCCGGCGCAGACCAAGCGCCTGTTGTCGGGATGGGCGGATTCTGTCTGGGATGTCGGCGCGGCATTCGGAACCATCGGTGCGACCAAGAACGGGTTCCACATCGAGGTCACGACTTATCGCGCCGACGCGTACGACCCGGCAAGCCGAAAGCCGGAGGTCTCCTACGGCGAGTCGATCTACGAAGATCTGGTTCGACGGGATTTCACGATCAACGCGATGGCCGTAAAGCTTCCTTCTCGTGAATTCGTCGATCCGCACGATGGTCTGACCGACCTGGCGCGCCGGGTCATCCAGACACCGTCGACGCCGGAATCGTCGTTCTCCGACGACCCGCTGCGGATGCTTCGGGCCGCGCGGTTCGCAGCGCAGCTCGGCTTCGAGGTCAGCCCGGAGGTCGTCACGGCGATGACCAACATGGCCGACCGGATCGGCATCGTGTCCGCCGAGCGAATCCGGGACGAGTTGGTGAAGCTGATCCTGTCCGACCGGCCCCGGCCCGGGCTCACCCTGCTCGTCGACACCGGCCTGGCGGACCTGGTCCTGCCGGAGCTGACGGCGTTGCGGATGGAGATCGACGAGCATCACCGGCACAAGAACGTGTACGAACACTCGCTGACAGTCCTCGATCAGGCAATCGAGCTGGAGGACCGCCTGCCTGACGGCGGGCCCGACCTCGTGACTCGGCTTGCCGCGGCGCTGCACGACATCGGCAAACCCCGCACTCGTCGATTCGAGCCCGGCGGCGGCGTGAGTTTCCACCACCATGACGTCGTCGGCGCCAAGATGGCTCGCAAGCGGCTGAGCGCGCTGAGATTCCCCGGTAGCGTGGTCGACGACGTCTCCGCGCTCGTCGGACTTCACCTGCGGTTCCACGGCTACGGGAGCGGTGAGTGGACCGACTCGGCGATTCGCAGATACGTACGTGATGCCGGCCAACTGCTCGAGCGGCTGCATGTGCTCACGCGCGCGGACTGCACGACCCGCAACCAGCGCAAGGCCCTCGCGCTGCGTCGCTCGTACGACAGCCTGGAGGAACGGATCGCGCAACTGTCCGCGCAGGAGGAGCTCGCCGCGATCCGGCCCGACCTCGACGGTCACCAGATCATGAAGATCCTCGGTATTGCGCCGGGACCGCTGGTCGGCCGGGCGTATCGGCATCTGTTGGAGCTGCGCCTCGATCGTGGCCCGCTGCCTGCCGACAAAGCCCGCGACGAGCTGCTGCGCTGGTGGGCCGACCAACCGGAGAACGCCGCCCGGTGATTGTCGTGTTATTTGTATGGGTCGTGGCTCGCTACTCGGCCACTCGATCGGGCTGAGCCGCCGGGCTGACGACTGGAGCCTGGTCGGGCCGGCGGGAACTGACTCTCGCGTACCAGAACGCGGTCGCGCCGTAGCCAGCGGACACGATGCAGGTGACGGCAATGGACTTGCCCGACTGAGGCAACGTCAACGCCGCGAACGTCGCGGCGGCGACGAACGTCACGTTGAACAAGACGTCGTAAAAGGAGAACACCCGGCCGCGAAACGCGTCGTCCACGTTCTGTTGGACCAACGTGTCCACGACGATCTTGATGCCCTGCGCGACGATTCCCAGGAAGAATGCCGCGATCAAGATCGCCGGCAGTGTGAACAGGGCACCGGGAACGATGCCGACGACGGCGCCGATAGTCAGCAGGATGACGATCCAGGTCTCCTTGCGCATCCGCCGCGCTGCGATCGGAGTGGCCAGTGCTGCGACCACGAAGCCGATCCCCGAGATGGCCAGGACCGAGGCAAGCGTGGCGAGTCCCGCATCGACCTCGATTGGTTCGTGGAAGTAGTTGCGGCAGAGCAGGATCATGGCCACGGTCGAGATGCCGTAGAAGAAGCGGTGGGCCCCGATCACCGTAAGACCCCAAGCCGCCGGCCGCCGTTGGCCGACATGCCTGCCCGCCTCGATCAGGCCTGCCACGACATTGCGGATCGCGGCCCGGGCGGAGGGACGTTGCGGGTCGTCGTCAGGCCCGAGCAGATCCCGATGCAAAAGCAATGCCAGCAGCCCTGCCGACAGGTAGAGCGCAGCCGTGGCAAGTGCGAGAACGAGGTCCGAGCCGGTGAGCTGACGAACCAAGAACCCCAACGCAATGCCCGACATCGCGGCTGCCGTCCCGCTCGTCGGGAACACCGCGTTTGCCATGACCAACTCGTTCCGAGGAACGACATGGGGGAGTGAGGCGCTCAAACCAGCCAGGATGAAACGGTTGGCGGAGAGTACCGCGAGCGCCGTCGAGAACAGCGCGATCCCCGCGCCACCGCCGGCGACGAGGCCGGCTACGAGCACCACCAACGCAGCGCGAACGATATTGGCGACCAGCAGCACCTGCCGTCGTCGCCACCGGTCCAAGACCACACCCGCGAACGGCCCGACCAGCGAGTACGGCAAGAGCAGGACCGCGAACGCCTGCGCTGCCGCAGGCGCGGTGGCATGGCGCTCCGGTGAGAAAAACACGTATGACGCCATCGCCACCTGGAAGGCGCCGTCGCCGAGCTGCCCGCACACTCGGATGGCGAAGAGGCGCCGAAATCCGCGCCCACGCAGGACGGTGCGCAGGTCCGCGACGAACGCGCCGGCCGGGCCCACACCCGAAGCCTAGGCGGGATGCTGGCCCGTCAGCCTTGCCGGACGATCGCCATGGCATGCTCGACGAGGGTGACAAGCACGTTCTTCACCGACTCTCGCTCACGGGCATCGGTCACGACAAACGGCACCTCGGGTCCGAGCTGGAGCGCCTCGCGGACCTCGTCGACGTCGTGCAGGAGAATTCCGTCGAATGCGTTGAGCGCCACGATGAACGGGATGCCGCGTTGTTCGACATAGTCGACGGCCCCGAAGCAGTCAGCGAGCCGCCGGGTGTCCACCAGCACGACCGCACCGATGGCACCCCGGGTGATGTCATCCCACATGAACCAGAACCGGTCCTGGCCGGGTGTGCCGAACAGGTACAGGACGAGGTCCTCGGCAAGGGTGATTCGCCCGAAGTCCATGGCCACCGTCGTGGTCGTCTTGTCCGGCAGCATCGTCAGGTCGTCAACCGGGGCGGACGCCTCGGTCATCAAGGCCTCGGTGCGGAGCGGCTCGATCTCACTGACCGCTCCGACTAACGTCGTCTTCCCGACGCCGAAGCCGCCGGCGACGACGATCTTGACCGAGAGGGCATCGTGGACGGCGTTCGCACCGTCCGCGACCTCAGAGTCGACGAAGGCCATCCCTCACCCTTTCGAGCACACTCAGGTCGCGGGCTGGCTCCACCCGGCCGCTGTAGGCCACATGTGGATCCGCGACGTGGACTAGGCCTTCGGCCTCGAGATCTGCAACGAGGACCCGGGCGACGCCCAGCGGGATCCGCACGATGGCTGCCACCTCGGCGACCGATCGGGGCGCGTGGCAGATGCGCAAGATGCGCTCACGCTCGGGCTCAGGGTCGATGCTTCGTGAGCGACCAGCCCGGGTCGAGGACACCAGCGCCTCGAGTGCCGTCTCCTGGACCGGACGGGTACGCCCGCGCGTCGCCAGGTATGGGCGGACCCGCCCACCGTCAGGCGCCGCCATCGGTTTCTTCCGTTCGGGCCGTCATGGTCACCCGACCCGTGCCGCCGGACTCAGCACCACGCCGACCCGCTCCACCAAGAGCGCCATCTCGTAACCTACCTGGCCCAGGTCGGAGTCCGCGCCAGACAACACAGCCAGGTGCGCCCCGTCTCGGATGGCCATGACCAGCAGAAATCCCTTCGACATCTCCACCAGGGTCTGCTGGACCTGGCCGGCAGCGAGGATCATCGAGGCCCCCACGGTCAGGCTGGCCAGGCCGGACACGACAGCTGCGAGTTGCTCGCCGCGCTCCCTGGGCAATCCCTGCGAACCGGCCAAGTGCAAGCCGTCGGCAGAGACGACGACGGCATGCGCCGCACCCGGCGTACGGTCGACGAACCGGTCGAGCAACCAGCCGAGCTCGTCGGTGCGGACGCTGGTCACGGATCGCTCCTCTCGGGGTCGTCGGGCCGCTTCGGCACCCATCCGCCGGTGGCCTCCCGACCGCGGCTGACGCCGCGTTGCAAGTTGGACAACGTCGAGGCGACCTTGGTGGCATCCTGCTGGGTCGCCTCATGGCTGGTGCCGGGCGCCTCGCCGGCCAGCTCGGCGATGGATCCGGGAATCATTGTCGCGCCGCGGCGGCGCATAGGCAGGCCGGCCGAGCTGAACGCCAGCTCGTCGGCGGGCTGAGGCGGCGCGTCATCGCCGACGGAGGGCGGCGGGGGTTCGGACAGCACGGACGCGGTGGCATCTGGGGAAGCATGGGCTCGACGTGCGTTCGCGGCCTCCTCCGCGGTCTTCAACGCAGCGGCGGCTCGCAGCCAGCCCTCGTCCGCCGGGCTGGACCACTCGATTTCGCCGCCACCGCTTTGGAACCATGCCGACTTCACCTGCTCGAAGATCGGCGAGTCGGCCTCGGGCAGTGGGGGTTCTGGAGCACGCAGTGAGCGGACCGGCTGTCGTGGCGATTCCTCGGATGGCCGAGCACCAGGGTGAGCAGCCGATCCGTTGGTGCCCGGCTGGCCGACGGGTTGGCCGCCGCTCAATTGGCCGTTGACGGGCTGCAACGGGCGCCCGGGCGGCCGAACCGGGAGCTGCTCGCCAGTGCCGGCTGCAGGCGGCACCGCCGTCGGCTCGCCCTCGCGCGCCGGGCGACCGTCGGCGTCGCCGTCGAGCAGCATCGGCTGCGGCCCCTCGATTACTGCTGGAATGACCCGGTCGCCAGTGTCCAGGGGGGAAAGGATGATCGACGCCGGCAGATCGACCTGGGCCAGCGTGCCGTTCGGGGTTCCCGGCGCCAGGCGCACGAGGATTCCATGCCGTGCGGCCAAGCGGGCGACGACGTAGAGCCCCAGCGTTCTGGACGCGGCAACGTCGATGTCACCGGGCTCTCGAAGCCGCTCGTTGAGTTCGGCCAGCTGCTCGGGCGCGACGCCCAGGCCGGTGTCGGCAATTTGAATCCGCAGGCCGCCACCGAGCAGGGGCTGACTGGTGATCATGACCTGGGTGGATGGCGCAGAGAACTCGGTGGCGTTGTCGAGCAACTCGGCCAGGAGGTGTGCGATATCGTCCACGGCGCCGGCCGTGACCAGGTCCGTCGGCATGACGCCGAACTTCACCCGTGGATACTGCTCGACCTCGCCTACCGCTGTTCGGACGACATCGAGGACCGGCGCTGCCGTACCCGCGCGGCGCATCTCCTCGACGCCGGCCAGAACCAGGAGGCTCTCGGCATGCCGGCGGACACGGGTGGCGAGGTGGTCGATGCGGAACAGGGTTCCGAGCTGGTCGGGGTCACGTTCACGCGACTCCAGACCCTCGATTTCGCCCAACTGACGGTCGACGAGCGACTGCGTACGCCGAGACAAGTTGACGACGATCGTGTCCAGATTCTGCCGGAGCAGCGCCTGTTCACCCGCTACCCGGACCGCTGTGGAGTAGACGTCGTTGAATGCGTTCGCCACTTGGCCGATCTCGTCGGCGCCTTCTGGCTCGACGGCGTTGCCGACCTTGCGCACCACGGCAGGTCCGTCGTTGTGGATCCGCGACACCAGCGCGGGCAATTCGATGTCGGCGGTCTCGAGTGCCGCGCGGCGCAAACGGCGAAGCGGACCGTTGATCGAGCGGGCGACCGCGAGAGCCAGCACGACGGTCGCGGCAAGGAGTGCCAGGGCCAGCGCGCCGGTGAGAATCGCGGCGAGCCGCGCCTGGCCGGCCGCCTCGGACGCCTTGCTGAGCACCTGACCGGAGACGACGTCCTGTATTCCGTCGAACACGTCCAGGCGCGTGGTGGCGGCCTCGTACCACGCCTCAGGCGTGATATCGGGCTCCTCGTCGGGCACCAGGGCGGCGTTGCGGATCTCCTCCATCGGCCCTCGAACGGCCGGGACCTGGCCGTAATACAGGGCCCTGACCTCAGGCTCGGCGAGTGCAACAAACCGCGCGAGCAGGTTGTCCTGCTCACCCCTGGAGATCGCCTCGCGTTGCCGCTCGGCATCCGACAGCGGCTCTCCGGAGGCCAGCACGTGGGCAAGCAGACCCCGCTCGATCGAGCCCGACTCCGTGGCCCGGGCCAGCGAGTCCAGCGCGCCGATCTGGAGCACGAGTTCGGGGTCGGCGGATTGAGTGCCGCTGGCTTGCACGAACCGGAACAGCGAGTTGACCATGTGGTGGTAGTCCTCGACGCCGGCCTCGTCGAAGGGCTCGAGCACGATGTCCCGGGAGCCGCGGTAAGCATTGAGCAGGGCGAGCTGAACAGTCGTGCCGCGCCGTGCCTCGGCCACCGCCGGGTCGACATCGTCAGGAAGCTCCGCCAGCCGATCGTTGAAAGCATCGATCGCCTCGTCGGTCGCGTTGCGAGCATCAGCGACCGCACCCTGCCCGGTGGCACCGACATCGAAGAGCCCGGAGATGTCCCGCTCGTCCTGCAGCCGTTCGGCAACGTCGAGGGCGGCGACGGTCACCTGGAGGTTGCGCTCGACGGCGGTCGCAGTCTGGAGCCGTTCGAGGGTGTCCTGGAGGACCAAGGCACCCAGAACGAGCGCACCGATCAGCGGAAGCAGGACCAGGAGCGCGATCCGCGAGCGGACGCTTCGATCGTGCAGGAATGACTGCCATGCCGACGCCATTCGGTGTGGTCGCGGCTTGCCTCCGGTGGCCGGGACCGCCGCCCCCTCGTCGGTTCGGGCCCGCGTGGCGACTCCGGGAACAGGGCTCCGGTGTCCTCGCGGGTTGGACGTCATCGGTCGATCCTTCCTGTTCTTCCCCTGGGGCAAGGGTCGGCAGCCGCGTCCAGCCGGGACGGCGCTGCCCCGGCTGCACGGTTACACGGCATGAAACGGTAGACGACGCTTCCCATCCGGTCCGCAGGTGTCAATACTCCGCGGTCCGCAAAGTCATGAAGTGGACGCTCTAGAGTGCCCGATGATCGGCAATCCCCCAAACCGATCGTGTCGGGACCATCGAGCGGGAAGGTCAGCGCTCGATCTCCCCAGCGATGAATCGCTCCACAAGATCGCGGCATACATCGTCGGAGTATTGCTCCGGCGGTGACTTCATGAAGTAGGACGACGCCGAGAGGATCGGCCCGCCGATGCCGCGGTCCTTGGCGATCTTCGCTGCCCTGATCGCGTCGATGACGATGCCGGCGGAGTTGGGCGAGTCCCAGACCTCGAGTTTGTACTCCAGGCTCAGCGGGACGTCGCCGAAGTTCCGGCCCTCGAGGCGGATGAACGCCCACTTGCGGTCGTCGAGCCATGCGACGTAGTCAGACGGTCCGATGTGGACGTTCCGGGGGGCGATCTCGTCGGTCAGCTGAGAGGTGACCGACTGCGTCTTGGAGACCTTCTTGGATTCCAGGCGTTCGCGCTCGAGCATGTTCTTGAAGTCCATGTTGCCACCGACGTTGAGCTGGTACGTGCGGTCGACGGTGACCCCGCGGTCCCCGAACAGCTTGGCGAGGACACGGTGGGTGATGGTGGCGCCGATCTGGGACTTGATGTCGTCGCCGATGATTGGCACACCGGCAGCGGTGAACTTGTCGGCCCACTCCTTCGTTCCGGCGATGAAGACCGGCAGCGCGTTGACGAACGCAACGCCGGCCTCGATCGCGCACTGCGCGTAGAACTTGGCGGCTTGCTCGGAGCCCACGGGCAGGTAGCACACCAGGACGTCGGCCCGGGCCGCCCGTAGAGCAGCGACGACATCGACGGGGACGTCATCGGACTCGGCGATCGTCTCGCGGTAGTACTTCCCGAGTCCGTCGAGAGTGTGTCCACGCTGGACCATCACGCCCGTCGGTGGCACGTCACAGATCTTGATCGTGTTGTTCTCGCTGGCGCCGATGGCATCCGCCAGGTCGATGCCGACCTTCTTGGCGTCGACGTCGAACGCGGCGACGAACTCGACGTCCCGCACGTGGTAGTCGCCGAACTGAACGTGCATCAGCCCGGGCACCTTCTGGGCGGGGTCGGCGTCGCGGTAGTAGTGCACGCCTTGGACGAGGGACGCGGAGCAGTTGCCCACGCCCACGATTGCTACCCGGATCGAGCTCATCGGCTCTGGTTCCCTTCTCACTCTGCAGGGCGGACCGGTGAACCGGCTCGCGGGCGGGACGCGGCGCCCCGCCTCTTGACTTGGTGGCCCCCCAGATCTGACTCTCGCCGCTCCGACGCAATGAGTTCGTCGAGCCAGCGGACCTCCCGCTCCACCGACTCCAACCCGTGGTTCTGCAGCTCGAGGGTGTAGATGTCGAGCCGGCGACGGGTCCGCTGCACCGCCGAGCGGAACTGCTCGAGCCGTTCCTGGAGCCGGCTGCGGCGACCCTCGAGAATCCGCAAGCGAGTGGCGGCGTCGGCTCGCGCAAAGAAGGCGAAGTGCACACCGAACTGCTCGTCGTCCCAGGACGATGGACCCGCCTGGCCGAGTAGGTCGGCGAAGCGCTCCTTGCCCTCCGCGGTGAGTTTATAGACGATCTTGCTCCGTCGGTTTCCGAGGTATGCCGGCTCGCCGGAGGCGTCCTCCACCAGATATCCGCGACGAAGGAGCTCCTTCAGGCAGGGATAGAGAGTGCCGTACGAGAACGCTCGGCCCCACCCGAGCAGTGCATTCACTTGCTTGCGAAGCTCGTACCCGTGCATAGGGGCGTCGTGGAGAAGGCCGAGGACGGCCAGCTCCAGCGCTTCTGCACGCTTTCCCAACTCCGTGCTGCCTCTCTGGAGAATCTCAGTGCGATGTATCGGTGCGATACATCCCAGTGATAGATTGGACCATATGGTGCGCGGAGCCTCGGCGCAAGTAGCGGCGAGAATGCCCTGCTGGCGGCCCTCCATCTGACTGCGTAGGACGGTAGTCGTACCCTGGTGATGGTGCCGTGACCGAGCTTGACCTGTCTTTGACCCAGTCCACACCAACAGAGATCCCCTGTGAGCAACGAACGACGCCGCCCAGCCGGCCGACGCCGGCGAGATGCCGTGCGCTCCGTGCAGACGGCGTCGGCACCTCGGCAGTCGGATTCCACGCCAGCCGATGAGCGGCGCAGAGCGGTAGGGACGGATGGCCGGGCCCGCCGTCGCGGATGGCGCAGGATTCTGAGCTGGAAGGCGCTCGGCCTCGGCGCCCTAGCCCTAGCATTCCTCGGAATCCTCGGCGTCGGAGTTGCCTTCGCAATGACCGACATCCCGGAGGCGAACGACTTCTCGCGTTCCCAGGCGACCATCGTCTACTGGAACGACGGTAAGACCGAGCTCGGCCGGTTCAGTGCGGAGAATCGAGAGAGCGTCGGCATCGAGGACATCCCTCCGCACGTACAGCAGGCGGTGATCGCCGCGGAGGACCGCAGTTTCTACGAGAACAGTGGCTTCGATCCGGTTGGCATCGTCCGCGCGGCCTGGTCCAGCGTGCGGGGCGGGGAGATCACTGGCGGCGGATCGGGAATCACCCAGCAGTACGTCAAGAACTACTACCTGACCCAAGAACGAACGCTCACCCGGAAGATCCGCGAATTGTTCATAGCAGTCAAGATCGACCAGCAGATGGACAAGGACCAGATCCTGCAGGACTACCTCAACACCATCTGGTTCGGCCGCGGCACCTACGGGGTCCAGACGGCAGCAAAGTCGTACTTCGGCAAGCCGATCAGCGAGCTCACCCTGGAGGAGGGCGCCGCGCTGGCAGCCATTCTCCGTAATCCGGGCAACTACGACCCGACCCTCGGTGAGGAGAACCTGCAACGCTTCACCGAGCGCTTCCAGTACGTGCTCGATGGCATGGTCGAGAAGGGATGGCTGGACGCGGCGACAGCAGCCGCCGTGGTTCCGCCGACGATCTTGCCCGAGCAGAAGAACAACACGTTCGGCGGGCCCAACGGGTACTTGCTGCAACAGGTGAAGAAGGAGCTGGTCGCGGCCGGCATCGAGCCGGCGGAGATCGAGACGGGCGGACTGCGCGTCGTCACAACTTTCGACGCCAAGGCCCAGGCCGCCGCGATCACCGCCGTCACGGAGGAAGCGCCGACCGAGAACGTCGAGAACCTGCACATCGGACTGGCGGCCGTGGTTCCGGGCGACGGTGCCGTCGTGGCCATGTACGGCGGTGCGGATGCGGTCAACCAGAGTTTCAACGACGCGATCGATGCGACGCCGCAAGCGGGGTCGACGGTCAAGCCGTTCACCCTGACCGCTGCGTTCGAGAACGACATCTCGCTGAAGAGCCGGTTCTGGGGCGACTCTCCGTTGGACGACCCCAAGCTGGGCAAGCCCGTCAACAACGAAGGGGACACCGACTACGGCCGGTATGTCGACTTGCTGTACGCCACCGAGAACTCCATCAACACCGCCTTCGTCGACCTCACGTTGCAACTCGGCCCGGCCAAGGTCATGGACGCGATGGTCCGCGCCGGGATCCCGGACGATGCACCGGGCCTGAAGCCGGACGGGCGGATCACCCTCGGAACCGCATCCATCAGCTCGGTTCAGATGGCCGACGCGTATGCCACCATCGCCGCACAGGGCAAACAGGTGGACTGGTACACGGTGCAGAAGGTCACTGACGTGTCGGGCGCGGTACGCCATGAGGTCGAACCCGAGCCGGAGCAGGTCATCGAGCCTGAGGTCACCGCCGAGGTGACATATGCGATGACGCAAGTCGTCGAGAACGGCACCGGGCGGGCGGCCCGGGAGCTCGGCCGGCCAGCCGCTGGTAAGACCGGGCAGGCGGAGGATCTGGGTTCCTGGTTCTCCGGGTTCACCCCGCAGCTTGCCGCGTCGGTCGCCTACTTCAAGACCGACTACGCGGCTGAGACGCCGACAATGCTCTCGCTGGACGGCACGGGCGGCTTGGACACCTTCGCGGGCGGTCAGTATCCGGCTCGAACCTGGACCGCGTTCATGAGCGCCGCTTTGGACGGCGCAGAGATCATGGACTTCCCGGAGCGCTCCGAGATCGGCGAGGATCTCAGCCCGACCCCGACCCCGACGCCCACCCCCGAGACGTGCCCGCCGGGCACCGAAGGGACCCCGCCGGACTGCGAGACGGTCGTCCAAACACCCACCGAAGATCCTGGCCTGGAGGTGCCCTCGGTGCTGGGCCGGCCGCAGCAGCAGGCCGAGCAGATCTTGCAGCATGCCGGCTTCCAGGTCGCCGTCGAGCAGCAGGAGACCGACCAGGTGCCGGCCGGCCTGGTGATCGACCAGAGTCCCGGCGGGGGGACGGCGCCGCCGGGCTCGACCGTCACTATCGTCGTCTCGGTCGAGCCCGTGCAGCAGGACGTCGATGTGCCGAACGTGATCGGCATGCAGGTGAATCAGGCCCGGAGGGCGATGCAGGACGCAGGCTTCAAGGTCGCCGTTGAGCAGCAGTCCGACCAGGCTCCGGCCGGCCAGGTCATCGGTCAGGATCCAGGCGGCGGGACGGCGGCGCCGCTGGGGTCCACTGTGACCATCGTCGTGTCGGCGCCGGATTCACAGCCCTAGCAACCGATGCCTGCCGCGACGGCTAACGTCGCCCCGGTGAACCAGCCGATCGCGCTGCCGAGCCGCGACGACCCCGTGGTCGCGTCCCTCAGCGAGGCAGTGGGCGGCCCGGTTGGCCGGCGTGCGGCACCGGGTCAAGGCTGGTGGGGACCGGTCCGGGTGGCCCTCGCAGTTGCCTGCGTGGTCCTTGGGCTGGGTGTCCTCGCCGATGCCGGTTGCCGGTCCGACGGGTGGGATCAACGCGAGGACCGCGCGCTGTGGACTGGCCTGTGCTACAGCGATGTGGCCTTTCTGTATCGAGAACGCGGGCTGGCCGATGGTCTGGCCTATCGAGACGCGCCGCTGGAGTACCCGGTGGTCACCGGAGCGGTGATGCAGTTGTCAGCGGCCGTCGCGCGCGTGTTGACAGCCACTGATCCGACCGATTCCGGCGCACAGCTGCTCGCCGAGAGCGTCCGTTTCTATGACGTCACCGCTGTGCTGATGGGTATCGCCGCACTGGTGGTCGTTGTCGCCACGGCCCGCACCATTAGTCGCCGACCATGGGATGGCATGCTCGTCGCGGCATCCCCTGTGCTGTTGCTGACAGCGACGATCAACTGGGATCTGTTCGCGGTGGCGCTGACATCCCTGGCGATTCTTGCCTGGACCCGGGAGCGGCCCGTGCTGGCCGGTCTGCTGGTCGGGCTGGGCGGTGCTGCGAAGCTCTACCCGCTGCTCCTTCTCGGCCCGCTGCTCCTGGTCACTCTGCGGGAGCCCGATCGTCCACGTGCCATTTCCCGATTTGTCGTCGCGGTCGGGGCCACGATCGTCGCGTGGATCGCAGTCAACCTGCCGGTCTATCTCTGGGCACCCGATGGCTGGCGGCAGTTCTTCGTATTCAACGCGGACCGCGGCGCCGACTTCGGGTCTCCGTGGTACGTGCTGGATCAACTCGCACCAGGGCTGCTGCCAGATCGGCTGAACCCGTTGCTTGTCGTGTTCGCCGTCGCACTACTGATCCCGATCGTGGTGCTCGCCTTCATCGCTCCACAACCTCCGCGGCTGGCGCAGCTGGCGTTCCTTGCCGTGGCGGCCTTCTTGCTCGTCAACAAGGTTTGGTCTCCGCAGTACGGGCTATGGCTGCTGCCGTTGGCGGCTCTGGCCCGACCGCGGTGGCGCGACCTGCTGATCTGGCAGGCGGGTGAGGTGCTGTACTTCGTAGTCGTGTGGTGGCACCTCGCGACCCTCTACGACAGCAGCAATCCGCTGATCGGTTCTCGCGGCTACGCGATAGCGACGGCCATCCGGATCGGCTGCCTGGGCTGGCTGTGTGCCGTTGTAGTCCGGGACTTGCTGCATCCTCTGCATGACCCGGTGCGGCCCTATCTGCCTGTGCCATCATGATCAACGACGAGGAGATGGCTCTCGCAGGTGCGGCCGACACGCAACCGGCCACGCCGGGTGACCGGCTGCGGTCGGCACTCCGGGGCATCAACCAGACCGACCGCGACGCGGTGCTGGCCTGGCTGGCCAGCCGGGCGTCTATCTGGGTGGTCGCCGGAGCCGTCGGCTGGCTGTTCGCCGCCAATGGACTCGTCGTTCCCCTACTCGACCGGTGGCAGCAGTGGGACTTCCATCACTTTTGGGGAATCGCCCTCTACGGGTACGGCGGCGAACCGACGGGCGTCCCGAACGAGGCGTTCTTTCCCGGCTTGCCGGCGTTACTGGCCCTCGGGGCCGAGCTCGGCATCCGGCACGTGGTCGTCGGACTGCTGGTGTCGTTTGTCGCGGGCGTTGTGGCCGCCGTGGCCTTGGCCCGGCTCGGCGACCTGGACGGAGGTGTGGGGACCGGTCGCGTCGCGGTGATCATGTGGGTCTTCGCCCCGGCGGCCATTTTCCTGGCCGCGCCGTACACCGAGTCGTTGTTCCTCGGCCTCGCCTTCCCGGCTTGGCTGTCGGCGCGACGCGGCAGGTGGATATACGCGGGCCTGCTGGCGGCGGCGGCGTGCACGGTCCGGGTCAGCGGCGCCTTTCTGGCCATCGCCCTCGTCGTGCAGTGGCTTACTTCGTCAGGCAAGCGCTGGTCCGACCTGCCCTGGCTTGCGGTCCCGGCGCTGCCGCTGGCCGGCTGGATGATCTATCTGCGCTCCACAACAGGTGACTGGCTGGCCTGGCTACACGCCCAGGCGGAGGAGTGGCACCGCCAATTCACCCCGCCATGGGACACCTTCGCCAACACCTGGGACGCGAGTTTCGGCGGAACGCAGACCCCAGGATTCGCCTGGATGTTCCGCGCCGAGATCGTCGCCATGGTCATCGGCGTGGCGCTCACCGTCGCACTGCTCGTGTGGCGGCGTTGGGGCGAAGCAACCTGGATCGGGATACAGGTCGTCGCGTTTGGCACATCGTTCTGGTACTTCTCCGTCCCGCGGGCGACGCTGCTCTGGTGGCCGTTGTGGATCATCCTCGCCGGCGTCGCGGTTCGGCGGCGTTGGGTGCTGTGGGTCTACCTCACCCTCAGCGTGCCGCTCATGTCGGTGTGGGCGGCTGCGTTCCTTACTGGTCGCTGGGCAGGCTGAGAGCCGATTCAGGTGGTTCGGTCGACCGACTTTCTGGAGCGCAGTGATGGCCCAGATGGGCTGGGACATCAAGGGTGGGGTTGCGGTCGAAAAAGCCCACTGGCCGGAGGGTGAAGCCGCAGTACTCGACCGGCATAACTGGCCAATCTTCCGGACGCGGGAAGTGCACGGTTCCAAAGGAGTGCCAGACGACGATGTCTTCCCCGTCGATCGGCCGGTTCTTGGCCACGAACTCCGGCAGGCCGGCGCCACCGGGATGTTGGTTGATCAGTTCGCCGGCGGGAAAGCGTTCGGCCGGGTCGTACCGAGTGACCCACAGGTGCTTGGTCGCGAAGGCCGCCCGCCGGGCTGTTGACGAGTTGGGATCTGCCAGCAGAATCGGCCGCCCCTCGGGCCGGAGCTCGTAGGCAACGCGTTGATCAAGACGGTTGGTGCTGTCCGGGTTGGAGATCCGCCAAGTCCGCGCGACGCTTGAATTCGCGGTTCGCGCTGCGTCGGACTCGGTAGCCAGCCGGGTGGCGCTGCGGGTGAACGCGTTGCCGTGTGGATTGTCGTCGCCTATCGGAATAGGCACGGCATCCAGCTCGTCGACGGCGTTGGGCATGCCGTCGATCATCATGTCGAGCCGTACGCAGAAAAGATGCTGGTGGTATGGCGCACCGAGGCCAGGAGCGACCTCTGTGGCGTACGGGCTCCCGTGCCGGTAGGCAGAGGTGAAGACAGTACCGGTCGGCTTTACCTCGAACTGGATGGTGCCGTCGAGGTAGAGGTACCAGTAGAAGCCGTAGTCATAGTTGCCGACGGTGACGAAGAACGAGATGACCAGCCGACGTTGCCTTCTGGTTTCGGCCGACTCGGTAAAGATATCGGTGTGTTTCCACAGCACGCCAAAGTCCTCTTCGTGCAGGCAGATCGCATTGGGAATGTCCCGGGGATTCCCGTCTCCGGCGGCGAGAACGGCATCGAAGTAGTGGATCTCGCCCAGGCAGTCGCAGCCGTGCTGCAGTGAGTTGACCTGCTGGCCGAGGAGGTACTCCCCCACGTCGAAATAGCTTTGCCAGAACCGGACCGGGCTGGGGTCCGCGTATGGCACGACCATTTCCGCGAGCGAGGCCCGATAGATCACCGGCCGGACGCGGTCACCGTCGCGGAACGAGATCTGATGGAGAACGAGCCCTTCCCGGGGGTCGAAACCGACGCGGAAGGTCCAGTTCTGCCACGTCACGACATCGTCGTCGACTGAGAAGCTGGCCCCCTCCGGCTGGGTGATCTCGATGGGCTTCAAGCTGGTGCGTGGCGGGCCGGTATAGGCAACGTCGTCGACGTTGCCCTCTTCTTCGGGAACCGGCAGATACTCGTCGTCGATCAGGTCGATGACTCGCCGCGCGACAAGGTCGACGTAGGCGACGATCCCGTCGATCGGATGAGCCCAGCAGTGGTCGTCGGGTCGGTGTTGAAGGAACGACAAGACGTGTAGCACCCGGCGCCCGTGCTCGGTGGAGAGACCGAAATTGCCCGCGGACAGCGGGCAGCACCGCACCAGATCCAGGTCGGTGATTCCGCGTCGGGCCAGGGCGTTTCGCCATCCGTCGTCGGCCTTGACGATCTCGTCGACCGTTTCGAGTTCCTCGAGTAGTACGGCTGGCTGCCCGTCGACGGCCGGGTCCACCTGCATCGTCGAGTCGATGTCCCCTCTGGTGATCGACGCCACGACGATCTGGGCGGCACCAGTGGCGGTGTCGAGAAGCACCGCACGCACCCGCCGGTCGACGGGTTCTCCGGGCGAGAAATCCAATACGGTGCGCTTGTCGGGCTCCTCGAGGCCGAGGAAGGCGAACCTCGTGGTCTTGCCGACCAGGCTATGCCGCTCGAAGAGCGCGCGCGCGGCCCGTATCTCCTCAGCCGACAACCGTTGTAGCGGGTGAGTGCCCGCCGGCGCCGAACCTACCCGGCCGGACTGACTCGCCTGAGCAATCGTCATCTTGCCACCTCCCTCATCGGACAGTACCTCGACGCTGCCCAGCACTTGCAGCGTCAAACTGGGGGCCGGTTCCGACAGTTGTCCAGTAATCCCGGCGAGAAAGGCTTGTCTTGGACCGTGCGCATCGACACACTACGGGCGTGGTTCTGACCGGGACACAGGGAGAACGTCTGGCAGTCAAGACACCTTCCTGCCATCAAACCCAGCAGCACACTCCGCTAGTGTCATTGCCGCGGGCTCGACGATCTCCCACCCTGCGTCCGGTCTCGTGGCCGACGCTGCTTCGTTAGCCCGGATTCCTCATTGCTCGGCAGACGAGGATTGGAGGTGTCGTCGGGTGCCACTGGCGGATGAGTTCTTCTTCATCGCTCATGACGTTCAAACGGGCAAGCTACGGCTGAATGCCCGAAGCGCCGGTCTCGGTCTCGCCGGTGGGCTGCTGGGTGAACTGGTGCTGCACGGCAACATCGACGTGGCGAACGGGACGCTGACCGTCGTCGATGGCCAAGCTGTGCCGGAGGACGATCTCGGGTACCGCATCCTGCGCCAACTTGGCGCGGATCGGCAGAACCGTTCGCTGCGAACATGGCTGTTGTTCTTCAGCCAGGGAGCCCTCGAGCGTGTCGGCGTCCGGCTCAGCCGAGCCGGTCACGTGGAGCCCAGCAAGACGCGACGACCGTGGGGGACCGTCGTCCGGTATATGCCGACCGACGTGAACATGGCGGTGTGGCCAGCCGACCGGCTCAATGTGCTCGTCGGCCGCGGCGACCCGCTGGATTTTCCCGACGCCATGCTCGCCGGACTGGTCGCTGTCACCGGCCTGACCAAGCAAGTGTGGTGGGACGGCGACGCTGTGACGCTGCGCAACATCGCGGCCGCGGTGGCGTCGTTGCCGATTTCGCTGCGCGAGATCCTGAGCCATACCGAAGCAGCTGTGGGTGATGCCACCCTCAGCCCCCATTCGTAACCACAAGGACTAAGGAGTCCTCATGTCCCATGCGAGCCGGTTGGGCGCCGACAGTGTGTCGAGGACACTGGCCCACAACAGACTCGGCGTCCCCGCCGTCGTCTTCTTCGTGATCAGCGCGGCCACGCCACTGACCGTCGTCGCTGGTGTCATCAC
>DASSDH010000110.1:0-27088 GCA_035697245.1 Jiangellaceae bacterium
ACGACAGGGAACGGTTCGGCCAGTTCACGGGCACGCACACCGGCACTCTAGGGCGACCTCATAGGCTTGATCACGCGCTGGTCGTCACTGTGGAGGGTTCAGCATGACGGGGTATGTCGCCGCCATCGACCAGGGGACGACGAGCACGCGATGCCTGCTCATCGACCATGCGGGCCGGCCGGTCGCGGCACATCAACGCGAGCACGCTCAGCACTTTCCACGGCCCGGCTGGGTCGAACACGACCCGGAGGAGATCTGGGCCAACACCGGAGACGTCGTCACGGGTGCTCTGGCCCGCATCGGTGCGACCACCGCCGACATCGTCGCCCTGGGCATCACCAACCAGCGGGAGACCACCGTTGTCTGGGACCGGACGACCGGCCGGCCGATCCACCCGGCCATCGTCTGGCAGGACACCCGGACCCAACAGATCTGTGCCCGGTTGGCCGCCCACGGCGGCCCGGATCGGTTCCGAGCCACCACCGGCCTTCCCCTCGCCACCTATTTCGCCGGCCCCAAGGCGGCGTGGATCCTCGACCAGGTCGACGGCGCCCGTGCCGCTGCGACCCGTGGTGACCTGCTTTTCGGCACGATCGATTCCTATCTGTTGTGGCGAATGACCGGTGGACCTGTCGACGGCGTGCACGTCACCGACGTCACCAATGCAGCACGGACGATGCTGATGGATCTCCGCACGCTCACGTGGGATCCGGACATCTGCTCGGAGGTCGGCGTCCCGATGGCCATGCTCCCCGATATCCGATCCTCGTCAGAGGTCTACGGGCGCATGAGTGAGTCCACATTCCTGGCCGGTACGTCTATCGCGGGTGTCCTCGGGGACCAGCAAGCGGCGACATTCGGGCAGGCGTGTTTTGAAACCGGCGACGCCAAGAACACCTATGGGACGGGGAACTTCCTCCTGCTCAACACCGGGATTGAGCCGGTGTCGAGCAAGCATGGTTTGCTGACGACGGTCGCCTACCGGCTCGGCGACCAGCCGGCTGTTTACGCCCTGGAGGGTTCCATCGCGGTCACCGGATCGCTGGTTCAGTGGCTTCGGGACAACCTGGGCATGATCCAGAGCGCGGGCGAGATCGAGGCGTTGGCCAACACGGTCGCCGACAACGGCGGCGTGTACATCGTGCCGGCGTTCTCCGGCCTGTTCGCACCGCACTGGCGGCCTGATGCGCGCGGGGTGATCGTCGGACTCACCCGATATGCGAACCGAGGTCACCTCGCCCGAGCCAGCCTCGAAGCGACCGCGTTCCAGACCAGGGAGGTAGTAGACGCCATGCAGGCCGACTCCGGCGTGACGCTTCGCGAGCTGCGGGTCGACGGCGGGATGGTCGTCGACGAAACGCTCATGCAGTTCCAGGCGGATCTGTTGGGTGTGCCAGTGATCCGCCCGGTGGTGACCGAAACGACGGCGCTCGGAGCGGCCTATGCGGCTGGCCTCGCCGTCGGTTTCTGGGGCGGGCTGGACGACGTGCGGCGGCACTGGGCCGAGGAACGGCGCTGGCTGCCGTCGCGGGATGGTGACTGGCGAGATCAGGAGATGGGCCGCTGGGCAAAAGCCGTCGAGCGCACCTTGGACTGGGTGGAGGACGACGGGTGAGGTCGGCCGGGCGGCTCGACGTCCCAGCGCGCCGGGAAGCATGGCGCCGACTGACCCGGGACCGGTTCGACGTCCTGGTCGTGGGCGGCGGGATCACCGGTTGCGGCGTGGCGCTCGACGCCGCAAGTCGTGGTCTGGCCACTGCCTTGGTGGAAGCGCGTGATCTCGCCAGCGGCACGTCGTCGCGGTCGAGCAAGCTGATCCACGGCGGGCTGCGTTATCTGGAGCAGCTGGACTTCGCCCTGGTTCGCGAGGCCCTACGTGAGCGTGAGCTGATCCTGACCCGCCTGGCGCCGCATCTAGTCCGCCCGGTTCCCTTCCTCTACCCGCTGACGCATCGCGGCTGGGAGCGGCCGTATGTCGGGGCCGGGATGACGATGTACGACACCCTGGGCGGCGCTCGCTCGCTGCCACGGCACCGACATCTCAGCCGGGGTGCGGCGCTTCGGCTGTGCCCGGCGCTGCGTGGCGACGCGCTGGTGGGAGCCGTCCGCTATCACGACGCACAAACCGACGATGCGCGGTACACGCTTTCGGTCGCGCGGACTGCGGCTCACTATGGAGCGACCATCAGAACGTCTACCGACGTCGTCCGTCTCATCCGGGACGCGGGGCGCGTTGTCGGCGCCGAGGTGCGCGACGTGGAGAACGGCGAATCGGCCGTCATCCGTGCCGCCGTGGTCGTGGTGTGCGCCGGTGTGTGGACCGATCGGGTGGAAGCCCTTGCCGGGACCCGGGGGCGGTTCGACGTGCGCGCGTCGAAGGGAGTTCATCTGGTCGTTCCTCGCGACCGGATCGCCTCCGAGGTCGGGTTGATCCTGCGCACCGAGGTCTCGGTACTGTTCGTCATCCCGTGGGGAAACCACTGGATCGTCGGCACCACCGATTCCGATTGGAATCTGGATCTCGCCCATCCGGCCGCCAGCACCGCCGACATCGACTACCTCCTCGCACAGGTCAATCGCGTGCTCGCCAAGCCGCTCACTCGTCGTGACATCGAGGGTGTGTACGCGGGGCTGCGACCCCTGCTCGCCGGCGAGTCCGAGGAGACGTCCCGGCTGTCCCGCGAGCACGCGGTCAGTCGGCCGCTTCCGGGTCTCGTCACCGTCGCGGGCGGCAAGTACACGACATATCGGGTGATGGCGATCGACGCCGTCGGACTGGCGGCCCAGGATCTGGACCGTGCGGTTCCGGACTCGGTCACCGATCGGCTTCCGTTGCTGGGTGCCGAAGGGTACGCGGCTCTGGTCAACCAGGTCGGCGACCTTGCTGACGCCTACCGGCTGCCGACTTGGCGGGTCCGCGGGCTGCTCGGCCGGTATGGGTCGCTGCTGCCCGAGATGCTGGATGCGGTCGCTGACGACGCGACGTTGCTCGAACCTCTTCCCGGTGCGGACGAGTACCTGCGAGCCGAGGTCCGATACGGCGCCACGCACGAAGGCGCGTTGCACCTCGACGACCTGCTTACCCGCCGCACCCGGGTGTCGATCGAGTTCCCACACCGAGGGATCAAATCTGCCCCGGCAGCCGCTGAGCTGGTCGGCGATGTGCTCGGGTGGAGCGCGGAGCGTGCCGCCGCCGAGATCGACGTCTACCGGGCTCGCGTGGACGCGGAGCGGATGTCGCAGGAGCAGGCCGACGATCTCGCCGCCGACGCCGCCCGGTTGCTGGCGCCGGACACCCGAGCCGTCT
The DNA here is from genome assembly GCA_035697245.1 of Jiangellaceae bacterium. GTDB lineage: Bacteria > Actinomycetota > Actinomycetes > Jiangellales > Jiangellaceae > JACVRX01. The sequence goes on from DASSDH010000110.1 coordinate 3,308, forward strand.
CCGTGGGCCGCGCGCTGGACTGAGGCCGCTCCAGCCCCGTGGACCGAGGCAGTGAGCGGGTTCGCGTTGATCGTCGCCGGAATCGTGTGGGATAGGTTGACCAGCGTTATGGTAAGTATCAACTTACCGTAAGTGAGGACTTACCAAGACCAGTTCGAGGCGCTGGGGGATCGCACGCGGTGTCGTCGAGCGGCTGGCCCGGGGGCCGCTGTCGGTTCGGCAACTGGCCGACGACCTACCGGTCAGTCGACCGGCCGTCTCGCAGCACCTCAAGGTGCTCGGCGACGCCGGGCTGGTGACGTCGGTTCCGGAGGGGACCCGACGGATCTACCGGCTGAACCCGGCAGGCATCGATTCCATGCGAGCTTCCCTGGACCGGCTCTGGGGTGACGCTCTCGCCGCATTCGCGGCGGCCGTGCACGACACGAAGGAGGAGAAATGACCGCGCAACAGACAACCGCCACGGCGGTCCGGCGCAGCATCACGGTAGCTGCACCGGTGGAGAAGGCATTCGAAGTCTTCACCGACCGGTTCGGAGCCTGGTGGCCGCTGGACTTCCACACCGGCGATGAGAATCCCGAGACTGTGGTGATCGAGCCGCGCGCAGGGGCGGCCGCTGGTACGAGCGCACTGCCGGCGGTGCCGAAGCCGACTGGGGCGTTGTGCTGGCGTGGGAGCCGCCGACCCGGCTGGTGCTCGCCTGGCAACTTGATGCCGAATGGAAGCACAATCCGGACCCGGCCAAGCAGACCGAGATCGAGGTGCACTTCGTGCCCGACGGGCGCGTGCGCACGCGCGTCGACCTCGAGCACCGTCTGCTCGACCGGTTCGGCAGCAACGCCGAGCAGATGCGGGCGACCTTCGACTCCGAGGTCGGCTGGGTCGGACTGCTCCGGCGTTACGCGAACGCGGTCTAGTCTTCCGCGCTGCCCTTCGCCAAGCCCTCGCTGATCAGGTTCATGACGGTGGGATCGGCCAGGGTGGTGACATCGCCGAGGTCCCGCTTCTCGGCGACATCGCGTAGAAGCCGGCGCATGATCTTGCCTGACCTGGTCTTCGGCAGCTCGGGCACGACCATGATCTGACGCGGCTTCGCGATGGGGCCGATCTCCTTGGTGACGTGGTCGCGCAACTCGGCGACGATCTGCTCGCCGCCGTCGCCGGCCTCGGCTCGGAGGATGACGAACGCCACGATCCCCTGACCGGTCATCGGATCGGTGGCGCCGACGACCGCGGCTTCGGCCACCTTGGGGTGCGATACCAGCGCTGACTCCACTTCGGTGGTCGAGATCCGATGCCCTGACACGTTCATGACATCGTCGACGCGACCGAGCAGCCAGAGGTCACCGTCCTCGTCTTTCTTCGCGCCGTCGCCGGCGAAGTAGTACCCCTTGTCGGCGAACCGGGACCAGTAAGTGTCTCGATACCGGTCGTCGTCGCCCCAGATGGTCCGCAACATCGACGGCCATGGCTGGGTGAGCACCAGGTAGCCACCGCCGCCGTTCGGCACCGAGGTCCCTGTGTCGTCGACCACGTCGGCGCTGACTCCCGGCAACGGCGTCATGGCAGAACCGGGCTTGGCGGCCGAGACTCCAGGCAGTGGACTGATCATGATTGCGCCGGTTTCGGTCTGCCACCAAGTGTCGACGACGGGAGTGCGGTCACCGCCGATGTTCTTCCGATACCAGATCCAGGCTTCCGGATTGATCGGTTCACCGACGGTGCCGAGCAACCGCAGCGATGACAGGTCGTGCTGGGCGGGAATGTCGTCGCCCCATTTCATGAACGTCCGGATAGCCGTCGGGGCGCAATACAGAGTCGTCACGCCGTACTTTGCGACGATCTCCCACCACCGCCCCTTGTGCGGTGTATCGGGAGTCCCTTCGTACATCACCGAGGTCGCGCGGTTCGCCAGCGGCCCGTACACGATGTAGCTGTGGCCGGTGACCCAGCCGATGTCCGCAGCACACCAGTAGACGTCGGAGTCGGGTTTGAGGTCGAAGACGTTGCGGTGCGTGAAGGCAACCTGGGTTAAGTAGCCGCCGGTGGTGTGCAGGATTCCCTTGGGCTTTGCCGTCGTCCCGCTGGTGTAGAGGATGTACAGCGGATGCTCGGCGTCATGTGGTTCCGGCTCGTGGTCGTCGCTCTGCCGGTCTACGACGTCGTGCCACCACACGTCTCGGCCATCCGTCCATTCGATGTCCTGTCCGGTCCGCCGCACGACAAGGACGATGCGCACATCCGGGCACTCCGCCAGCGCTTGGTCCACAGCAGGCTTCAGGGCACTTGCCGTGCCACGCCGATAGCCGCCGTCTGCGGTGATGACGACTCGCGCGTCGGCGTCTTGGATCCGGCCCTTGAGCGCATCGGCTGAGAATCCGCCGAAGACAACTGAGTGGGGAGCGCCGATGCGTGCGCACGCGAGCATGGCGATCGCCGTCTCCGGGATCATCGGCATATAGATGGCGACCCGGTCGCCCTTGTCCACCCCCAGCTCGGTCAGGGCATTCGCAGTTCGGCAGACCTCACGGCGCAGGTCTGCGTACGTGACGGTACGGGTGTCGCCGGGTTCACCCTCCCAGTGAATCGCGACCTGGTCGCCATATCCGGCCTCGACGTGGCGGTCGACACAGTTGTACGCGATGTTCAGGCGACCGCCGACAAACCACTTCGCGAACGGCGCGTTGGACCAATCGAGCGGCTGAGTCCACTCGGTGTCCCAGTGCAGCAACTCGCGCGCTTGGTTCTCCCAGAACGCGACGGGATCTTCGGCCGCCTCGTCGTAGAGCGCGCGTCCGGCGTTTGCCTGCGCGACGAAGTCGTCCGGCGGCGGGAACCGTCGGTCTTCGTGGAGAAGGTTGGACAAGGCTTCACTGGTCACGTCACGCTCCGGTTCCGTCTCGCCGTCGAGGGGTCACCCTTGCCTACCTCACCACTGCCCGCCGGTCGCAACAAGCCGGAGGCTCACGGAGGCGACTATAGAACCGCTTCCGAGTCGTCCAACCGACATGACAGACGTCGGCGCCTGCATTCCGCAACAGCCACTCGTCGACCCGGTTGGCGCGCAGCAGTCGTGACTACCTGCCGCTCTGCTCAGCGGGTTCGGCTGCGGCCATCACCTCCACCAGCTTGTCCGTGAACGCCGGTAGGTCGTCGGGTTTCCGGCTGGACACCAGGTTGCCGTCGACGACGACCTCCTCGTCGACCCAGTTGGCGCCTGCGTTGCGCAGGTCGGTCTGCAGGGACGGCCAGGACGTGATCGTGCGCCCGCGGACGACGTCGGCCTCGACCAGCGTCCACGGGCCGTGGCAGATGACGGCTACGGGCTTGCCGGCGTCGAAGAAGGAGCGGACGAACTCCACGGCGTCCTTGTCCATGCGCAGCCGGTCGGGATTCCTGGTGCCGCCGGGAAGGACCAGGCCGTCGTATCGTCCTGCATCGGCCTCGCCGACGGACTTGTCGACGACGAACGAGTCACCCTTCTCGTCATGATTGACTCCCTGGATCTCACCGGGCTTGAGTCCGATGAGCTCGGGCCGACCTCCGCCTCGCTCCACGGCCGCCCAGGGCTCGGTCAGCTCGACCTGCTCGACACCGTCGGTGGCAAGGAACGCAATGGTCCTGCCAGACAGGGACGCGGTCATGTGTGCCTCCTTTACCTGGTGCAACGTGCTCTTCGTTCCCGCTACCCGCGCACGCCGCCCCGAAACGGCTTGTGCTTGCGCACAAAATGACCACGTTCACCACCCCTGCCTGTACATCACCAGGCCTGCAAGCCTGTTGACGTACGGGTACGCCTGGTGAACGTGGTCATTTCATGTGGTCACGTGGAGGCGTTCCGGGTTCCGCGGTAGCAGTGCGTGACGTAACGCATGACGAGTTCACCCGACGTGGCGAAGCGGTCGAACAGCTCCGCCACGCGGGCGAGGATTTCGTTCTGCTCGTCGAGAGGGCGGACCGCCACGTACGACCGGGACCTGACAAGACCCAACAGCTGGTCCCGGTGAAGTCGCTCGGAATGCCCGAACTGCGCCACCTCGAATATCCCGAAATAGGGACGCGACGCCCGGATGGATGGGGGCACCTCGGCAAGGTTTGCGTCGGCACTGCCGATCACCCGGGACAGCTCGGCAACCCACTGCGTCGACTCGTCGCGAAGGTTCCATGCCAACGCCAGCCGGCCAGCGGGCCGGAGGACGCGGGCGATCTCCGGCACGGCCAAGGCGTGGTCGAACCAGTGAAACGCCTGGGCGACGACCACAGCGTCGACGTCGGTGTGCGGCATCGGGATCGCCTCGGCCCGACCCTCTCGCGCGTCCACGTCCGGCACGTTCGTCCGGAGAATCGCAAGCATCTGGGCCGACGGCTCGACAGCGACGACCTCGTGCCCGGCGGCGACGAGCGCGGCCGTCAGCTTGCCCGTTCCGGCGCCGAGATCGAGCACGCGGCGGGGCGTATTGCCCACCAGCCACTCGACCGCCTCAGCCGGATAGCCCGGGCGTGAGCGGTGGTACACATCGGCAACTTGGCCGAACACCACCGCGCGCTCGACCGGCCGACCCGAACCAGGGACCACTGAGCGCACCCTAGCCCTGGATCACCACCACACACGTACAGTCGCCAACCGTGATCCCGTCCGCCGATCCGTTCGCGGACGTCGCTGCGCTGACCGGCGTCGGGGCAGCCGCGGCGCAGGCGCGCGACGCAGTCGACGCGCTGCTTCGACACCCGACGGTGCGTCGTGATCCCGCGCGGTTGGCGGCAGCTTCGGCATTACGGGGAGCCAAGGCGTCCGCCTTGTTAGCCGGCGGCACGCCGACCGCCGCCGGTGACGCGGTCACCCAAGGCGCAGTCCGAGCCACCGCCGAGGCGGTGCACTTGGCGCCGGCCTGGCGGCAGAGGCCAGGCCAGGTGCTCGCCCGCCTCCATCTGCTGGCCGCTCGTAACAGTGCCGAGCCCGACGTGCTGGGCCGGCCAAGGCCCGGAGTCGACCGAGCTCGCTTCGAGCAGCTCCTTCGGCTCAGTTCCGGTGCCACCACAGCACCTGGTGTGGTTGTTGCGGCGCTGGTGCACGGCGAGCTGATGGCTCTGAATGCGTTCGAGCCGGGCGGCGAGCTTGTCGCCCGGGCGGCCGAGCGGATCGTGCTCATCGCTCGAGGGGTTGATCCACCAGGGATCAGCGTCCCCGAGGCCGGTCACGCGGAACTGGGTCGCGCTTATGCCGACCTGCTGCGCGCTTACGCGTCCGGAGAACCCGCCGGTGTTGCCGCCTGGGTCCGGCATTGCTGTGGCGCGTACGCCCGTGGGGCGGACGTGGTCCTGGCGCATGCGAGCGGCGCCCCTGGATCAACCGAATAGGGGCGCCGCCGCTGGCACGTCGAGACGGGTTACCAAGCGTGCAGCTCGTCTGTCGCCCCGGCTGACCCGGGACAACTGCCCGTACATGGGCTGATCGCCGCGTGGGTGCCCATCTGCCGTGCGCGGTCCTTGCGGGCCGTACCCACTTTCTAGTTGACGGCCTCGGCGTGTCGGAAGGGTTTCGTCAAAATCTTTACGTTGACACCCGGTTGTCAACCAGCGCCGCACAGCGTGACGCCGAACCGGGCCAACTCGGCAACGCCGCGACCGGGCAGGGCGGCAGCATCGGTCTGCTGGTCGCCGTTCTCGTCCTGGAACTCCAAGCCGAGGTTGACGTCATTGAGAATCTGCGTGGCTTCGCAGTTGACGACTTGCCACGTGATGTCCAGGGGGAACGACAGAGCTCCACCCGGCTCGAACTGCACTGGGAGCGAGGCGTGTGTCATACCGAACCCTGGCGCGGATGCCTCTATAGCGGTGAGGACGAATCGTTGGGAAGGGTCGAACGCGCGCATGTGCAATCGCAACGTCAGGAAGTGCTCGGTCTGCGAAGGCACCAGCTGCACCTCCTCGACGAACGCACCGACTGGAGTGAAATCGCGACAGGCCGCCGTACGGACCTCCTGCATGACACCGACAACCGGCAACGGCAGCGAGACCTCGTTCTCCCTGGCCTGTGTCCGGACCCGTAGCTCCAGAACGTCCGTGCTGGGGAGCTGGGCACAGTCGGGGACCGCGCGGACCCGCACCGACGTCCAGTTGTCCGGCCGCAAGGTGACCGGGTGAGTCGGTGCAGTGTCCGCGAGTGTCCATCCCTCCGGGCGGATCCAGAGCAGCTCGACCTCCAGCGGACCGGCGTTGTAAATCGGCAACTGGAACGGGGTGTTCTCGGCATTGACGATGACCGGTGTGCCGGCAATGAGATCGACCTCGGATTCGGCGGCGGCGAGGTCGGCGGCGTCGCGCCGCGCGTTGGAGCCCAGAACTCCGACTATCAGGGCGGCGACGATGGCCAGGACCAGCACCAACCACTGCCACCACGGTGGCCGGTCGGTGCGGTTGTCCTCAGCCGAGGGTTGGTCCCCGATGTGCATCGGGGGTAGCGACCTCGGGGGGCTGGCCGTCTCGCCGCGCCGTGGCCTGCCGAGATCGAGGATCTCGTCCGCGGGCTCGTCGTATCGGCTCACGACGTCCGCGCACGGCGTTTCGCGGCGTACCACACCAATCCGGCGGCGGCCGCTCCAGCGCCTACCGCAGCGGCGGCGATTGCCGGCTTCGGTGCGTCTCGGATCGACGATGCCCTCTGCCGCAGTGCCACCGGTTTGGAGAAGACCAGCACCGGCCAACCGCGCTCTGCGGCCACCTTTCGTAACGCTCGATCTGGGTTGACCGCATACGGGTGGCCCACCGCCTCGAGCATGGGCAGGTCGGTTGCCGAGTCGGAATAGGCGTACGAACGAGACAGGTCGTAACCCGCTGACCCGGCGAGCGCGCGGATCGCGTCCGCCTTCGCCTCGCCATAGGCGTAGAACTCGATGGCGCCGTCGAACCGGCCATCGTCGCCGACGACCATTCGCGTGGCGACCACCCGTTCAGCCCCGAGCATCTCCCCGATCGGCTCGACGACCTCGGAACCACTCGACGAAACGATCACCACGTCCCGACCTGCCAGGTGATGCTCGTCGATCAGGGTCACCGCCTCGTCGTAGACGATCGGGTCGACGATCGTGTGCAGGGTCTCGGCGACGATGTCCTTGACCGTCTGCACATCCCAGCCGGTCACCAGACCCGACAGATACTCACGCATGCGCTCCATCTGGTCGTGATCGGCCCCGCCCACCAAGTAGACGAACTGCGCATACGCGCTGCGAAGAACGGCCCGCCGGTTGATCAGCCCACCGTGATAAAAGCTGCGCGAGAACGCGAGCGTGCTCGACTTCGCGATGACCGTTTTGTCGAGATCGAAGAACGCTGCCATCCTGCGCACCGGCGCATCAGTGTGCGCAGGCACCTCATCGGCCGCGGGTTCGACGTCCACCAGAAAGAGGATATGACGACGTTCACCCACAGCGATTCCGGAATTCCGGTCCGGATGTGGTTTAGCAGGCCCAAGGTGGGGCACACTGGGTACTGGCGGCACCCCCCGCCGCTCGGACCCGACCCGCCCCCCTGGTCGGGTCCCATACACGGCTCCCGTCGCCCCCCGGCGGGGGCCGTGCCTTCTGTCGCGAAGCCTGTCGGGCGCGGAGCTCAGCTGTCCACAAGTCGGCGATTCTGCCGTCCGGGTCCACAACCGCTGGTCGGCGTGGTGCGGGCGCGGGTCCACAGCAGACACAGTCGAAGACCTCACGGCGAATCGGAGGCCCAACCGTGAACCAGCCTGCTCAAGGGGCGGCCCGATCCCTTGTTCTCACCGCGGACGAAGCGTTGCTCGACGAGCTGCTGCGGCTCGCCGCCGCCGCAGGCGTGGAGGTCGACGTGGCGCCCGACCCCGTGGCTGCCCGGCCGCGATGGCAGGCCGCGCCCCTCGTCGTAGTCGGCGACGACCAAGCCGAGAGCGCCGCCGGCCAGCTCGGTCGTAGGCCGCAGGTCATCCTGGTCGGAGTGGACCGGGCGGACGTAAGCATCTGGCGGCGCGGGGTGGCGCTCGGTGCCGAGCAGGTGGTCTACCTGCCCGACGTGGAGCACTGGCTCGTCGAGCGGTTCGCCGACGCGGCGGAGGAGACGGGCCGCGACGCGCTGGTGGTCGGCGTGATGGGTGGACGTGGCGGCGCCGGAGCCTCCGTGCTCGCCGTCGCCCTGGCCGTCACGAGTGCCCGTCGCGGGCTCGGAACGACGTTGATCGACCTCGACCCGCTCGGTGGCGGCATCGACCTCTTACTCGGCGCGGAGGACTGTCCTGGCCTGCGCTGGCCGGACTTCGCCGATACGCGCGGTCGGCTCGCATCGGCAGCGTTACGCGACGCGCTGCCCGAGCGGCACGGCCTGGCGGTGCTCTCCTGGGGTCGCGGCCATGTGGTGACGATTCCGCCACCGGCCGTGCGGGCTGTGGTAAGCGCGGCCCGCCGCGGCGGTGACGCCGTCGTGCTGGACATGCCGCGTCGACTGGATGCAGCCACTGAAGAAGCCCTCGAGCTCTGCACCTGCACCTTGCTGGTCGTTCCCGCCGAGGTGCGGGCGGTGGCGGCGGCAGCCCGGGTCGCCCTCGGCCTGACAGCAGTAACCGCGGACGTACGGGTGGTCGTGCGGCGACCATCGCCGTCCGGGCTGGGAGCCGTTGAGGTGTCCGACGCGCTCGGCCTGCCCGTTGTCGCCGAGATGGAAAGCGAGCCGCACCTGGACGATCGGCTCGACCGCGGGGAGCCGCCCGCCCAGACCGGTCGCGGGACCATCGCGACCACCTGCGACGAGGTGCTCGACGACCTGGTATCTGCCACCCGGGTGTGGGCGGCGTGACCGAGGTGGTCGCCGACTCCGACCTGCTCGAGCGGGTGCGCTCCTCGCTGGCGGCCGAAGCCGGGCCGCCGACGCCGGCTCGGCTGGCAGCGGCATTGCGCAGCGAGGGTGCTGTCCTCGGCGACGCCGCCGTGCTGGAGGTCAGCAAGCAGCTGCGGTCGGAGATATCCGGCGCCGGTCCGCTGGAGGTGCTGCTCCGCGAGCCGGGCGTCACGGACGTGCTGGTCAACTGCCCCGACGAGGTTTGGGTCGATCGGGGCGCCGGTCTCGAGCGCTCTCCGGTTCGCCTGCGCGACGAGGCCGCAGTTCGAGGTCTCGCCCAGCGGTTGGCTGCGGCGGCCGGCCGGCGGCTTGACGCCGCCGCACCGTTCGTCGATGTCCGCTTGCCGGGAGGTACCCGGTTGCACGCTGTGCTACCGCCGATCTCTCCCGCCGGCACGGTGATCTCGTTTCGGATACCGGCGGCTACCAGCTTCGGCTTGACCGAGCTCACGAATGCCGGCAGCGTGCCCGCCGACCTGCTACCGTTGCTGGTCGCGGTGGTGCGCTCCAGGGTGGCCTTCCTGATCACCGGCGGCACCGGTAGCGGCAAGACCACCGTTCTCGGCGCCCTGCTCGCAGCCGCGGATCCGTCGGAACGCATCGTGCTGGTGGAAGACACGGCCGAGCTGCACCCGGCACATCCACATGTCGTCCGGCTGGAGGCCCGAGCAGCGAACGTCGAAGGGGTTGGGCGGGTCGGCCTGGACGACCTGGTGCGGCAGGCCCTCCGGATGCGCCCCGACCGGCTGGTCGTGGGCGAGGTGCGCGGCGCCGAGGTCGTCGACCTGCTGGCAGCGCTGAACACCGGGCACGAAGGCGGCTGCGGCACACTGCACGCCAATTCAGCTGCCGATGTGCCGGCTCGACTCGAAGCGCTGGGTGTTTCGGCGGGGCTTCGACGCGACGCTGTTCATGCACAGGCCGTCGCCGCTCTGGACGTGGTGGTTCATCTCATCCGGGAAAGGTCTGGTCACCGCCGCGTCGGCAGCGTCGACCTGCTGTCCCGATCCGCCACCGGCGAGCTCGTGACGGTTCCCGGTCTGATGCTGCAGGCAGATGGCGGCGTTCGTCGGGGCCCGGGGGCGCCCGCCCTGGACGCGTTGGTGGCGGAGGTCGGCGGAGACCGGTGAGGAGCGTCGCCGTCGTCCTGGCTGGGCTCGCCGCGGCCCTTGCCGCTGGAAGACGACCGAACCTGCTGCGGGCCCGGCTCGAACCTCGGCCGGACTCCGTCAGCGTCCGAGAATGGCTAGCCGGCGGAGCCGGCGTCCGCCACCGCGGCAACCCTCGCCTGCATGGCCATCCCAACCGGCGGCTGGCCGGTGTGGTCATTGCTACTGGCAGCATGAGCGGTTTGCTCATCGGCGGTCCGGTCCTGGCCATCCTGGCCGCCGTGGTTTCGGCGCTGGTGATCGCCAGCCGAGTCCGGATGGTCGCCGCCCGGCGCGGTCGGGAGTGCGAGAGCACGGTGGCTGAGGCGTGCATCGCATTGGCTGCAGACCTGCGTTCGGGACTGCACCCACGTCAAGCGTTGCAGGTAGCCGCCGTGGAATGGCCGAGTCTGTTCGGCCAGGCCGCGGGCCGGGCCGACGTCGGTGGCGACGTCGCGCCTGCTCTCCGGGCGGTTGCCGGGTCCAGCGGGTCCGCGATGTCAGCAGTCGCCGCCGGCTGGCAGGTAAGCGAGCGAACTGGAGCGGCACTTGCGGTCGTCCTGACCGCGGTGGCGGACGCGCTGAGGGCCGACGCCGCGGCCCGGCGGGAGGCGGATGCACAGCTGTCCACGGTTCGGGTGACTGCTCGTCTGCTCGCGATTCTCCCGGTCGGGTCTCTCGTGCTGCTCTCGGGCGGCGACCTCGCGGTCGTGCGGTTCTTGGTCGACAGCCCGGTTGGCCTGGCTTGCCTTGGCGGCGCTGTCGTGCTGGTCGCGGCAGGCTTGTGGTGGGTGGACCGGCTGGTCCGGTCCGCGACGAAGCCTTCCTGGTGAACCAGAACACCGGTTGCGCGAGGCGGTGACCGTGGCTGCCGGGTTGGCGATCCTGTTGGCCGCAGCCGCAACTGTGCTCGCTCTTGGGCCGTCGCCTGGGTCTATGAGGCTCCGGCGCATAGCCGCGGAGATGGGGTCGGCCAATACTGATCCGGCGGCCGACGACCGCGCACCGACTCCCGGGGGCCCCGCCTCTGCTCGCGCCCGGGCTGCCTCGGCCCTGGTCATGGGGGTGGCCGTCGGTTGGTGGATCGGTGGATTCCCCGGACCGGTGGTCGGCCTGTGCGTCGCACCAGCGGTGTGGTTCGGCCTGCGTTACGTCGAGTCCAAAGCCGACGTTCGCCCGAGAGCCACGAACTCACCGGCGGTCCCGCTGGTGGCTGAGCTCATGTCGGCGGCTGTCGCGGCCGGATGTCCGCCGGTCGTCGCCGCCGAGGCGGTTGCAGACGCCCTCGGCGGCCCGGTGGGGGCCGTGTTGCGATCGACGGTGGCCGCCGTCCGTTTGGGCTCTGATCCACGTACGGCATGGTTGGGGCTGGGCGCCACGGATCCCGCCTTTCGCCCACTAGCGCGTGCGCTCGCGAGCTCCGCGACCTGGGGCACGTCCCCGAACGAGATGCTCGACCGCGCTGCACGCGACGCTCGAGACACTGCCCGGTGGGCAGCCGAGGCACGCGCACGATCGCTCGGTGCCCGAGCCGCGGCTCCGCTCGGGCTGTGCTTCCTGCCGGCATTCGTCCTGGTCGGCATAGTCCCGCTGGTCGTGACCGCCGCCGCGCCACTGCTGCCCTGACAGCGCGGACCGCTGTCGACGTTTGTCCACAGTGGGCCTGCGGGGCCGCCGCTGTCCCCAACCGCCATCTGCGACCTGCGGCCGGCCGGCCGAACCGAACAGCCTGGTTTGCAGCCTCACGGTCGTGAGGCCCGCACCGGCCGGCTGCCGGTTCCGGGAGGTCCCATGTCCGTGATCGTCAAGGCGCTGCGCCGGAGCGAGCAGGGAATGACGACGGCCGAGTACGCGGTGGGAACCGTTGCTGCCTGCGGGTTTGGCGGGGTCCTGTACAAGTTGCTGACGAGCGAAACCGTGGTCGAACTGCTGACCAGCGTCGTGCGCCGCGCCTTCGACATCCTGGGATGACGACGATCTCGCGCCGGCGGGGTTCGCCCCGCCGGCGCCGCTCGCATGATGACCCCGCCAGCGGTGCGGTCACTGCGGAGATCGCAGCCGCGCTGCCCGCGCTGGTGGTGATCGTGGTCGGGGCGGTTTGGCTGGTGGCGATAGCTCTGGCACAGATCCGGTGCGCCGACGCTGCCCGCGAGGCCGCCCGCGCGGCTGCTCGGGGGGAGCAGCCGGCGGTCGTCTCCGATCTGGCCGAGGCAGTTGCGCCGGACCGGGCATCGGTTCAGGTCCGCATCGGCGAGGACGCCGTCACAGTCGATGTGTCGGCGCGGGTCCCCGTGCCACTGCCGTTCGGTGCCGATCTCCCGGCTCCGACCGTGCACGCCAGGGCCGCCGCCGTGTTGGAGAGACCATGAGCTGCCGGCTGGCAAGCGGCGAGCGAGGTGCCGGTTCGATCCTGGTACTCGGTGCCGTTGCCGTCGTGCTGACGGTCCTGCTCGCCGTGCTCACGCTCGCGGCCGGATACGACGCTCGGCACCGGGCGGCCGCGGCCGCCGATCTGGCCGCACTTGCTGGTGCCGGCCAGGTTGGCTTCGGCGCGGAGCCGGCCTGCTCACTCGCCCGGACGGTGGCGGCGGCTAACGGCGGAGTCCTCCGGTCGTGCGCGGTGGAGGGTGAGCAGGTGGTCGTGAGCGTGGCCGCAACGATCGTCGGCCCCACGCCGTGGCTGCCCGATCCGGTCCGACGGGCCCGGGCCGGTCCGACGACCGTCGGGCTGGTGGGTGGTGGCCAGGCTGCAGCGGATCGCCTGGCCCTGCCGATCGCAGACTCGTATCGCATCACCGCGCGCTTCGCCGACTCCGGCCCGCACTGGGTGTCGGGCCGGCACAGCGGCCTTGACTTCGCGACGGAGCCGGGCGTGCCGGTGTTGGCCGCGGCGCGCGGCCGGGTGACCACAGCCGGGGCTGCCGGTCGCTACGGCAACCTGGTCGTCATCGACCACGGTGGCGTGGTCACGTATTACGCGCACCTGTCCGCCGTCACAGTGGCGGTCGGCGACGTCGTCGAGACTGGCAGGCAGGTGGGCTCCGTCGGCTCTAGCGGCAACGCCACCGGACCGCACCTGCACTTCGAGGTGAGGGTCGGTGGCGTTGCCCGTGATCCGGCCGCGTTCCTGCGGTGAGCCCAGCCCAGTGATGACGCTTTCGCTGGCCTACGCCTCCGGTGCCTCACGCGGGGCCTCCTGCGAGCGGGTGGCTCCGAGGCACGCCACGACGACACAGCCGATCGCCGTCCACTCGCGGCTGTCGAGCACCTCGCCGAGGATGACCAGCCCCACCAGCGCGGCAACCGCCGGCTCGAGACTCATCAGGATCCCGAACACCCTCGCCGGCATCCGCCGCAGCGCTTCGAGCTCGAAGGTGTACGGAATGACCGATGACAACAGGCCGATCGCGGCTCCGATCAGCAACACATCCGGGCGAAGCAGGCCGGTGCCGCCCGTGGTGATGCCTACCGGTAGCACCAGCATCGTCGCAGCGACGCTGGCGAGCGCCAGCCCCGACGATCCCGGAAACCGCCGGCCAGTCTCGGCGCTCAGCAGGATGTATCCGGCCCACGCAGCAGCCGCAAGGAGGGCGAAGGCTACACCCACGGCGGTGACCGCGCCGGAGTCGTCGAGTGTGAGCAGCGCGACCCCAGCGGCCGCGAGTCCCACCCAGAGCAAGTCGATCCATCGGCGGGAGAAGGCGACCGCCACGCCCAGCGGGCCCAGGAACTCGATCGTCACCGCGATGCCGAGCGGGATTCGGGAGAACGACTCGTAGATCGAGTAGTTCATGGTCGCCAACGTCACGCCGAAGGCGCCAGCCACCGCGAGATCGCCGCGGCGCCAGCGCCGTGCTCCCGCTCGCAAGAGCGAACGTGAAATCAGGACAAGCACGATCGAAGATGTGGCGAGCCGCAGCGTGACGACTGCACTGGGCGGAAGCTCCTCGAACAGCTTCTTCGCGAATCCTGCGCCCAGCTGCACCGAGGCGATGCCGAGCAGTACCAGGGCTGGTGCCGGAACCGCGCTCGGCCTGATCACCGCCACGGCTGCGCGGTCCGGCGGGCTTGCTGGATCGACCGAGATCCGATCAGGTGCGGCGTTCCTCGGTCGGGTAGTCAGGCGACTGCGTCATCGTGATGTCGTCGACCTCATCGTCGTATTGCTGCGCCGCTGCCGCTCGGTCGTCGGTCACCGCCGGCGCCGCTTTGGCGCGCCTGCGCAGCTCACGAACCTCCTCGCGGCGTTGCCGCGAGCGACGCATGGCCATTCGGAGCAGGACGAAGGCAAACAGCGCGACAACCCCGGTGACCACCCCGGCCAGAAACACCATGCCGCTATCGGTCTCGATGGTCACGTCGTAGAACTCGACGGTCACGTCGGCGCTCTGGCCGATCAAGGCCGCCACGATCAACGCGATCGCGGCTGCCAACAGGAGTAGGGCGATGAGGATCATGACAACTCCCTTGCCTTCCGCTGTGGTGGGCAGGGGACCGGCCCGGCTGGCGCCTCTGCGAGCACCGCATCGAGGAGCCGTACCGCCCCGGTCTTGTCCAGTGGTTCATTACCGTTCCCGCACTTGGGCGACTGTACGCACGACGGGCACCCGTCGGGACAGGAACAAGCTGCAATTGTCTCGCGGGTCGCGCGCAGCCACACCGCCGCGGCGTCGAAGCCACGTTCGGCGAAGCCGGCCCCGCCGGGATGGCCGTCGTGTACGAAGACCGTCAGCAGGCCGGTGTCGAGGTGTCGGGCCGTGGACATTCCGCCGACGTCCCACCGGTCACACGTTGCGATGAGCGGCAACATACCGATTGCCGCGTGCTCCGCGGCGTGGGCGGCCCCCGGAGCATCGGAGGCGGCGATACCCGCCGCGCCGACCTCGTCGTCCGGCAGGGTCCACCACACCGCTCGCGTCCGCAGTTGCCGCGGCGGCAGGTCCAGCGGCTCCTCGCCGAGGATCTCGCCGCTGCCGAACCGCCGCTTGAGGAACGACACCACCTGATTCGATACCTCGACGCTGCCGACCACCAATCGCGCCGCGCCCCAGTCCACGCTGCGTTCCTCGCGAAGTACGCGGAGATCCGTGACGTCCCGGGCGGTCGTGGTGTAGTCAGGATCATCGGGCCGGACAATCGCGAGACTGTCGGCCAGATCCAGTTCCTCGACCACGTAGGTCTCACCCTGGTGAACATAGACGGCACCTTGATGGACCGTGGCGTGCGCCCGGCCCGGGTCCACGGTGCCGAGCAGGCGACCGGTCCGAGACTCGAGCAGTCGGACCGGTTGGCCACCGGTGCCACGGAGGTCGGCCAGGTCGGTAGCCCAGTCGCGGCGGGTCCAGTACCAGCCTGACGCCCGTCGGCGGAGCAGACGGCGGCGCTCCAGCGAGGCCAGCACGCTTGGCGCCGACGGGCCGAAGAGTTCGAGATCGGCGTCGGACAGCGGCGACTCTGCAGCCGCCGCACACAGGTGCGGGGCGAGGACATATGGGTTGTCCGGGTCGAGCACCGTCGCTTCGACGGACTGACCGAACAGCGCCGTCGGATGTGTGACCACGTACGTGTCCAGCGGGTCGTCCCGTGCGACCAGGACGGCCAGCGCCTCCTGACCGGCACGGCCGGCCCGCCCGGCCTGCTGCCACAGTGATGCACGGGTGCCGGGCCAACCGGCCATGAGCACGGCGTCCAGTCCGGCGATATCCACACCGAGTTCGAGCGCGTTGGTGGCCGCGACCGCGCGCAGGGCGCCCACCTGAAGCTTCTCCTCCAGGGCACGCCGCTCGTGCGGCAAGTAGCCCGCCCGATACGCGGCAACCTGTTCGGCGAGAGCGGCGGCAACCGGCTTGAGCGCGTTGCGGGTCAGCGTCGCCACTGTTTCCGCCGAGCGTCGGGACCGAACGAACGCAACTGCTCGGGCACCGGCTACCACCAAGTCGACGAGCAGATCCGCTGTCTCGACGACCGTGCTGCGGCGCACCGGCGCCCCGTTCTCCCCGGCACCAAGGGCATGTGCCGGAAGAAGTGGGGGTTCCCACAGCACGAAGGCGGCCTGAGCCCGAGGCGAGCCGTCGTCGATCACTGGCACCACCGGCTGCCCGACCAACCGGCTGGCGCTTATCTCCGGCTCGGCCGTCGTGGCCGACGCCAGCACGAAGATGGGTTTCGCGCCGTATTCGGCGGCCACGCGACGAAGCCGGCGGAGGACCTGGGCGACATGGGAGCCGAAGACTCCCCGGTAGTAATGGCATTCGTCGACCACCACGAATCGCAGGTCACGCAAGAAGGCAGCCCATCGGTGGTGTCGAGGAAGCAGCGAGTGATGGAGCATGTCCGGGTTGGTGAGCAGGTAGGTCCCGTGTGCTCGGGCCGCATCGCGTGCCTCGATCGGCGTGTCTCCGTCGTAGGTTGCCGCGACGGTGCCGGGGACGGCCAGTGTTTCGAGCGCGCGCCACTGGTCCGCCGCCAGCGCCTTCGTCGGCGACAGGTAAAGCGTCCGGGATCGATCGCGGCGAGCGGAGGTCAGCGCCGGCAGCAGGTAGACGAGCGACTTCCCCGACGCTGTTCCGGTCGCTACGACCACCGAGTGGCCCGCCCACGCGAGTGAGGCGGCGGCTGCCTGATGCGACCAGGGTGCCCGGATGCCAGTCTCCTGGAGCCGGCGGCGCACCAGCGGGTCCACCCAGTCCGGCCAATCCACCGTCTGCCCGGCGCGGGCGGGCACGGACTCGACGTGGGTGACGCTTGCTGCTCGTCCCGGCGCTGCCGTGAGGGTGGCGAGCAGCTCAGCGGCCGTGGGCACGTGGGAAGTCTCGCACCGTGCTGCGGCAAGGAGCCCGAGTGAGGTGCGGGCGCGGATCCGAGTGCGACCGTCTACATTGAACGCCAACGAGATCCATCCACGCGCCAGGAGGTCGAGTGGACCTGTCGTTGTCGAGCCGTCTCGATGGCGGACGAACAATCGTCGAGGCCGTCGGCGAAATAGACGTCTACACCGCGCCCAAGCTTCGTGAACAGCTCACTGAGCTGGTCGATGCCGGTCGTCGCGACATCATCGTCGACATGCGGAAGGTCGAGTTCCTCGACTCCACTGGCCTGGGAGTTCTGGTCGGCGGGCTCAAGCGAGTGAGCCAGCACGGCGGCTCGCTACGCCTGGTATGCACGCAGGAGCGGATCCTCAAAATCTTCCGGATCACCGGGCTGACGAAGGTATTCGCCATCTATGGCGACGTCGCCACGGCGGTGGCGGCTGACGACTGACATCGGTTGATCGTGGCACTGGTCGAGCTGAGTTTTCCCGCGCGACCCGTGCACGTCCGGACCGCCCGGCAGGTCGCCGTTTCGCTCGCCCGGCGGGCCCAGCTGGCGGAGGAGATTCTGGACGAGATCCGGCTCGCCGTCGCCGAGGCCTGCGGCCTGGCCCTGGCGGTGCTGCGGCAAGCGCGGGACGACGGCCCGGTCGCCGTCGACTTCGATGACAGCGACGGGTTCACCGTCGAGGTGCGTGCCGGAGCCGTGCTGCCTGCGGCGACGGGCGCGGCAGCTCTCGACGTGGTCGCCGACGCGGCGAAGCTCGCCGCCGAGGACGGCGAGCAGCTGCCGGCGGGAGCTGCGTTGGCGGTGCTGGCGGAGGTCGCTCCCGTCCTGGACGCCGCGACGTCGGCGCAGGGACTACGGCTGCGGCTGGGCTGGCCCGCCGTGGCCGATTTAGGGCCCGCGGGCCGGACTGCGTAGAATTCGGCACCAGTCGGACCGGGCCTTTCGCTCGGTCCTGGGTCGTCAGCCACCCTCGGCGCCCGCTTGCGCCTGGCGCGCCGCGGGTACTGGGTATTTGTCCGACCCTGACCGGCACGTCAAGGAGGACGAATGACCGGGCTGTTGCAGGCCCAAGAAACCAGTTCGGCGATCTCACTGTCGGGCAGCAACCTGTCTTATGTCGTCGTCGTCGCGCTGGTCGCCATTGCGGCCCTGGTGATGGCGGGCCTGTTCCGTCGGGAGGTGCTCGCTGCCGGCGAAGGCACCGAGCGTATGCAGGCGATCTCGCTGGCCGTGCAGGAGGGCGCGGCGGCCTATCTCTATCGGCAGTTCAGGACGTTGGCGATCTTCGTCGTCCTGGTGGTCGGCTTACTGTTCCTACTCCCGGGCGACGGTGAGGTGCGGTTCGGGCGGTCGCTGTTCTTCGTCGTCGGGGCCGTGTTCTCGGCCGCTATCGGCTATTTCGGCATGTCGCTTGCGGTCCGCGCCAATGTCCGCGTCGCGGCCGCGGCGCGTGACGAGGGCCGTGACCCGGCCATGCGGATCGCGTTCCGTACCGGTGGCGTTGTCGGCATGGCCACCGTCGGTCTCGGTCTGCTCGGCGCAGCGACCGTGGTGCTCATCTACAAGAGCGACGCACCGTCGGTCCTCGAAGGCTTCGGCTTCGGTGCTGCGCTTCTTGCCATGTTCATGCGGGTGGGCGGCGGCATCTTCACTAAGGCGGCCGACGTTGGCGCCGACCTGGTCGGCAAGGTCGAGGCCGGGATACCCGAGGACGACCCGCGGAACGCGGCCGTGATCGCCGACAACGTCGGCGACAATGTCGGCGACTGCGCCGGCATGGCCGCGGACCTGTTCGAGTCCTACGCCGTGATGCTGGTCGCCGCGCTCATCCTGGGCAAGGCTGCCTTCGGCGCGGAGGGTTTGGTCTTTCCGCTGGTGGTGCCGGCCATCGGCGCGTTGACCGCGGTGCTCGGGATCTACCTGACCAGACCTCGGGCGGGAGAGAACGGGCTTCGGACGATCAACCGCAGCTTCTACGCCTCGGCCGTAGTATCGGCGATCTTGTGCTCGCTGGCTGCCTATGCCTATCTTCCCGGTTCGTTCCTCGAGCTCGACGGTGGCGTCGATCATGACGGCGATCCACGGTCACTGGCAGCACTCGCCGTGATCATCGGCATCGTCCTGGCCGGGGTCATCCTGTGGCTCACCGGATACTTCACCGGCACCAACCGACGTCCGGTCCGCGACGTCGGCCGGACCTCGCTGACTGGCCCGGCAACGGTGATCCTCTCCGGTGTGGCCGTCGGTCTGGAGTCCGCCGTCTACACCGCTCTCATCATCAGTGCCGCGGTCTACGGGGCGTTTCTCCTCGGCGGCGGCTCGGTGGTGCTGTCGCTGTTCCTCATAGCCCTTGCTGGAACCGGGCTGCTGACTACGGTCGGCGTGATCGTCGCCATGGACACGTTCGGACCGATCAGCGACAACGCCCAAGGCATCGCGGAGATGTCCGGCGACGTGACCGGGGAGGGCGCCCAGATACTGACCGAGCTCGACGCCGTGGGCAACACGACCAAGGCGATCACCAAAGGCATCGCCATCGCAACCGCCGTGCTGGCAGCCACAGCGCTGTTCGGCTCGTACAACGACGCGGTCCGAGCAACTCTGGCCGAGGCCGGAGTGGCCGCGGCGGATGCCGGCACGGCCTTCCTGCGCACGGTGGACGCACCGAACATCCTGGTCGGCGTGCTGATCGGTGCCTCGGTCGTGTTCCTGTTCGCCGGCCTGCTGATCAACGCGGTCGGCCGGGCTGCGGGCGCCGTCGTGTTCGAGGTGCGCCGCCAGTTCCGCGAGATCCCAGGATTGATGGAGGGAACGACGCGGCCTGAGTACGGCAAGGTCGTCGACATCGTCACCCGGGACTCCTTGCGCGAGCTCGCGACGCCCGGACTGCTCGCCGCGCTGGCACCGATTGCCGTGGGCTTCGGCCTTGGGGTCGGACCGCTGGCCGGCTACCTCTGTGGAGCAATCGCGACGGGGACGCTGATGGCGGTCTATCTCGCCAACTCCGGCGGTGCGTGGGACAACGCGAAGAAGCTGGTCGAAGACGGTCATCACGGCGGCAAAGGTTCGCCGGCCCACGAAGCCACGGTCATCGGGGACACCGTTGGCGATCCCTTCAAGGACACCGCCGGGCCGGCGATCAACCCGCTGATCAAGGTGATGAACCTTGTTTCGGTACTGGTGGCGCCCGCAATCGTCGCCATGTCGGTTGGGCCGGAGGCCAGCGACCTGCGTTACGCGATCGCCGCGGGCGCCGTGGTCGTGATCGTGGCGGCCGTGTGGTTCTCCAAACGGCGCGCCGTGGCGCTCGGCTCGGACGACGCCGACGCGTCGGGACCGCCGCCCACGGCGATCGAGCCAACCCCCACGTTCGACCAGCCGCCCGAGCAGACCGGCGCTCGCAAGTCTCGGACCACCTAGTCCCCGTGCCCAGGTCGTGGGCCCCCCTTCGAGCTCGCCGCCGGGCGGCGACGGTGGCGCTGTGTGCCGGCGCGGTGGCACTCGCGAGTTGCACGGGGACGGAGCCGGGGGCCGGGCCGGCGTCGGGCTCGCCGAGCCCTGCGGGCTCATCGTCTCCGTCACGTACGACAACCAGCGCTGCGCCGACCCAAACTCCGACTCCGACGCCCACGCCTGCGGTGTTCGATCCGGCCGCGGCTTTCGCCATCGTCGGGCATCTGGCGGGGCAGGTTGGTCCACGTGAGGCGGCCTCGGCGGCATACGACGAGGCGGTGCAGTTCGTCATTTCCCGGTTCGAGTCGCTCGGCTACGAGGTCAGTACGATGCCCGTGCCGGTGCCGGCCGGCGACTCATGGGGGGTTCCCGTGGCGGCGGGGACGTCGGAGAACGTCATCGCAGACCCGCCGGGTTTCGACCAGGCCGAACCCCACGTCGTGCTCGGCGCGCACCTGGACACAGTCGCCGTGGCCCCGGGGGCCGAGGACAACGGTTCCGGTGTCGCCGTCCTGCTCGAGCTGGCTCGGATGGCCGCCCAGCAGCCGCCGGCCATACCCGTGCGTTTCATCGCGTTCGGGGCGGAGGAGCCACGTGGCCGCGGCGACGACCTGCACCACTTCGGGTCCCAGGGCTACGTGGCGACCCTGTCGCCAGCCCAGCGGGATGCCGTGCTGGCAATGGTCTCCCTCGACCGAGTCGGCGTTCCGGCCGACGCAGTTCCGGTGAGCACGGGCGGAACCGGCACCACGGCCGTCCTGGACGCCTTGCTAGCGGCCGCCGGCAGCGCGGGGGTTCCGGCCCGGCAGGACGACCAGAACCGGGCCAGCGACCACTGGTCATTCGAGAAGGCGGACATCCCCGCCGCTCGAGTTGGCAGCGTTCCGTATGCGGCCTACCACTCGGCGGACGACGTACCGGCCGTCGTCGACCCCGCTCAGCTGGGTCGGGTCGGCGCCATCATGTGGGCCTGGCTGCAGACCCTGTAACACCGGGCGGCAGGGCCTTGTCTGACCGGGCCGGCTCGCGCAGGCCGACGCACGTCAGGGCACCCAGCACGAGGACGAAAGCGACAATGCCGAACGCGGCGATGAACGAGACGTTCTCGGCCAACCGCCCCAGCACCAATGCGGCGATGACCCCGGACAGCTGCAAGGTCAGCGACTGCACCGAGAGGACCGTCGCGCGCTCGTTGGATTGAGCCGCCCGGTGGGTGATGTCGCTGGCGAGCGGTTCGCCGATCCCGAGCAGGACGTACAGAGCAACGAAAGCGGTCGCGGCGAATGCAAAGCCGGGCACAGCAATACCGAGCGCCGCGATGGAGGCGAGCAGGGTTGTCACGCCCAGGCCGCGCGCCGGCGACCGCAGCAGCTTGGCCATCAACGGCGCGATGGACGACCCGGCCGACGTGCCGAAGAAGGCCAGCATGACCAGCACGGAGTACGGGCCTGCGGCGCTGTCCTCACCGCCGACCAACTGAGCGAACGACACGGGAGAGAGCAGTTCAACCCCGACAAGCGTCACCCCGAGGCACGCGCTGAGCAGCGTCATCCGGCGGAGAGCTCCGGGCCGGGCGGCGAGTCGTACACCGGTCCGCACGGTGACCGGCACCCGCACCATGACGGCGCGGAACCCGAGTCGGCGCTCACGAGCCGGCTCACGCACCCAGCGTGCGATCGCGACCGTGGACACCACCGAAATCGCCGCGCTGACCAGAAACGGCACGGACAAGCTCACGACGGCCGCACCACGCGTCGGCAACGGTGCCAACGACACGAGCGCGCCACCGGCAAGTGCCCCAGCGCCAAGTGCGGCGGCACTGATGGCCATGCCTCGCGCCAGACCGGGCTTGAGGTCCGCATCGGCGTCGACACCATGGACGGTGTCGACGAACCAGGCCTGCAGTGGTCCAGAGTCCAGCGCCCGGGCCAACCCGCCGACGACCGAGCCGAGTGCCAGTACCGGCAGGGTCTGGCCCAGCCCGTGCAACAGTGCATGGGCGACGAAGAGCACCGCGGCGGCCATCAGTACCGGACGGCGGCCGAGCACGTCGGCAAGGCCACCAGTCGGCAACTCGCACACTGCTGTTGTGATGCCGTAGCAGGAGACGAGGAGAGAGATCTCGGCAAGATCTAGTCCGCGGGCTCGGAACAGCAGCACCATCACGGGGATCACGAGCCCGACGGGAAACCATCGCAGCGCCGACAGAAACAGGTAGTGCCGCTGCGCCAGCGTGAGGTCCGACGCAGTCATCCGACGACGTCCTTCGTGGGAAAGGCGTGCAGATATACCGCGACCCGTTCGGTGTCGTCGTCGGGTCGCTGCTGCTCCGCGTGCCGGGCGACGACCTCCCACATCTCACGCGACAGCTCCGCCAGCTCATCGACCCGAAGGCGAAGGATGATGTCGGAGTCCTGCGCTGCTGAGACCCATTCCCGCGGCCAACTATGGCGCTCGGCGTACCACTCCTGCAGCCGGCCGACCATCCACTGGATCCGTTCGCGATCCAGCACTTGCAGGGCGGATCGGCCGGCGGGGTCCTCGATGAAGTCGGCGACCTCCCACGAGGACAACTCATGGGCGGCACGCCACCGCTTCTCCCGGCGCGACGGTTGGTCGTCGTCCTCGACGACGAAGCCGTATCGGGCCAACTGGCGCAGGTGGTAGGACGTCGCACCGCTGGACTCGCCGAACCGCCGACCAAGTTCCGACGCCGTCGCCGGCCCGTCGACGCGCAGGGCGCCCAGCATGCGGGTTCGCAAAGGGTGGGTCAGCGCGCGCAGCGTCGCCAAGTTCTCGACACGCTTGCGGGTGAGGGTCGCCACGCGCCAAGCGTAGACCACAAAGAGAGTTTTGCAAAGGTTTCTTTGTGGTTGGTCTGGCCCCAGCGAACAGCCGCCGAGTCGCTCTCCTGACTCAGCCCACTCGGTCGAGAAATGCCCGCGAGCGCTGCACTGCCAGTGCCGCCGCGTCGGCGTCGTACGAGGGCAGCGAGCTGTCGGTGAACAGGTGCCGGTCGCCCGGATAGACAAAGAGTTCGGCCAGCTCGGATCCGACCGTCTCGACCAGCTCGCGGGCGGCGTCGATGTCGCCCCCCAGCGCGAAGAACGGATCCTTGTCCATGCCGTGGATCTGCACCGGGACACCATCCGGCCACGGCCCGAAGGCCCATTCGCCTGTGATCGGCATGCAGGACTCGTAGAGCAGGGCACCCCGCGCGCCGGGCCGGGTCTGGGCGAGCCGCTGCGCCGAGCCGGCACCGTAAGAGAGACCGGCATACACCAAGCCCTCCGGCAGGTCGGCCACTGCCCGGTCGGTGCGCTCGCTGAGCACGTCGTCCCCGATGCCTCGGGTGTGCGCGAGACCCTCGTCGATGGTCGCCAATCGCGTCCCGTCGAACAGGTCCGGCGTGTGCACGGTGTGCCCGCCAGAGCTCAGCTCCTCGGCGAACGCGCGCACCCCGTCGGTGAGTCCCTGCACGTGGTGGAACAACACGACTTCGGCC
>DASSDH010000111.1:0-4861 GCA_035697245.1 Jiangellaceae bacterium
AGTCTGGTTAATTGCTGCTCTCGTTCGGTCAGGCCGTAGGCCGACATCAGTAGCGGGGCGATCCGGCTTGGGTGGGCAGGTTCGACGATGACGGCAACCCGCTGACTGTCGCTCGCCGCGAGCGGGACACCGTGCAGGACGACCCAGCGGCCCGACCGGGTCAGCACCCGAGCGACCGCGACTTCGGACGGAGTCGTCTGTGCCCGTGTCCGAACGCGCTGCACGTGCCGCCACAGCGAGCACAGCAGTCGGCAGTCGGGAGGCCGCCCAGTGTCCATCCGGCAAGTCGCGAAGCCACTCCTCCACACCGGGCGACATCGACTCCGGGCGCCAGTCCGGGCCGAGCACGATCATCCCGGGTGCCTCGGGACCTTCTGGATCGGCAGATTCCCCGATGAGCAGGGCGCGGCGCACAGCGGCGGCCATGAGCGGGCTGATCGCGGCCAGAAAGGCCTGCTCGTACGCGTCGAACACTGGGCGGTCAGGCCGCCGGTACATGGTGATGGCACCCCATACATCGCCTCGAGAGCGTAGTGCCGCGATCATTTCTTGATCACCGCCGTCGGCCATGAGGGCATGCCAGCGAGGGCTTGAGCTGGGATCACCGCCGGTGGCCTCGTACAGCGTGGAGACCCCGCTCGGCGAGCGCGCCACATCTGTGAGCTTGTTGACGTCATCATCGACGTACTCGTTGGCGATCCATTCCGGAGGCAACACCAGCATTTCCTCATTGAAGTGACTAGTCACCAGCCCCGATGCGGGATCCAGGGTGAAGCAGCACAGAGCCGCATCGGATGGCACCGCGTCAGCCAGCACTGGTGCACACGCGCGCCAAAACGCCACCATGTCCAATCCCTGTTTGGACAGCCGGGCGAGCTTGTCCTCCGCGCGAGCGAATCGCCAATGGCGATCCATGTCCGACAGCGTACGGCCCTCAGGACAGGGCGAAAATGGCAGATTTCTGCTATATCCCCGGTTCCGCGACGGCCTTACCGTCGGAGAGAACCGCTAGGAAGGGAGTCAGGGATGACCAAGACCAACTACGTTCAGGGGAACCCGCCACCACTGACAATCATCCAGCCAGGCGAGCGTGAGGTGACTGCTGAGCTTGGCGGGATCGGTGTTGCTTTCAAGCTGTGGGGACGCGACACAAACGGGATGGTTTCGGTGGTTGAGCACCCATTTGCGGTCGGGGCCCTCGTGGAGCCGCACCTGCACACTCGAGAAGATGAGTACTCCATCGTCACCGAAGGAGAAATCGGCTTTCGATCCGGAAGCAGGGAGGTGGTCCTCGGTCCCGGCGGCTACATCACAAAACCCCGCGGGGAATTGCACGCCATGTGGAACGCAGGTTCGGTCCCAGCACGAATGATTGAGATCATCAGTCCTGCTGGACTTGAAAACTTCTTCTTCGAGGTGTCAGAGCTCGTCCGCGCAGGCGCGCCGCCCGACATGACTCAGCTAGTCGCACTCGCCGAAAGCTACGGGGTGCAGTTCGGTGAACCAGACTGGCTTCCAGACATCATCGACCGCTACAAGCTCAACCCACCCTCGTGAGGTCTGTCGACCGTCGGAAGACAACCGCGCCCAGGAAGGGAGCTAGGGATGACCCAGACCAACCAAGCCATCGCTCTCCTCGTTGAGGTCGGTCATGCCCGCCGGCGCCGCGTCTCCTGAGGAACTGGAAGGGATGCTGGAGGACGCCTGCCTGCTCACTGACACATCGTTCCTACCCAACTTGTTCGACGTCGACGCCGTCCTGCTGGCCCGAGGGACAAGCCAGGTGCGCGGGCGCGCCGCCATCGCCAATGTGATCATCGACCAGCTTCGGGATGGCGGCAGCTACGTTGCCGCCCCGCACCTGGTGCTGCAGTCGGGCCCGCTGGCCTTGATCATCTCCGATGCTGCGATCTCGGTGGCCCGGCGAAGTCTGGACGGTTGGCATTACGTGATCAGTCGGCTCGACCTGTGACCTGCTCCGAACCTGACTTGCGCCCGTGTCCCAGCGAACGAGTCACGATTTCGCTGACTTCTTTCATCGCTCAGTTCGATCGCTTTTCCTCGCATGCTTCTGGCCTTATGGGCGGCCGTAACCACGAGACAACGGTTGATACTCCATCTTCGAAGCGAGCCGTTGGGACACAAGCAGCGGTTGAAGCGCTAACGCCAGTTTCAGCCTCCCGCCGTTTGCCTTCGATTATCACGAGCCCCGCGTTGAGGCGTCTTTTCACAAGCCGACCCTCATGCGAGACGGGGGCACGGTAGCCCTGCGAGGCTGCGCCGAGGTCGCTGCCCGATAGTCCTCACCGGTTCGTCCCGTCTCCCCACCACGTCGTACTGTGGTGCTGGCTCTCGTCTGACCTGCACCCGCGAGACGGGCGCGGCTCGGACGCAGGGGTCAGCTGGCGGCGTCGGCCGGTGACGCACGTCGGACAGCAGAGCGGATGCTCCGTGCCCGACTCCTATCGGCCGCCGCCGGCATGGTGCTGAAGTTGGACCTGGTCGCCCATCGCTCCCGACGTTCGGTCCAGCTGAAGTGGGGGAAGTGCGTGAAGAAGAAGCGGAAGAAGAAGTAGCGGCTCCCCGGAGCCGCCTTGGGACTAGGCCCGCGTGTAGGTGACGTCGAAGTCGTGGATCCACTCGCCGTCTTCGACGAGATAGCAGGAGCTTTCGATCGTCTTGCCGTCTTCTGAGAGCGTGCCTTCGAAGCGCTGATCGAAATCGTCAGGGTCGGTCGCGTGGCGCCACCACTTCCAGACGCCGTCCTGGAAGCTCATATGGAGGACGCGCGAGACCGCGCGGGAGTCGAAGTAGTGCGCGGTGAAGTCTCCCTCGGCGTCTTCGTCGGCGGCCATGATCAGGACGACGCCCTCGGGGAACATCGGGTTCTCGGCGATCGAGCGCTGGAGGATCACCTTCTCGTCACGGAGCCACTCCAGCGTCATGTCGCCCTCGACCTTCTCCTCGACGTGCCGCGGCGCGTCGACGACCTGTCGCCAGCGACCGATCAGCGGCTCGAGGTCCTTGATGTCCGGCATAAGGCCGAGCCTACCGGCGCACGTATCCCGACAGGTCGCCGTGCCGGACCTGCTCCGGCACCAGATGCGGCACCGCCTGCAGGAAGTCGCGCACCGTCGCAGTGGAGCCGTGATGCTCGCTGCGCGGTTCATCGTGCCGCGCAGCTCGTTGTTGTCCCAGGCGAGCACACCGCCGCCGCGGGCAACACCGAACGCGCCCGCCAGCAACAACGTGACCGGCGTCTTCCCAGCGCCGCCCTTCGGGTTGGCCACTACGAACGACACCGGGCGGCCGAAGCCCATGCCACCTCACAACTCCGCCTCTCCTTCCCAGGTCAGTTCCATTGTCGTCGTCGAGGTCTTCGCCTGCCGAACGTTGTGTCGCAAGCCGTCGGCTTAACGGGCGCTCGTATAGCGGTTGGCGGAGCTTGATAGCAGATGCCTTCGAGACGAGGCCTCGACGATCGCACCACGCTGATCGCCGGCAATTCGGCAGCATATGAAGGTGTTGGGCAGCGGGCTGCACGAGCAGGCGACGGGCTTCGCAGCATCCATCGGTCAGGCGGCGGCCGCAGCGGCTGGGTGTGCGACCACCAGCTCGGCGGGGCCGCGGATGACAGTTCCGCTGCGCCGCCGAAGTCGGCCGGCGCGCTGCAGCTGGGGGAAGCGTTGGACGAGCCGCTCCAGGGCCACCGTCGCCTCGAGCCGGGCCAGGGGGGCACCGAGGCAGTAGTGAATGCCGGCGGAGAACGCGAGGTGCTCCGCACCTTCAGTGCGCCAGAGGTCAAAGCGGTCGGGATCGTCGTACGCGGCGGGGTCCCGGTTGGCGCCGGCCAGGTAGAGCACCACCATCGACCCCTGTGGCACGTCGACGCCGGCCAGCTCTAGGTCGGTCATCGGCGCCCGCACTGTACGCTGCACCGGCGGATCCCAACGCAGGGTCTCCTCGATGGCGGCCCCGGCCAGGGAGGGATCCTGAACGACGGCGAGCCACTGGTCCGGTCGGGCGAGGAGGGCAAGCACCGCGTTGCCGATCAGGTTGACCGTGGTCTCGAACCCGGCCAGCAGCAACAGCATGCACAGCGGCACCAGTTCATCCGGCGCCAGCTGGTCGGAATCCTTGGCCAACAAGTGGCTCACGACGTCGTCACCGGGCTCCTTGCGGCGATAGTCGAACGTCTCCGCGAAGACCCGTCTAAGCCGACGGTCCGCCTCGATCAGCCGAGCCACGTGGGCGAGTGATTGCGGCCCGCTGAGTCCACTGCCAATCGTGGCGCCGTAGCGGGCGAAGGCGGCGCTGTTGATGTCCGGCACGCCGAGGAGGTCAGTGATCACCGCAATCGGTAGCGGCGAGGCCAGGCCGGCGACCAGGTCCCACGGCCCGTCAGGCGAAGCCGCGTCGAGCAGGCCGTCGACCACCTTCTCGATCCGCGGGCGGTACTTGCCGATGGCATGGGGGGTGAAGGCGGGAGCGACCAGCCGGCGCAGTCGGGTGTGATCGGGCGGGTCTAGCTCGAGCAGCGACAGCTGACCGTCCCCCCGGCTGAGCCCGCCACCCTCGACGCGTACGCCGAAGCGTCGGTCCCGGAGCACCTGCCGGCACACGTGGTGACTGGCGGTTTGGTAGCCGACCAGGGGGCTGCGGACCAGCGCACCACGTCGGCGAACCTCCTCGTAGAGGTGGTAAGGATCGCGAACACCCTCGGCAAGGTTGAGCCGCGCCAACGGGTCCCGAGCGACGCGCGCGTGCCAGACCGTCATCGAGCGCACCACGACGAACTGACGCGCCAGAGACACGATGGCGTTCACATGGGCCTCCCAGGTCGGCGCGGTCCACCGGCCAC
>DASSDH010000112.1:0-49364 GCA_035697245.1 Jiangellaceae bacterium
CGTGACCCATGTCGTTCTCGACATCGCGCACGGCGAGGGCTAAGACCCAGTCTGGTACAGCTGAGATCGGAGACCGCCGAGACCGGCCGGTGCAAGCCGGGTCCCCAGGCCACCCTCATCTGGAGAATCGGCGGTTTGGAGCCGGGGCCGTAGATGTGGGTATTCGACGATACTGCTTAGGAGGAGTCGTATGCGTCGTCAGGGTGTTGCAACTCGAAGTAGTCGTAGTACTTGTTGAAGGTCACAGCCCACTTGTCTAGGAAGCCCTCTGTTCCCAGAATCCCCTGAAACGGCATCTGGAACACCGGATCGGTTATGAAAGCAACCCGAGCCGTCCAAGAGCGTGACGGATCTTGCACCAGGCACAAATCAACGTGTTCGAACTGAATCTGACGTTGTGCTCCGAGGCGGGCGATCGTTCCAGTCTGCGCGCCGGCGTGGCCCCAACGCACTAGCAAGGCCTCACCGGCGGCCCGGTCGAAGATGGTCAAAGGCGAGCCGGTGTCAATCAGCGCCCGCGTAGTCCACTCACCATTGGGTGCCAGAAAGAGGCGAACATCAAGTGTCGGCCGGAGGACGGGTGGATTCCCTTCCTCCCGGTAAGGAAGACGATGGTGGACGATCGAACGCTACCCAACGCCAATCTGGATGATGTCCGAGCGATGAGGAACGTACTGTGCAACCGCTCCCCGACCAGCGGAACCCATCTTGACAAGCATAGGGACCAGTTCACGAGAGGTGGGCGCGGCCGCAATTACCTCTCCATCTTTGACTGCCACCCAAAGGCCAGCCCACTTTTCCAGGCCGGGAAGTCGGCGTTCCGGCTCCATCGGCTTCCGGCGTCGCCCCCAACGTCGCGCCATACCAACGAAGGTAGCGCGCTGGTGCTGCAAATGACAGAGACCACGCGCGGGCCACACCCGGGAGGTCCTGGGCTCCAAGTTTCGCTGCGCACGCGATTGCTGGACGGGTAGTGTCCGCGACGCTGGTGAGGGCACGCTCCCCCGTGGCCGCCCTCACCAGCCGTCGTGCCGTGTGGGTGTCAGGACGTGCGGGCTGCCCGTCAGCGCCGCCAGGCTCGCCGCTCCCCACCTCGGATCCTCCAGCCTCGACGACAGCCGTTCGGCGTACTCTCGCGGCGCATGGATGTGTCCCGGTGACCCGTGAGCAACGGTTGCGTGCTGCGGCTCAGACCGCCGTCGACAAGGTCCTCGCCGCGTCAGGTGGCCGTGACGAGCAGGCGATGTTCGAGGCGCTCGGCGAGTCCCTGACCTGGATATGCGCACTCGACCGGTTTTTCGAGCTTCGCGCTGGTTATAGGAGTCGCCGCAACAGCGACCGGCAGGGCGAGGGCCAACTCCTCCTCGGGCTTCGGCACGCCCGTAACACGATCCTCCACGGGGACGCCGTGGTCGGTGTCGCCGAATCGACCGACGTGCCCTATCCGCTCATCACAAACCATGGGGGCCGCCACTCGCGCATCGTCGGACCGTCGACGTTCATCCGCTGGACGTTCGACCAGGCGTTTCCCACGCCCACCAACCCAGCGCCACACCTCGAACCGGTCTATGCGGGGCAGATCGCGGGCAGCGAGGTATCCACGACGATCCGTGGCGCTGTGCGCTGGCTGGATCGGGAACTGGCCAGGCCGTGAGTGGCCAGGCCGTAACGAGCTGCTGAACGGACCCGCCCGCACCCTCCCCGCTGGGTGCGGGCCGTCCTGTGTCGTGCGGTCAGGCGTGGTCGTAACGGCGAACGCATCGCGAATCCGCCGCAGCGCATCATCTGGCGGCAGGTTGCGGTCGAACGCCAGCCGGCGCACAGCGCCGAGCAGGCCCAGCAGTTCCGCCCAGGTGTGGCGGCCGGGTTCGGGCATGATGGTTTCCACGGCGGGGTCCTCTCCCGTCGAGGGCCCGGCCGGAGCGGTTTTCTCCGTCCGGGCCCGCCCCCGAGCAGTCGGGGATATTGCGCACCACACCGCTCCTGACCTGTACGGATTCAGCGTTCACGCGTTCCTGATCCGGAAGTACCTGGTCTGACTGTTTCCCGGGAAGGCGCCACGGCGCAATCCGTGGCAGGCGGATGATCGCCGCGCGTCGCCGCCTGGTCGATCACTATCTCAACGCGCCATGACATCGGAGGCCTGGGATGGCGTTAAACCCGCCTGTCGGCGGTTTGGACATGTCGCCGCCGACATCAGGGAGGCATGGTCGACGAGTGTGCGCCCTTTTCCGCGCGGAGACTCGACCAGCGCCGCCCAGGCGCCCGAACGGCCCCCCGTTCACCGCAGCGGGCGGCGGGGGCGCACAACTATCGTGAGTAAGGTGGGAGCCGCCGCGATATGCCGCTACCCACCATGTATCCAATTGGCGATAGTCGTCGCCAACGGTGACCAGCCGGAACCGCTCGTGTCGGTGAGCATCTGCCAGCCGTGGCCCGCCCCGTCGGGCAGCACGACCAACTGTTTGGGGGCGGCCGACGCAGCCTGATACACGGACCGCATGCCATCGACGGTGACGTATGGGTCGCCGGGCGCGATGGCAAACAGCGCCGCGATGTCGAGGCGTTCCGCAGCCGCCACCGAATCGAGGTCCGACCAGCTCAGCTCCCCGGACAGGTTCACCACAGCATCGACCCGAGGCGTGATCGACGCCGCCGCGTGCAGGGCGACGACGCCGCCCGCGGATGCGCCGACGATGGTGACCCGTCCGGCGCCATGATCGCGTGCCCAAGCCACCGCCGCCCCGGTTGCCGCGATCCATTCCCCGGCCTCGTCGATCGCCGCACATTGGGAGGCGCCGTAGGTGCACTGGTTGAACAGCACCGAGCGCACCCCCTCGGCGCTGGCCAACCAGTCGGCGTAAGGCCAGAAGCCGCACAACCCTTGCGTCCCCGACTCATGGATAAACACCGCGGTGTCCGGCCCGGACCCCACCACGGCGGCCTGCCACCACGCCCCGTCCTGGCCGGGTAGCCAGAACGCCTCTGCCTGCGTTGTCGGTGCCCCGCACTGCTCGGCCGGCTGAGGCGCCGCCATGGTCGGGCTAGATGCCGATGTCGGCGTAGTGCGAGGGGCGGCCGATGTAGCGTCACCAGCCCCTGACGACGGCCCCGTAGCGCAGCCAGCGACCACGACCGACAGCACTAACACCAGCACACGGAGAGCCCGCCGCCGTGAGATCGTCACGGCTGCCACGCCACATATCTACCCGAAATCGTGTCGCCGCTCACGCGGACCTGACGTGCACACGTACGCCGATGAGGACGAGGACTTCCACGACGACGAGATCTCACTCTGTGGCTGTCAGCGCCGTCGAACGTCCGCGGCGTCCAGCCAGCATGCCGTGAAGCGGTAGCGCCGATCCGTCACACGGAAGTACATGTCGCGACCGGTCCAACCGAGCACGACCGTCTCGATGTGCTCCTCGCCGTCGTGGGCCCACTCGATGCGGGCACCAGTAGATCGCGCCACCGGCTTTTGGCGACGCCGGTGTCCGCCTTTGAGGCGGGCGCTTGACGGTCAGCTGATCGTGATCGTGAACGCCTTCTCGGCGGTCGTGTCCCGCTCGTCCGTCACCTGCACGGTGAACGTAAATGTGCCGGCTGTGGTCGGCGTACCGCTGATCGTGTTCTCCCGCCTCGGCAGCTCCAGGCC
This sequence comes from Jiangellaceae bacterium, assembly GCA_035697245.1. Taxonomy (GTDB): domain Bacteria; phylum Actinomycetota; class Actinomycetes; order Jiangellales; family Jiangellaceae; genus JACVRX01. The sequence goes on from DASSDH010000112.1 coordinate 3,656, forward strand.
CGGGGGAAGCGCGCCGGACACCACCGACCAGGTATAGCCCGGGACCCCACCGCTGGCGAACAGGTTGCCGCAGCAGTAGAACTCGCCGACGGTCCCATTGGACAGGATCTCGGTGGTGACAACGAGCGGCGGCGGCGGCTGGATGGTGATCGAGAAGGTCTCGGTGTCGGTCGCCCGGATCTCGTCCTTGACCTGGATGGTGAACGTGAACGTGCCCTCGGTCTTGGGCGTGCCGAAGATCAGTCCCGTGCTGCCCGCGAAGCTGAACAGCTTGGTGCCGTCCGGGAGACTGCCGTCGACAACCTTGAACGACGGCAGCTTCTGCGAGCTCGAGCACCCCGTCACCGAGATGAACCAGGCGCCCTCGGTGCCGACATTCCCGTCGGCGAGCGTCCCCGGGACGATCTCGCACCCCTGCGCCTGCGCGGCCGGCGCACCGAACAGGACGAACGGAAGAGCGAAGAGCAAAGCAGCAAGAATCCTTCGCATAGGTGCATCCCCTATCCATGGGCCAGGTGTCCTCCCTGCTATCACGTCCAGCGCCGGTGGGAGGTTCAGCGGCGGGTGCGTTTCTCGCCTCCTCAGCGCCGTCGAACGTCCGCCGCGTCTAGCCACACCGAGGTAAGTCGGTACCGCCGGTCCGGTAGCCGCACGTACACGTTCTGCCCGCTCCAGCCGGCGGCGACGGTCTCGATGAACTCCTCGCCGTCGTCGGCCCACACGATCCGGGCGATGATCGGCACCGGCTGGTGGAAGGTGTGCTCGGGCTGGCGGGCGCCGGTGTCGTTGAGGATCTTCTGACCCGGCGACCAGGCGTTGGTCTGTTGGCGCTGCTGCTCGGCCCGCCACCCCTCCACCCATCCAGTGTCGAACAGATGTTCGCATGATGGAAGGGTGTCGTCTTGGCCGTTCGGGCACTGATGAGACAACGACGCCCCGGCCGCAGTAAGGCCGGGGGCGTCGTTGACGCCGGTCAGACCGCCACCCACGCGGACGGGCTGGCCGCGGGCTACCGGCCAGGGACCCTACCAGGGCTCGGATGAAGGATCGCCATGATGGCGGCTCGCGGGTATCGTGCCGGCCCACGTGGCAGGTCGCCTGCTGCGGGGTTAGCGATGGCGCCGCCTCCGCCCCCCTGGGTCGGCGCCATCGCGTCGATCGATGGAAGGCGGATCGATCCCGGCATCGGATGTGGCCCGGGCGGGATCTGGTTCGACCGCCGCGACAAAGACAAACGAGGCATGACATGAGCGAGACACCAGAGGAAGAACGTGGCAACGACTGGATTCTCGGTGGTGTCGTCGTCGTACTGGATCGGCATCCTCTTGTTCTGGGTAGTGGACACACCGCAAGCACTGCCTGGCGCTCCGATCGAAGGACCGGACCCACTGCCTGGCGCTCCGATCGAAGGATCGGAGCAATGCGAGGTCAGCACCAATGGCGGCGGCTACTCGTGCTGAACTGAAACCGATGAGGCCCCGGGGGGTGCAGCGTGCAGCGACTATGCCCGGACCTGCCGTCACCGCCCGGCCCCCTGGGTACGCTCCGGCGATGGATTTCTGGCGCATGGCGTTGGACCTGGCCACCGAGGCACGAGACGACATCAACAAACTGGGCATCTCGATGACGCCCGATCAGAAGCTGGCCACCGCGTGGATCTACGCGGCGTTGGCGGTCGCACAAGAGTTAGCTGGGGATACAAGGGCGCCTGGGCCGAACGCTCAAGGCGCCGCCGGTTTTGTGACGGACTAGGACCACCCTGTCCCGCGATGGCGCCGCTACCGCCCCCCTGCGCTGCGGCGCCATCCCGGACTGGCCTTCCTAGGTGGTAATCGACCCAACGCGCCATTTGGTTACGCCTCCCGTCGACTGGACTGACGCTCGCGCCCAGAACGGCGGCAGCGCCACGCGGGTAGTTGCTGACACAGCTACTCGGTCGAGCGGCTTTTTGCCCCTTATGCGATGCCTCCTTTGTCGTATGACCTGAATGCGTCTCTGATCCTGCCTAGCGCCTCCGACGGTGGCAGGGCGCGGTCGAACGCCAGCCTACGAACGTCGCCGACCAGGCTCAGCAGTTCCGCCCAGCCGCGGCGGCCGGGCTCAAGTGGTGGGAAGGTTGTGGACACGGCGAGTGGCTCCTCTCGCGAGCCTTCGCCGAGCGACCGCTGTGGAGGTGAAAGCTCCCGGCCGTCCCGCCTTTATGTGACCCACATATGTCTCCGCGCACGGGTTCACGATGCTCAACTGTTTGACCGCCGCCGTGCCGGCCCGTGAGCGGGTCATCACCTGCGAGGAGGTTTTAAGCTCAAGATGCCGATCTCGATCGGGTTCGGCCGATCAGCTCGGTCCAATACTTCGACGGGATCATGCGGACGCGGGTGGAGCTCACCGAGGCCGCGATCGTCGAGAACGCCACCTGGCCGGACGCGTACTTCTACTCGCGGGGAAACCTGCCGACGGCGCCCATGGGGGACCGGGCGGCATGAGCACGGGCCGGCGGCGCGTCAAACCCGTGATGGACGTTCGCGGGCAAGGCGGGGAGGCCGTCCCTCCTCCGTTTCGCATGCGGGGCCGAAGATCCGCCTGCGCCCGCCGGACCGCGAGAAAGTCGAAACTGCGGAGCCAATCAATTCGGTTGCCTCCGCGATCGTGCCCGGGGCTGCCGCTCTACTGGTACGCGTTCGGCTTAGAGGAAGAGGAACATGTCGACCCTGCCGTTTTCTAACACCGAGAAGATTGCCTCCCCCGCCAGTTGCGGCGGAGAAACGTTCGCTGATTGGCAGGCGCGATCGCCATTGCCATATCTTCCTGCGTACACCCACCGCTTCGGGCCGTCCACGTTAGCCATGTCAGCCTTGAACCTGGCGGCATCTTCATCGTTGGAAATGATCCGCTCGTAGCTCTGTGTCATTTCGGCCCCCTCGCCCCAGATGCGCGTAACCCCCGGCGGTGGGTCGTCCTGGACAGGACGCTCGTCGGTAACCGTCCCGGGGATTACCACGTTACCCGTCGTCGGTGGCCGTCCCGTCACGGGGTCACAACGTCGACCATGATCGCGAACCCGGTCAGACCGATGCCGTACCTAGCGCCGTCTGACATCCTCGGCGCGTAGCCATGCCGAGGTGAACCTCCACCGGCTGTCGGGTAGCCGCACATACACGCGGCGATCGGTCCAGCCGAGCGCCTCAGTCTCGAGCTGCTCCACGCCGTCCTTTGCCCACTCGATGCGGACCACGACCGGCACCGGATGGCGGAGTGTGTGCTCGGGCATCTGCGCCTCGAGCGCGTTGAGGATGCCCTGTCGGCCGGCCTCCCAGGGCGGCGGCGGCTTGACGTACTCCACCCTCCCAGTGTCGAACAGATGTTCGCATGAGGGAAGGGTGTTGTGGTTGGCTTCCTCTCCTCCAACTGCTCCATCAGTTCCAGCGCCGCTCCGGTCATCAGCTTCACCCGGAGGCGCGGCGATAGCCGGTCAGTCGCAGGGCCGCGAACCCGAGTAAGGCGCCGAGGGCGTTCATCAGCACGTCGTCGACACTGGCGTTGCGCACAAGGGGCCAGGTGAGCTGGTACAACTCAATGAGAAGTGAGATACCCGCGCCGACGGCCAGCACCTGCCACCACCGGCGGATCGCCGGGACGAGCAGCGGGAGTAGGAAGCCCAACGGAGCGAACAACAGCACGTTGCCGAACAAGTCGGCCAGCTTCCCCCCCGGCGAATCCTCTAACCCCCCGAACCACGCAATTGGCAGCAGCGTGACCACGACCAGCGCGGCGATGAACACCAGCGCGGCCACGCGTACCCAGCCGGGTGGTGGCCCTGGCTGACGCCGGCCGCTTTCGACGTCGGTTCTGTGCCCGGCGGGTCGCATCCGCGCATCCTAGATGGTCGGCGCCTGCTGCAAGCCCCCGTCTTGTTGATCTGGAGATCAGCTGCCTTCGTCGTAGTCGCGGTATGCGTCCCTGATCCAGCCCAGCGCCTCCGACGCCGGCAGGGTGCGGTCGAACGCCAGCCGGCGCACCGCGCTGACCAGGGTGAGCAGTTCCGCCCAACCATGGCGGCCGGGTTCGGGCATGATGTTGGACACGGCGCCTCCCGGGGCGTCGAGGCCCCGGCCGGAGCGGAAGTCTCCGCGTCCGGGGCCGCCTATATGACCCTGGTCAATCGGTGGTATTGCACGTCCAGCCGATCAGATGCAACCTGCATAACCGCAGGTCAGCATGCCGTTTGAGTCGTGCCTAGTGCGCGACTACCTCGACTGAGCTTCTGGCACTGCTCCCGCTATCCGTGGAGGTCAAAGCGTCTTTAGGTGCATCGCCGCAGGTCAGCGGAGGACCCCTACAACTACATCCCCAAGTTCGGCGTTCGGGCGAACCATCTCGACGAGCTGGTGGTCCTCGGCACACTCACCGCCCGGCCGCGACCTTCCTGGACGCGTGCGTCGTGGCAGGCCTCAACATCCTCGTGGCCGGTGGCACCCAAGCCGGCAAGACCACGATCGTGAACCCGTGCGCGGAGACATATGTGCGTCACATAAAAGGCGGGACCGCCGGGAGCTTTCACCTCCACAGCGGTCCCTCGGCGAAGGCTCGCGAGAGGAGCCACTCGCCGTGTCCACAACCTTCCCACCACTTGAGCCCGACCGCTATGGGTGGGCGGAACTGCTGAGCCTGGTCGGCGCTGTCAGACGGCTCGCCTACGATCGATCGCTCGCACAGGATGACGCGATGCGCCGCATCCGCGACACGTTCGACGTCTACGACGGCCGCATCGACGACGAGGGGGGATCGGCGTGATGATCGACAACATGCCGCGTCGTGACGTGTTGCGGATCCGGTTGGAGTTGTGGCGCCTGTCGATTACCAACGGCGGCCGACGTCATCCACCTTCGTCGGCTGCCGGCTGCAGCATGAACCATTCGACCAGCTCGTCGCAGCGGCCATCGTCGGCAAACCTGAGGATGAACAGGCTGTTGTAGAGCTGGTAGATCGCGGTTTGGTCGTCCGTCAGATAGCGGACTTGGCCGACCGCCACGACCGTGTCGCCGTCGATCGCGATCGGCTTGTAGCTGGCGAGGTATGACATATCTGGAGTTCGGTGCGACATCCATTCGCGCACAATGTCGCGTCGGCCCGCGACCCCCTGGTCATGCGGGCGATAGCGGTAGCGGGCTCCGTCGGTGAACAGGTCGCCGATCTGCGCCGGGTCGTACTTCTCCCAAGCCGTCACATACCTGTTCAGCCAGTCTTGAACCTGCTGGCGATTCATCCCGGCGCCTCCCTCTGGCGAAAGATCATAGGCAGTCATCCTCTGCTCCGCGGCGATCCAACGCGAGCGTTCTCCGCCCGTTGTTCATCCGCTTTAGGTCAAATCGACGGTACGGAGCTCTCTCCACTTGGCCCATCACTGCGGAACCTCGGTGCGGACGAAGGCAAAGAACCGGCTACTGGAGAAGGGATCACCGCAATGACCACCACAACGACCGACGCCCTGCGCGCTGCGCGGAGTGACCAACGACTGCCCGGCATTGTGAGGCGTTCACCGGTGTCTCAACCGCCGTCAGGCACGGGCGAGCCGGCCCTCACCGGCATCTACATTGGTAGCAACACTGAGACCGACCAGAACGGGCACGAGCCAGGCATAGGACGCTGCCCAAGACGCGGGCTATCTCCGAGCCCCCGCATTCTGGAGGGCCCACGAAGTGCCGTAGCGCGGTGTCGGTTCCGTACCGGCCGCCGGGCGGTGGTCAAGCACGCCGGGCTCTGTCCAGCAGCAGCTGGTGCAGCTGGGCGCAGGCGCGATGCCAGGACCCGATCAGCTCCGTCGGTTGAGCGCCACGTTCACGGTCACGGCGATACCGGGTCATCAGCGGTGAGGAGCGCGCCTTCTTGTCCGAGGCAACGGTCGGCTGATGGCTTCAGTCCGACGGCCGGATTAAAAGGGCGTCGCTGCTTGTCGGCAACATGAGAGATCACCCAACGTCGTGGTTGGTGATCTCCGTACTGAACGGGATCCGAGAGGAGCCGGACCTGTTCAGCGAGCAGCTCTGGCGGTGCGGTCGAGCGGCCATCCCCCGGGGCCTGGGCTTCCAGGGTTGCGCCGCACACGCGATTGCTGGACGGGTAGCGTCCGGCGCGCAGGCGGTCGGGCGCACACCACCGTGACGCAACTGTCTGCGGCCGCTGATGAGGGCTGGCGGATGGACCCGCTCACGGGTGTCCGAGGCCGGCCCAGACAAGGAGAAGCGCGATGTTTGCCGTGTTGAGACTAAACTCCTTCGACCCCGACAAGCTGGCCGCTTCCGGCGAAAGGCTTGAAGAGTTCGACAAGCTCCACGCAGCCCAGCCCGGCTATATCGGCAGCGTCGTGGTCGATGTGGGAGAAGGACGCCGCTTCGTGCTCAACCTGTGGGAGAGCGAGGAGCACAGTGCGGCGGCTTTTTCCGTCCTCGGGCCCGAAGTCGGACGGCTGCTGGGTCCGCTCATGTCCGGCCCGTCTGAGTTCATCGGCGTGGGGAACGTGATTTCCTCAGACCTGGTCCCTAGCGCCGGGTGACGTCCGCCGCGAGACCACCGCCTAAGCGTCCGTTTCCCGCCGTCGCACGTCTCCGGCCCGCACCCATAGCAGGTGCGGGCCGTTCATCGGCGATCAGCGGTGCCGGTGAGCGATGAGAAGTCGGGTGCCCGATGGTCGTTGAATATGTGGAGCAACCTCGCGAATCAAAGAGACGTGATGAGCACTGTGGTGATGCACAACGTGGTGTCGGTGGACGGCTACATCGCCGACGACAATGACGACGTTGGTCCGCTGTTCGACTGGTACTCCAACGGCGACACCGAATTGACCGAGGGCGGCGAGTTTAAAGTGTCGCAGGCCTCGGCCGACTACGTCCGGCCGATGTGGGCCCGCATCGGGTCGATGGTGATCGGGCGGCACCTGTTCGACATGATGAACGGTTGGGAGGGCACCCCACCGGCGGGTGAGCACGTGGTCGTGGTGTCGCATCGGCCCAAGCCGGATGGGTGGCACCCGGAGGCGTCGTACCAGTTCGTCGACGACGTGGCAGCGGCGATCGCGAAGGCGAAGGAGCTCGCGGGCGAACGCACCGTTGCGGTGGCCGCGGGCGACGTCGGCGGACAGGCTCTCGCGCTGGGCCTGGTCGACGAGGTGGCAATGGATGTCGTGCCGGTGGTGTTCGGATCCGGCAAGCGGTATTTCGGGTCGGTCGATGGCCAGCACCTGCTGGAGGACCCCGACGTGGTCATCCGCGGGGACCGGGTGCTGCACCTGCGCTACCGGGTCCGCCGCTGAGAGGCTCGACCGCGCGTTGACCTGGCAAGAGCGATTCCTGGGCTCGCCGCCTTCCTTCGTGGCGCACGCGACCGAGGCGGTCTGGGAGCTTGCCGAGAACCGCTTCTCACCCGGCGGGCAGCGGAATCGCCGGGCACTCGAACTGCTTGACGACGCCGGAATCGACAGCACTGCCGGCCGCCAGTGCCGCGTCGACCTCGGCCACCGAGTCGAGCACGCCATCACCGTCGCCATCGCCATCGGCAACCGCGGCGGCGTAACCATCGGGGAACTCGAGCAGGTGTACCTGCCACCTGCCGCCGTTGTACCCGTGGTCACCCGGAGCGGCCTCAGCGACATTGAGCTGGGCACCGCTGAACTCGTAGATCACGTCCCACGTATGCGCTGGCGCACCGGTACCGGACAGGTCTGTCGGCGTGCCCACCGTCCGATACAACTGACCATCCACATAAAACGCAGGACCACCGACACCAGCCGATACCGGTGCCGCACCCAAACCCACGGCAACAACAGCCGCACCGGCACCAACCAGCACCGTCTCAACAAGACGACCGCTTCCTATCCTCCGCACGTGTTCCTCCTCGGTTGTAACCGGCGCGCTGCGGGTCAGCCCCAACCCAGCCAACACCGAACCTGGCCGAGCAAACCCTTACGAACCGATGACGCAGCCGCTGCATCTGGCCCTGCGTTGACGAATTTCGCTGGCGTCGAGCGATGGCGCGCGCCTACCACCGCTCAGCTGGGCCGCTCTGCGCTCCGATCGCTGGCACGGGGAGCTATTCTGGTTCGTTCGCCGATCACGCCACCGGTGGCGTATCTCGACGTAACAGATCAGCGACCGGCTTGCGGCGCATCTGGTAATGCAGCACGAGGAACGGCAGCCCGAACACCGAGAAGGCGTGCTCGGCGCGCAGCTCGTCGGCATGCGGGTAAACGTCGAGCTGCTCGCCGAAGCCGTGGATGGCCAGCGCGGTGAGATCTTTCGTGGCCGGGTCGATGTAGGTCAGGTAGTGGCCAGGGTGATCGAGTGCGCTGTGACTTGTCAGCACCAACCCGCCGCCAGGGCGCGCCCGTGGCACAAGCGTGGCCGTGAAGCTCGCCTGGGGAAGCGGAAAGCCGACGCTGACATAACCGCGCCCGGCATGCCGATAGGTCGTGTAGATGCCGACGTAGATGGGCTCGTCGTTGTCGGCAAAGGATCTGATCCAGCCGCGGACTGCCACTACCTCGTCGCGAGTGGGCGCGATTGTGTCGATGCGCCCGCGAATCCCGCGCTGCGCCTCGCGCTGGTTCATCGGCACGCTGGCTTGACCGAGAGGGCGTGCAACGACGGTGCGGTAGAGCAGGTAACCGGGCCGGACCCAAAGCCGCCAACGCGGGACGATGTCAAGCGTGAACCGCGTGGTGTGTTCATAGAACTCCCGCACCAACGGATCGACGTGCCGGGGATCGAAGTCCGGCCCGGCGAGCTCGTCGAGCGAGGCAATGATCCCGACGTCGGATGCGTCGGCGACATAGCTGCCGCCGAGCACGTCGGCCAGTTCCCGAACGTAGTTCGTTCCGACATACCTGCTTCGGGCGCCACGTGGGACGACGAACGGAAGTTGTTCCGCGGGCACCTGCTCCGCGAGAAGGCTTACCTGCGGCTTGCGGAACACTAACGCAGACAAGACCCGGTATCCGAGCATCGTGGTACTGGCCACGACGGCCGCTGGCGCCGGTTGCGCGGCCGCTGCGAATGCCCGGCCGATGGCGGCGCCCACGACAGGCCCGAGGACGACCTTCTCCGGCCGTATTCCGAGGACGCCGGCCATGGCTCCAGTCGCCGTACCGACGGCTACGGGTCCTGCTCCGGTAAAGCGCCCGGCAGCCCAGCCCAACGGCGCCGCAAGTGCGGAGCTTGTCGCAATGCGCTGCCACAGCGGCGGGATCTCACCTGGCCGCTGACGTGCTCTCGCGAAGGCCTCAGCGGCACCCAGACCGGCAGCCCCTGCGACGACACCCAGCCAGGTTGCCCTGCGGCCGCGGTTGGCGGTCAGGGCCGCGCCGGCCAGGCCACCGATTGCGGCCGCGAAGCCGACAGACCCAGCTCGGTCAGGGCGGCTTGCCGTGGCGCCGACGCCGCCAGCGGCCGCTTCAGTCTGGTCCATCAAGACCGTCGCGAATCACCTCAGCGAGCGCGGATGCACGATGAGACCGCAACACGTCCTCGAGCCACAACGGCTTGCCGTCGGGCCCGGTCAGCGGCACCCGCCAGTTCGGATACTCGTCGATGGTTCCCGGTTGATTCTGAGTGCGCCGGTCACCGACGGCATCGCTCAGCGACGCGCAGAGCAAACGCGCAGGTGTCCAGGTCAGGAACCGATGCAGGGCGTGGATGGTCTCTTCGACGTCGGCGTCTGGCTGCAACAGACCGCGCCTGCGCAGCTCGTCCAGCCAAGCACTCCGACCGGCCTGGTCGGCAGCGAGTTCTTCGTCCAACGGGCGGGTGAGCAGGCCGAGTGAGTCGCGAAGCCTGATGTGGTCTCCGGCGAGGTAACCAGCAGTCGGCGGGAGATCGTGTGTCGTCACCGAGGCAAGGCAGTCCTCCCGCCACCACTCCGGCCGTAACGGGCCGCCGCCGCTGTCGAACTCGAACTCGAACCAGAGGATCGACGTGCCCAGGATGCCCCGCTCGCGCAAGTACCGGCGAACCCACGGTTCGACCGTGCCGAGATCCTCGCCGACGACGATGGCCGCCGCTCGGTGCGCCTCGAGCGCGAGGATGCCGATGAGCGCGTCGTGGTCGTAACGGACGTAGGTGCCGGCGGTCGGCGGCTGCCCTGCGGGGATCCACCACAACCGGAACAGGCCGATCACGTGATCCACTCGCACGCCCCCCGCGTGCCGCAAGATCGTCGCCACGACCTCTCGGAATGGGGCGTAGGCGAGACCGGCGAGCTGGTCCGGCCGCCAGGGTGGCTGCTGCCAGTCCTGACCGACCTGGTTGAACGGATCAGGCGGAGCACCGACGCTGATGCCCTGGGCGAAGACGTCCTGGAGGATCCACGAGTCGGCACCCGCCGAGTGCACTCCGACCGCGAGGTCATGAACGATCCCGAGGCCCATGCCGGCCCGCCGCGTAGCCGCCTGCACGGAGTCGAGCTGCTCGTCGATTACCCACTGCAACCAGCGGTGAAAGTCCACGGCATCGGCGTTGGCGGCTCGGAAGTTCTCGACCTGGGCCGACCGGGGATGCCGAAAGCCATCCGGCCAGGTGTGCCAGTCCGGGCCATGCACCTCCATCAGAGCGCACCAGGTCGCGAAGTCGTCGAGTCCGGCGCCCTCCCCTCGCAGGTACGCGCGGTATGCGGCGTCGCGCCCTGCGCTGCGCGGTGTGGCATAAAGAAGCTTCAGCGCTTCCCGCTTGGCCGTCCACGCCATATCCCGGTCGACGGTGTCGATTCCGTCGAGCTGTCTGGCCAGGGCGTCCCGCTGGTCATCGATTCTGGACCGCGCTTCCTGGTCGAGGTAGGCGTACTCGGGAATCTGCTCGAGTCTTAGGTACAACGGGTTCGCGAATCGGCGTGTCGTCGGCAAATAGGGCGACGGTTCCATCGGCGCTATCGGTTCGGCTGCATGCAGCGGGTTCACCAGCACGAACCCCGCTCCGAGATCGGCACCCGACCACACCGCCAAGTCGGTCAGATCAGCCAGGTCACCGACTCCCCACGAGCGCTGCGAGCGGAGGCTGTACAACTGCGTGGACAGGCCCCACGCCCGGCCCGAGCCCATTCGCTCCGGACAGCCGAGCCAGGCCGGGGCCACGATCAGCACACCTGTCGCTTCCTGGTTGTCGGATCGGGCATGCAGAGTGTGATATCCGAGTGGCAGGTCGTCGGGGAGGACGAAAGTGGCCTCACCCACGAGCCGCCCGTCGACCTCCTGTGGCGGTTCCCAGTTCTCCGCCTGAGCGACATCGCCCCTGGATCCGCCGGCCTCGAGTTCGATCCACACCTCGGCCGGGCGGCCGTGCGTGATGTGTACCCAGAACGGCAGCTGCCACCCCGGCCTGGTAACGACGCATGGTGGGAGCATCCGCGTCCACCGGTGTCGACGGGCATCCGATAACGCCATGTCGACCGACTCTGATGTTCCGGCATCGACCCCGAGAGCGGACAGAACAGCGACGATCGTCTCCGCCGACACCACGATGTGGTTCCCGCGCCAGTCCCAATAGTCGGTGGCGACGCCACACACTTCGGCCAGTTGCTGGAGCTCTGAACTCGGTTCGGTCATCTGACGTCCCGGGGAGCGACCGGCTGGGGATCTTCAGTATCCCGTTACGCGTCGGAGTTACTCCTCGGCTACGGCTCCGGATCGTCCGCGGCGCTGAACCGCAGCCTCACCCGGGTCCCCCCGGCCGGGCTCGCATCGATGGCGATGTCGCCGCCATGAGCGGCAACGAGCTCAGCCGCGATCGCAAGCCCGAGACCGGCACCGCCGGCGTCTCTGGTCCGGGCATCGTCGAGGCGCACGAACCGGTCGAGGACCCGCTCCCGGTCGTCGGTCGCGATGCCCGGCCCGTCGTCGTCGACGTCGAGCACGACCTGTCCGTTGGTCTGGGCGAGGTGCAAGGCAACCGTGCTACGCGCGTGGCGCGCCGCATTGTCGGTGAGATTTCGCAGCACCCGACGGATCGCAGCGGGATCAGCGTCGATCCGGCCTCCGGACACCCCCGTCGTGTCGACGTGCAGGTCGGTCAACGATCGCAGCCGTTTCGCCTCGTCTAACACGAGGTCATCGAGATCGATCGGGTGAGGTTGCAGCGTGAGGGTTCCTTCGTCGGCACGGGCAAGGAGCAACAGGTCGTCCACCATCAGCTGGAGCCGCATGCTCTCCGCCCGGACGGTGGTGGCGAGATCGCTCGGCGGCATCCGGTCGGGATGCGCCAGCGCCACCTCGGCATGCTGACGAATGACTGTGATCGGCGATCGCAACTCGTGCGACGCGTCGGACACGAATCGGCGCTGCTGGTTCTGCGCGCGTTCGAGGCGCTCGAGCATCCGGTTCATGGTCGCGGCCAGCCGCGCGATTTCGTCGGCGCTACCCGGCTCGGGGACGCGGCGGTGGAGTTCGGTGGCTGAAATCTCGTCCACTTCGCGACGGACGGCGTCGACGGGCGCCAGGGCGCGGCCAACGATCCGCCAGGTCACCAGGCCCAGCACGACCAGCACGAGCGGCAACCCGACGGTCAGCAGTCCGGTGAGAGCCCTGGTCGATTCACCGACGCGATCGAGGCTGCGCGCCGACAGGACGATCACCGCACCGTCCGGCGTCTCGGCGCTGGCCGCCGTCACCAGGAAGTCGTCGTCGTCGAAGGGCACCGACGCCTGCCTGGTCTCGCCTGGCTCGAGAACTGCGACCGGTGGCTGCGCGAGTACCACATCGTCGGCGGCCACGACGTCGCCATCTTCGTCGAGGATTTGGTTGAACGCCTCCTCGCCGCCGCCGGCGGCGACAGTCGCCGGAGCAGCACCCGATTCGAGTTGCTCGACCGCTTGTACCGCCTGCTGTTGGACCGCAGCGTGTACCTCTCGGACCAGAACGCCGCGCAATGACAGCACCAGTGCGACCGCGGCCAGGATCAGCACGACCGCGACGACGAGTTCAGCGGCCGCCGTCGTTCGCGCCCGGACCGTGCCGCTCCAGGCTCTGGCGCGGCGGAGGAGCCCTTCGTCAGCCGCCATCTGCGGCCAGCCGGTATCCGGCCCCGCGTAGCGTCTCGATCGCGGCCCGTCCAAAGGGCCGGTCGAGCTTGCGCCGGAGATGGGCGATGTAGACCTCGACGATGTTGGGGTCGCCGTCGAAGTCGAAGTCCCACACGTGTGCCAGGATCTCGCGCTTGGAGACGACCTCGCCGCGGCGCCGCAGCAGGAACTCCAACAGCGACAACTCTCGCGCCGTGAGAGCGATCTCGGTGTCCCCGCGCCAGGCCTGGCGGGCGGCCGGATCCAGCCGCAGATCTCCTGCGGTGAGGATCGTCGGCCGTTCGCGTGCTCCCCGTCGCATCAGGGCCCGAAGGCGGGCCACCAGCACCGCGTTCGAAAACGGCTTGGTCAAGTAGTCGTCCGCGCCAGTGTCCAGCGCTTCGACCTGGTCCCAGTCGCCATCTTTCGCGGTCAGCATGAGGATCGGTGTCCAGTTACCGTCGGCACGAAGCTGCCGGCAGACCCGGTAGCCGTTGAGCCCCGGCAACATGATGTCCAGGACGATCGCGTCATGCGGTTGCTCGCGCGCCAGCCACAGTCCGTCGACGCCGTCGAGCGCGACATCGACCGCGAAGCCCTCGGCCTCGAGGCCCGTCCGTAAGCCGGCGACGAGTCGTTCCTCGTCGTCGATCACCAGGATCCGCATCCGGCACCACCGTCGTCGAACCCAGCATGACCCGCTCAGCCTGAACTCGGGCTGAACACCTTAAGGATGCCTCGCTGGAGGTGCGGCAGGCAGATATGATTCGGCCGCACGGCGGGCCCCCCTGTCGCCGTGCGGCCGACCCGCTCGAGGCGGGCCGGAGGTCTGACCTCGGTCATTCCGGTTCCGCTCGCTGCGGGGATGAGCTAGCTTTGCGCAGCGAGCGACCGTTGGTCGAGAGATCGCTACCTGAAAACCGCGCGGAAAGTTCGGCAGATTTGGGCGGTATCCTTTGGGCCGCCCCGAACGATTACTCTTCGACTCGAAGGAGGCCTCGGACTGGCCATCGGCGACGGCTTCCCGAGCATCCTGGACGCGGCACGCACTGGCGTGCCGTGGGCTTTCGAGCGCCTGTACGCCGATCTCGCGCCGGTCGTCGCCGGTTACCTGCGGGTGCAGGGCGCGGCCGAGCCGGAGGACCTCACCAGCGAGGTGTTTCTCGGCGTCTTCACCGGAATCGACTCGTTCGAGGGTTCAGAGACCCAGTTCCGCTCGTGGGTGTTCACGATTGCTCATCGCCGGCTGGTCGACGAGCGGCGACGGCTTGCTCGCCGTCTATGGTCACCGGCAGGGGATCTCGCGGCGTTCGATAAATCGGGTGGTGACGTCGAAGCTGACGCGCTCGACGTCTTGGGCAGCCGGCGAGTGGTCGAGTGGTGCGCTGGTCTCTCCGCAGACCAGCGAGACGTGCTCGTTCTACGGGTCGTCGGCGATCTGACGATCGACCAGGTGGCGGCGATCGTCGACAAGTCACCCGGCGCCGTCAAGGCCCTGCAACGCAGAGCATTGACGGCGCTTCGTCAGCAAGTGGACAAGGAGGGCGTAACCCTGTGAGCCATTGGGGCGATCACATAGGCGAGATGCCTAATCAACGCCTGCTCGATGACGCTTCCATCGAGGCGATCCTCCATGGACGTAACGTCCCATCCGAGCTGGAGGCCTTGGCCAGCGCTGTCTGCGTGCTCCGAGAGACGGCTCGGCAGCCCGTTCAGCCGAGCCCCGAGCTGACCGCGTTCATGGCCGCAGGGGGTTACCACCCGTATCGCGATCGACGTCCGAGCCGCTGGCAAGCAGCGTCGGCGAAGCTGGCCGGCACGAGTCTGCGGCTCAAGATCGCAGCTGGGTTCGCTGCCGGCCTGACCGGCGTGACCGGCATGGCCGCCGCCGCCGGCGGCGAGTTGCCCGAGACGATGCAAGCCAGCGTTGAGACGGCTGTGGCGTTCGTGACACCGATGGACTTCACCGCCCCGCCGCCGCCAGCGAAGGTATCGGTTGAGCAGCCGCAGGTGATCGATGGTCAGAAGTACAGCGGACGAGCGCTCGGCCCAGATGGGCAACCGAAGGCGCCGGTAGCACCCCCGGCCGTGCCAACCCCGACACCCACGCCGACGCCCACGCTCTCCCCGACGCCTACGCCGGAACCGACACCCACGCCGACGCCGACGCCGACACCGACACCGGAACCGACTCCCACGCCGACGCCGACACCGGAACCGACTCCCACACCGGAACCGACCCTCCCGCCGGCGACCCCTGAACCGAATCCCGGAGCCGATCAGCAGGCGGCGTTGAGTTCCGAGGCCGAGCTGTCGGGCGGCCCCCCCGCTGTGTTGTCATCGGGCGCCGGCTAAATGGTTATGGCAAGACCTTGACCCATTGACGGGTGAGGTCTAGCTTCCGATCAACTTCGGCGGCTCGCCGATCGAGACCGGGAGACTCGCATGGCCGACAGGGGCATACCGCGGAGAGTCACGTATCGCGAGGTCGACGAGGGGTACTTCGACAAGAGAGGACTGCAGCGGCACGCCGGCGTGTGGTCGCTGTGGGCGCTTGGTGTCGCGGCGGTCATCTCCGGCGACTTCTTCGGTTGGAACTTCGGGCTGGACTTCGGCTTCGGTGGTCTGCTGGTCGCCACGATCGTCATCACGGTCATGTACCTCGGCCTGTGCTACTCGATCGCGGAAATGTCACCCGCGATGCCGCACACCGGTGGCGCGTACTCGTTCGGCCGCACCGCGATGGGCCCGTGGGGCGGGTTCATCACCGGTGTCGCGGAGAGCATCGAGTACATCGTCACGCCCGCCGTCATCGTCGTCGGCATAGGCGGCTACATGGGGAGCATCGTCAACGACCTGTTCGGCTGGGACGTCGCCCAGCCGATTTGGTGGTTGATCTTCTATGCGATCTTCGTCGGCCTGAACATCTTCGGGGTGGCAGCGACGTTCCGGTTCTCGGTATTCATCTGCGTTGTCGCGCTTGCGGTTCTCGCCGTGTTCTGGATCGGCGCGCTCACCAAGCTGGACTTCCAGACCTATGCGATCGACGCTGGCGGCGGCTGGTTCCCCGACGGCATTCCGGGGATCTTCTACGCGATTCCGTTCGCCATCTGGTTCTACCTCGCCATCGAGGAGCTGCCGCTCGCGGCGGAGGAGTCACACGACCCCAAGCGCGACATCCCGCGCGGAACGATGTACGGCCTGTTCACGCTGATCGTCGCCGGGTTCCTGACGCTTTTCCTCAGCGCTGGGATCGCGCCGGGCGCCGCCGAGGTCGGCGCCTCCGCCGAACCGTTGTTCTTGGGCTTCCAGACCATCTTCGGGTCGGGTACGGCAGCGTCGCTACTGGCGCTGGTCGCCGTTACGGGCCTGGTCGCAAGCTTCCATACGATCATCTACGCCTACGGCCGGAACATCTACTCGCTGTCGCGGGCTGGCTACTTCCCGCACTGGATGTCGGTCACCCACGGCACCCGGAAGACCCCATACGTCGCGCTGCTTTTCGGTGCCGTGATCGGGTACGTCCTGGCGTGGATTCTGTACCAGTACGGCGGCGGCAGTGTCGGCGCGGCCCTGCTGACCATGGCGGTCTTCGGCGCTGTGATCTCGTACTTCATGCAGATGGTGTCCTTCGTGCTGCTACGGCGGAACCGGCCCAACATCCAGCGGCCTTACCGCAGCCCGCTCGGGACGGCTGGGGCGATCGTCGCGGCGGTGATCGCCGCCGTCTCGCTGATCTCGCTGTTCTTCAACGCCGACTACCGGCCCGGTGTCGTGGGCGTCGCCATCTGGTTCCTGGCCGCCATCGCATACTTTGCGATCGTCGGCCGGCACCGCCTGGTGCTTTCTCCCGAGGAGGAGTTCGCCATGACGCGTGGTGAGCACGGCGACCCCGAGACCGAGGGATACGGGAGTACCCGGGTTGCCGATGTCGTCGGCGAGCGAGCGGAGCCGGCCGGCTCGTGATGGCGGAGCGGACGCCCGGCAGGTCGGCCGATCAGACCCTGAAGGGGATGCTGGACGGCGAGGCGCTGCGGGCGGGCGTTGCTTCCGGTGACATCGACACCGTCCTGACCTGCTTCACCGACATGCAGGGTCGGCTGATGGGTAAGCGGGTGGACGGTGACTTCTTCTGTGACGAGGTGCTGGGACACGGCATCGAGGCGTGCGACTACTTGCTTGCCCTGGACATGGAGATGGATCCGATCGCTGGGTACGAGATGGCGAACTGGGAGGAGGGGTACGGCGACGTACATCTACTTCCCGACCTGCAGACGCTGCGCATCATCCCGTGGCTTGACCGGACCGCTCTGGTGCTGTGTGACGTGACGTTCGAGGACGGGTCGCCGGTGCCCGCGTCACCTCGCCAGGTACTCCAGCGCCAGGTCGACCGCGCCCGCGAGCTCGGCTACGAGCCGATGATCGGCTCCGAGCTCGAGTTCTACCTGTTCCACGATTCGTACGACTCAGCTCGGGCCAAGCACTACCGCGAGCTGACCCCGTCGATCCCGTACATCCTCGACTACCACGTGCTCGCCACCACCATGGACGAGTCCTACGTGGGCGCCTTGCGCCGCGGAATGAAGGGCGCCGGGCTGCCGGTCGAGTTCTCCAAGGGCGAGGCATGGCACGGCCAGCACGAGCTCAACTTCCGGTTCGCCAATGCGGTCACGATGGCCGACCGGCACGTCATCTACAAGAACGGCGCGAAGGAGATCGCGCACCAGCAGGGCAAGGCCGTGACGTTCATGGCCAAACCGGCGCATGACTGGATCGGCAGTTCCTGTCACATCCACTCCAGCCTCTGGTCCCTGGATGGCAGCCAGAGCCTCTTTCCGGCGGAAGACGGGGTCGGCCTCAGTGCGGTTTTCGCCCACTACCTTGCCGGGCTCACCGTCGGGCTGCGCGACTTGACGGTATTCATCGCGCCCAACGTCAACTCCTACAAGAGGTTCGCCAGCCAGAGCTGGGCACCCACGACCATGGCTGTCGGTCGCGACAACCGGACGTGCGGCTTTCGGCTGGTCGGCCACGGTGACGGGCTACGGGTCGAGTGCCGGATTCCGGGAGCGGATGCGAATCCCTACCTCGCCTTCGCGGCGATCATCGCTGCCGGCTTGCACGGAATCGAGAACGAGCTCGCGCCGCCACCGGTGTTCGAGGGCAACGCCTACGCTGACCAGACGCTGCCCAGAGTGCCTGCGACCCTGCGCGAAGCGATCGATGCGCTGGACAAGTCTGGACTAGCCCGGGCCGCGTTCGGCGACGACGTCGTCGATCATTACCTCAACTACGCGAGCACGGAACAGCGGCTCTTCGACGAGGTGGTCACCTGCTACGAGCGCGAGCGGTTATTCGAGCAGACATGAGGTCACAGGTGCGCGACGATCAAGCTGATCCCGGGGACATCCCCGTCATCGGCATCAGTTGCGACCTGGAACTGGCCCGGTGGGGAACGTGGGAACGGCGCGCGGCTTTGCTGCCCGCTGTCTACGTAGAGGCCGTGGCTGGCACAGGAGGACGTCCCGTCCTGCTGCCGCCGGTAGTCCACGGCGCGGCGGAGACGGTTGCCGCGCTCGACGGTCTCATCCTTGCCGGCGGCGCCGACATCGAAGCCGAGAGATACGGCCGGACGCAGCATCCCGAGACTCGGGTGAGCCGCCCCGACCGCGATGCGACCGAAATCGGGTTGCTCGCCGAAGCCGAGCAGCTCGGCTTGCCGGTGTTGGGAATCTGTCGGGGCGTCGAGCTCATCTGTGTCTTCCGGAGCGGCGACCTTCACCAGCACCTGCCTGAGCGGCCAAGCGACGCCGCCGAGACCGTCCATCAGGGCGCGCCCGGCCAATACGTGCAGCACGACGTGACCGTTGCCGAGGGCAGCCTGCTGGCCTCGATCATCGGCTCCGCTCGGGCGGTCTCGTCGTACCACCATCAGGCGCCGGCGCAGCCCGGGCGCGGCCTGGTGGCAGTCGCACACGCCCCGGACGGCACGATCGAGGCGGTGGAGGACCCGGAACGGGAGTTCTATCTCGGCGTCCTGTGGCATCCGGAGTTCGATGGCCAACTCGAGCTGTTCGATGCCCTGGCCGCGGCGGCCAGGATCTATCGGAAGGCGCGGGCGTGACGACGATCCTCAATCCAGCCACCGAATCCCCGATAGCCGAGGTCCCCGACGGCGGCCCCGATGGCGTCGACGCCGCGGTCGCCCAGGCCCGGCGGGCCGGACCGCAGTGGCGGTCCGCCGCACCTGCCGATCGCGCCCGCACCCTGCGCCGCTTGGCCGGCCTGGTCGAGGCAAACGCCGAAGAGCTGGCGCTGATCGAGACGCGCAACGTCGGCAAGCCGCTCGCCGACTCGCGGTCCGAGGTTGCCATGGTCGCGGAGGTCTTCCAGTACTACGCCGGAGCAGTAGACAAGAATCACGGCGAGACGATTCCGGTCGCCGGTGGCATCGACATGACGTTTCGCGAGCCGATGGGAGTTGTTGGGCTGATCACGCCATGGAACTTCCCACTGAACATCGCCAGCTGGAAGATCGCCCCGGCGCTCGCGTGCGGCAACACGGTGGTGATCAAGCCGGCCGAGCTCACGCCGCTCAGCACGATGCGGCTGGCGTCGCTCGCGCTCGAGGCCGGCCTGCCGGACGGCGTGCTCACGGTAGTCACCGGTAAGGGCAGTCTTGTCGGCCGGCGTCTGGTAGCGCATCCGGACGTGGCGAAGATCGCCTTCACCGGGTCGACGGAGGTGGGACGAGAGGTGATGGCAGCTGCGGCTGCCAACATCGCCAGGGTCACCCTCGAGCTTGGCGGCAAGTCTGCCAACGTGATCTTCGCCGACGCCGACCTCGAGCGTGCCGCCGAAGCCGCGCCGTACGCCGTGTTCGGCAACGCTGGTCAGGACTGCTGTGCGCGGTCCCGAATCCTGGTGGAGCGCAGCGTCTATGACCGATTCCTCGACCTGCTGCTGGAGAACGTTCGTGGAGTGCGGGTCGGCCCACCGGAGGATCCGGGTAGCGAGATGGGACCACTGATTTCCGGGGACCATCGAGACCGGGTTGCCTCGTTCCTCGACGACGGCGACGGGTCGCTCGAGCTGTTGGCGCAAGGCGATGTCCCGTCGGGGCCGGGTTACTGGTTTCCCTGCACCGTCGTCACCGCCAAGCCGGACGCTCGGGTCGTGCGCGAGGAGGTCTTCGGGCCAGTCGTCGCGATCCTGCCCTTCGACGACGAGGCCGACGCGGTACGGCTGGCCAACGACACCCCTTATGGTCTGTCGGGCTCGGTCTGGACGCGCGACATCGGCCGTGCCCTGCGCGTCGTGCGGGGGATCGACAGCGGAGTGCTGTCCGTCAACAGCAACGCCTCGGTGCGTGTGGGCACCCCCTTCGGCGGCGTCAAGCAGTCCGGGTTCGGCCGCGAACTCGGCCTGGACGCGATGAACGCCTACTCCGAGGTGAAGAACGTGTTCGTCGCAACGGAGCGCTGAGCGATGGGTGAGCGACGCCTCGACGGCAAAGTGGCGGTGATCACCGGCGCGGGCAGCGGCATCGGGCGGGAGGCGGCCATGCTGTTCTCCGAGCATGGTGCGAAGGTCTGCATCGCCGACGTGGACGAAGCGGCGGGCGATGCCGCTGCCTCGGCATGCCACGACGCCTTCTTCCAGCCGGTCGACGTCGGGAGCGACACGAGTGTGGCCGAGCTGTACCGAGTCGCCGCGGATCGGTACGGCGGGATCGACGTGCTCTACAACAACGCGGGCATCATGCCGCCCGACGACGCCTCGGTGCTGGACACCACCGTCGACGCATGGGACCGCGTGCAAGCGGTCAACGCCCGTGGCGTGTTCCTATGTTGCAAATACGGCATCCCGCATCTGCTCGCCCGCGGCGGTGGATCGGTCATCAACGTTGCGTCGTTCGTGGCCGTCATGGGCGCTGCCACCTCGCAGATCTCCTACACAGCATCCAAAGGCGCCGTGCTGGCGATGTCTCGTGAGCTGGGGGTGGAGTTCGCGCGCCGCGGCATACGGGTCAACGCGCTGTGTCCGGGCCCGGTCGAGACGCCCCTACTGAAGCGGCTGTTCGCCGAGGACCGTGCGGCGTACGAGCGGCGACGGGTCCACCTGCCGATGGGCCGGCTCGCCGCGCCGGGCGAGATCGCCAACGCCGCACTATTCCTCGCCAGCGACGAGTCGTCGTACGTCACCGGGTCGACGTTTCTGGTCGACGGCGGCCTCACCGCCGCCTACGTGACTGCCGAGTAAGTGGCTACGACGATGAACGTGCTGTCCGTTCCGCACCCCGTGTTTCGCCGGATCCGCGGCGGAAACGCCTTCGAGGAGACCGTCGAGCGGCTCCTGCAGGCGGTCAAGCTCGGCCAGGTGCGGCCGGGGGACCGGCTTCCCAGCGAGCGAGAGCTGGCATTGCGCCTGGGGATCAGCCGAGTGACTTTGCGCGAGGCGATCCGTGTACTCGCCCAGGAGGGCTACCTGGCGTCGCGCCGCGGCCGGTCAGGAGGGACGTTCGTCCTCCCGACGGCGGACTGGCGGCAGGACACCCGCGACGTTCGGGCCACCGCCGGTGAGCTGGATGACGAGCTCACCGATGCGCTGTTGCTCCGGCAGGTCCTCGAGCCGGCCGCCGTCGAGCTGGCCGCCCGGCGTGCGCATCCGGCAGAGACGGTAACCACCCTGCGGGGGATGCTCGCCGAGGAGCAGACGGTAGAGGTGACGGACTACCGACCGATCGACTCTCGCCTGCATGTGGCGTTGGCGGACCTGGCCGGCTCGCCGTCGCTCACCGCAGCGGTCGCGGACGTTCGCATGCGGCTCAACGACCTGCTCGACATGATCCCGCTGCTACCGCCCAACATCGAGCACTCGACCGAGCAGCATCGACGAGTTGTCGAGGCGATCGTGTCCGGGAACCCGAAGGCGGCTCGCCAGGCGATGGAGAAACACCTGGAGGGAACGGCGTCACTGCTGCGTGGCTTCCTCGGCTGACCGGCCCGTTCGTGGCCAGGGCAGGATGGTCTTCCATGAGCGAACGCCCGTCGTCCTCCCGCGCCGATGATGAGGTCGTCGAACTCTGCCGCGAACTCATCCGCATCGACACCGCCAACTATGGCGACGGGTCTGGCCCGGGCGAGCGCAAGGCGGCTGAGTACGTCGCCGAGAAGCTTGCCGAGGTGGGTCTCGAGCCGACCATGCTGGAGTCCGAGCCCGGCCGGACAAGCGTCGTCGCGCGTATCGATGGTGCCGATCCACACCGCGACGACGCGCTTCTGGTGCATGGTCACCTCGACGTCGTTCCGGCCGAGGCCGACAACTGGACGCATGACCCGTTCTCCGGCGAGATCGTCGATGACTGTGTCTGGGGCCGGGGGGCGATCGACATGAAAGACATGGACGCCATGATCGTGGCCGTCATCCGGGATCGGTTGCGGACCGATCGGCGGCCTCCCCGGCCGGTCGTGCTGTGTTTCCTGGCCGACGAGGAGGCCGGCGGGGTCCTGGGGAGTCATTGGGTCGTCGACCACCATCCGGCGCTGTTCGACGGGTGCACCGAGGGAATCAGTGAGCTCGGCGGATTCAGCCTCACTGTTCGGGACGACGTGCGGCTGTACCTGATCGAGACAGCGCAGAAGGGCATCGAGTGGATGCGGCTCACCGTCGAAGGAACCGGCGGTCACGGGTCGATGATCAACGACGACAACGCCGTGTACGAGCTGGCCGACGCGGTCGCCCGGCTGGGCAGCTACGACTGGCCTGTGCGGGTCATCCCGACGGTCCGGGCGTTCTTGGACGCGGCCGGTCAGGCGTACGACGTGGAGTTCGATCCCGAGAACTCTGGTCAGCTCGTCGAGACGCTCGGCACCATTTCCAAGATCATCGTCGCCACTTTGCGGAATACCGCCAACCCGACGATGCTCCGCGCTGGATACAAGCACAACGTCATCCCGGGCCGGGCGGAGGCGTACGTGGACGGCCGGTTCCTGCCCGGCCACCGCGACGAGTTCCTGACCACCGTCGATGAGGTCATCGGTCCCCGGGTACGGCGGGAGGCCGTCGTCTCTGACATCGCCCTGGAGACCGAGTTCTCGGGCGACCTCGTCACTGCGATGAGCACCGCACTGAGGGCCGAGGACCCCGCCGCTCGACCAGTTCCGTACTGCGTGTCCGCGGGAACTGACGCCAAGGCCTTCAGTGAGCTGGGAATCCGGGGATTCGGGTTCACCCCGTTGCGCCTGCCGCCGGATCTCGACTTCGCCGGCATGTTCCACGGGGTCGACGAACGGGTCCCCGTCGACGGCCTTCGGTTCGGCGCCCGGGTGCTCGACCGATTCCTCGACCTGGCCTGAGCTCGCCCGGCACACTCCTAAATGACCACGTTCACCATGCCTGCCTATACATCACCAGGCATGCAAGCCTGGTGATGTATAGACAAGCCTGGTGATGCGGGCGCTGCGCGCACCGGGCACCCGTCCGAGCTCAGCTGGTGCGGGCCATCCGCAGGATGCGACGACGGAGGGTGATCTTGCGCGTTCCGTCAGGAAACATGCGCAGCGTCGCGAGCTCCCAATGGCCGTACTCGGCATGCTCGGTGAGCATCCGCCGGGCGGCGCCGCGAGACGTTCCGCGCGGCAGCAGGAGGTCGTGGAACTCGTACTCCGAGGTTCGCCGCACAGGGGGCGTGGAAACCGCCATCGGCACATGGTGCCACGGCACTGCGGGGGCCGGCACAACTCCCTGCGCCGCCGGCCAGCAGGCCGCCAACCAGGCTGCGTTGACATGATGAGGTGGCTGCCCAAACGGACCGGACCCAGCCATTCCGCCATGATCAACGCCGGAGCGGGGTCGCTTGTCGGTCAGTCGGTGCGTTCGGGGTATCCGACCGGCGGCGCCGACACCTCGTCCAGCGCGACCCGGATCTCGTCGGGCAGGCTGAGATCCTCACCGGCGAGAACGCCGCGCAACTGCGCCGCGGTCCGAGCCCCTACCAGCGCGGCAGTGACGCAGGGGGCGTCGCGAACCCATGCCAGCGCGACCTCCAGGGGTTGGACCCCGAGACCCTCCGCCGCGGTCGAGACCGCCTCGACGACGCGTCGCGAACGCTGGTCGAGGTACGTCTCGACGAAGCTGGCGAAATGCGGGGAGGCGGCGCGCGAGTCTGCCGGTGTGCCGCTGCGGTACTTGCCCGTCAGCACGCCACGTCCCAGCGGCGACCACGCCAGCACGCCGAGGCCGAGCGCTGCCGCGGCCGGCAGCACCTCACGTTCGAGCCCTCGCTGCAGCAGGGAGTACTCCATCTGGGTGGACACGACCGGCGTTCGGCCGCTGGCGCTGCGCTGGTGGGCCACGGCGTAGCCGGTCTGCCAGCCACCGTAATTGGAGACGCCGGCGTACCGGGCCCGGCCGGTCGAGACTGCATAGTCCAGCGTTCCCAGCGTCTCGTCCGGCGGCACGTCGTCACTCCAGGTATGGATCTGCCAGAGATCGACGTAGTCGGTGTCCAGCCGGTCCAGCGAGGCGTCGAGCTGGTCGAGGAGGGCCTTGCGCGACACGTCCACGAGCCGTTGACCGGTCGCCCGGGAGACGCCGGCCTTGGTGGCGACGACCAGGTCGGCCCGCGGGATGACCTTGTCGAGCAGATCGCCCAGCACCCGCTCGGCCTGACCGTTGCCGTACGCCGCGGCTGTGTCCACCAAGGTGCCACCCGCTTCGGCGAATGCCTCGAGCTGGTCGCGAGCCTCGTGCTGGTCGGTGTCCCGACCCCACGTCATCGTGCCGAGGCCGAGCCGGGATATCCGCAGCCCGCTGCGGCCGAGCCGTCGCTGCTCCACGGCGGGAGAGTAGCGACCCGGTGCGGCAGCCGTGGCGACGGCCAGCCGACAGCGTCGCTACCAACCGCCGGTAGGCTCGCCCGCCGGACCAGATGGGAGGCACGATGCGGCTCGGGCTCAACCTGGGCTACTGGGGGGCGGACGCCGACGGCGACAATGTTGCGCTGGCCCGAGAGGCCGACCGGCTGGGCTTTTCCGTCGTGTGGGCCGCCGAAGCATATGGATCCGACGCGCCCACCGTCCTGTCCTGGGTAGCCGCGCAGACCGAAAACATCGACGTGGGCAGCGCCGTCATGCAGATCCCCGCTCGGACACCGGCCTGCACCGCGATGACGGCAGCGACGCTCGACGGCCTTTCGGGTGGACGGTTCCGGCTAGGTCTCGGCGTGTCCGGACCGCAGGTGTCGGAGGGCTGGCACGGCGTGCGGTTCGACCGACCGCTCGGACGCACCCGCGAGTACGTCGACATCGTCCGCCGAGCGCTCGACCGCAAGAGCGTGACCTACCAGGGCGACCACTGGACCTTGCCGCTGCCCGACGGGCCGGGAAAGGCTCTGCGGCTGACCGTGCATCCGGTGCGTCAGCGCATCCCCGTGTATCTCGCGGCACTCGGGCCGAAGAACCTCGAGTTGGCCGGCGAGATCGCCGACGGTTGGCTGGCGATCTTCTTTTCGCCCGAGCATGCGGCAGAATCGCTGGATCATGTGCGCCGCGGGCGCGCCGTCGCGGGGCTGTCGATGCAGGATTTCGACGTGGTGCCGACCGTCCCGCTCGTTATCGGCGACGACCTCGAAGCGTGTGCCGAGCCGGTGCGTGCCTACTCAGCGCTCTATCTCGGTGGGATGGGTAGTCGCTCGCAGAACTTCTACAACCAACTCGCCGCCCGGATGGGTTTCGCCGACGTGGCGGCTCGGGTGCAGAACCTGTTCCTGGACCACAAACCCCGCGAGGCGGCGGCCGCCGTCCCGTTCGGGTTCGTCGATACCACCTCGCTGATCGGTCCGATCGAACGGATCCGCGACCGGCTGCAGGCTTATGCCGATGCCGGTACGACGACGCTGTCGGTCACCGCACCACAGGGCGCCCTCGACCAACGGATCGCCGGCCTGCGGTCCCTCGTCCACGCGTTGGACGCAGCGGGCCTGGCAGACGGCATGGCATGACCGACTGGGCACAGGCAGCGGTCCTCGGCTTCCTGCAGGGTCTCACCGAGTTCCTGCCGATCTCATCCAGCGCTCACCTGCGGATATTCCCGGAGCTTGTCGGCTGGGACGATCCAGGCGCCGCCTTCACGGCGGTCATCCAGATCGGGACCGAGACTGCCGTGATCATCTATTTCGCGGCGGACATCTGGCGAATCATCCGGGCATGGACCCGATCGCTGATCGGCGGACGAGACTGGGATCCGCAGGACGCCCGGATGGGCTGGTTCATCATCGTCGGCTCGCTGCCGATCGTCGCCGCAGGAATCGCGTTGAAGGACGTCATCGAAGGCAGTTTCCGCTCGCTGTGGATCGTCGGCACGACCTTGGTGCTCCTGGGCGTCGTACTCGGTGTCGCTGACCGGCTCGGTGCAAAGGACCGGCCTATCCAGGCGCTGACCCTGCCCCATGCCGTCGCGTTCGGAATGGCCCAGGCGCTCGCGCTCGTGCCCGGGGTTTCGCGTTCGGGGGCGACGATCAGCATGGGCCTGTTCCTCGGCTACGAGCGCGCGGCGTGCGCACGCTTCGCGTTCCTGCTCGCTATTCCGGCCGTCCTCGGTGCCGGATTGTTCGAGTGGCCGGCAGCGCTCGCTGAAGGGAGCGAGTACGCCCTGGGCCCGCTGCTGCTCGCGACGGTCATCGCATTCGTGGTCGGATACGCGGTGATCGCATGGCTGATGCGATGGCTCGTGCGCGGGTCGTACCTGCCGTTCGTGATCTACCGGGTCCTGCTGGGTCTGCTGGTGCTCGGCTTGCTCGCCGCAGGCGCCATCGACGGATAGGACGGCTAGCCGGCAGGAGTCGGGCGCGGTGCCCGGGAGATCAGCGGCCAGGGGTCGATCGGCTCGCCGTCCTGGCGGATCTCGAAATGCAGATGCGGCCCGGTCGAGTACCCGGTCGAGCCGACGACGCCGATGCGAGCGCCCTTTGTGACCTGGTCGCCGACCTTCGCGAACATATTCGCTTGATGGGCGTAGAGCGTCGTGACGCCGTTGCCATGGTCGATCACCGTCATGTTCCCGTAGGCCTTGTTCCACTCCGCCTTGACGACCGTCCCCGCATCTGCGGCATACACAAAGCCGTCGCCCGGTGCGAGGTCGACGCCGGTGTGCAGCTTCACGACACCGGTGATGGGATGCCGGCGAATGCCGAACTCGGACGTGACCGTGCCGGTGCCCGGGCGGACGAAGCTTCCCGTGCCGTAGAGCGTCGTCTGCGACGAGGCGAGGAGACCGGACATCTCGACGATCCACGGTCGGAGCGCCTGAGCCTCGGCGAGGAACTCGCGGTAGCGCTGGTAGTCGAGCTCGCGTGCCTTCAGCGCGGCGTCGAGAGCGCTGGCGCGGTTCTGCGTTGCCGCTGCGAGCTCCCGCTGTGCCGTGGCCGCTGCCTCGACCGCCGCCTCGCTTGCCTCGAGAGCCTCAGCAGCCTTGGCGGCGAGCTCCTCCTTCTGCTTCCGCACAGCCGTGAGCTGTTCGCGAGCGTTGACCAGGTCAGCCCGGTGAACCGCCAATTCGCCGAGTGCGGCATCGCCGGCGCGGAGCACCGTGCGCACGCTGACGTACTTGTCGGCGTATTCTTCGGGCGTGTTGGCGTCGAGCGCCACTGACAGGGTCGCGAAGTTGTTGCCCCGGTACGCGTCGCGGGCCACTGCACCGAGGTCGTCCCGGGTTTCGGCAATCTGAGCCAGGATGTCCGCCAGCTCCTGGCGGACCCGGGTCTCCGCCGCCGCAGCAATGGCAACAGCTGTTCGAGCAGCCCCGAGCGCTGTGCGTGCGGCCTCGGCCTCCGCCTGGGCCTTCGTCAGGGCGGCTTCGGCAGCGGCGAGATCGGCAAGGGCATCTTGGAGAGCAGTCTCGGCGTCGATGACGGCCATGGAGTGGGCCGACATGACGTCGTGCGCATGCGCGTTCAGCGCGTCGTCATCCGCCATCGTCCGAGGCTCAGCCATGTCCGGCTCGACCGGAACCAGCGGATCGGCGGGCCCCGGCATCGACGGCGGCGCGGGTGGACTGGTAGGGGTTGCCGGCTGCGATGCAGCCGGTGCCGGGGAAGTGGACGAGGAATCCGGCGGTGGTGGCGACGGCGACGGTGATGGCGAGGGCGTCGGTGATGGCTCAGGCGTCGTCGTCGGAGCCGGCGCAGTGGGTGTCTGGGTGGCCGCTGTGGCGGGCGCGACCCAGGCCAGGACGCAGAGCGCACCCACGACGGCAGCTGTCACCGCCCGTCGAAAGACACGCCGCATCAACGAACCTTCCCCCAGTTCCATGACACGTATTCGTCACATGCCTAGCTCATGATTGCCCCCCGAGCCAGACCCACGTGCAGAAAAACTATATAAACCCCGACGAACCTCACACAACTCAGCGTGACAGCTGGTATCCGTAGGCTCGGTACGTGTCGACCGTGCTGCTCATCCGTCATGGGCGAACGACGGCGAACACCGCCGGGATCCTGGCCGGGCAGGCGCCGGGGGTCGGACTCGACGACGTGGGCGTGACCCAGGCCCGAAACATGGCCGAGCGGCTGGCCGGGGTTCGGCTGTCGGCCATCGTTTGTGGGCCCCTGCAGCGGTGTCGTGAAACGGCGGACCTGCTGGTCGCCGACGGGCGTGCTCCTGCGGTGGTGATCGACCACCGGCTGACCGAGTGCGATTACGGCGCCTGGACGGGGCGACTGCTCGCAGAGTTGTCTCGGCATCGGCTGTGGCGGGTCATGCGGTCACATCCGGCTGCCGTCACGTTTCCCGGTGGCGAGTCGATGCGAGCCGTACAGGCGCGCGCCGTCGACGCCGTCCGAGAGCACGATGCTCTGGTGTCCGAGGCCGCCGGTCCGCGGGCGATTTGGGCCGCCGTGTCCCACGGCGATGTCATCAAAGCCATCGTTGCCGACGCGCTGGGAATGCATCTGGACCTGTTCCAACGGCTCGTGGTCGACCCGGGCTCGGTCACGGTGCTGACGTACACCGAGTTGCGGCCGTTCGTCGTGAGTCTGAACGACACCGGCGGCAACCCGTCTGGCCTGCATGGAAAGCAGCGTGGGAGGCGCGTGGCGGCTCGCCGCACGGGGGTCGGCGGCGGCGCGGGATGGTCATAGGGTCGTAGGGTGCCGCGTCACGTCTTCTCCTTCGATCCGCCGGAGCGGTTCGTCGCCGGCACAGTCGGGGAGCCGGGCCAGCGGACCTTCTTTCTGCAGGCTCGCGATGCGTCGCAACTGGCAAGCGTGGTGCTGGAGAAGGAGCAGGTAGCACTGCTGGCCGACCGGCTCGACGCATTGCTGGCCGAAGTCGGGCTGCGCACCGCGGGTGCAGCAGACGCCACCCGAGAAGACGCAGCGTCCAACACCGATGACCTCGAACCGCTGGAGCAGCCGATCGTCGAGGAGTTCCGGGTCGGGACGCTGACCCTCGCGTGGGATGGTGCCGACGGTCGGATCGTCATCGAAGCCTTCGCCATTGCCGATGCGGACGATGCCAATAGCGCCGACGAGGACCCGGCCCGTGACGCGGCGCCGTCTGGTGATCGCGACATGCTGGTGGTCCGGATGACAACAGCATCGGCACGGGCATTTGCCCGGCGGGCTCGCAGGCTCGTTGCGGCCGGCCGACCGCTGTGCCCGCTGTGCGGGTTGCCGATGGACACCGACGGACATGTCTGTCCGCGCCAGAACGGCCATCGGCGCCGGGGCTGATCCGTTGACCGACCCAGTGCCGGCACTGCTGCGAGACGGCAGTCTGGTTGTCGAAGGTCAGCTGGTCGGCGCGACCAACACGACACTGCTCTGCCGACTGGTCGAGCCGGGCGAGGGAGTCGCCGCTGAGGCCACGATGCGATGCGTCTACAAGCCGATCACGGGGGAGCGGCCGTTGTGGGACTTTCCGGTCGGCACCTTGGGGCTGCGGGAAGTGGCGGCCTACCTCGTGTCGGAAGCCGCTGGTTGGCACGTGGTCCCACCGACGATCCTGCGAGATGGCCCTTACGGTCCGGGTATGTGCCAGCAGTGGGTCGAGCACGACGGGACGCAGCTGGCGGACGTGCTGAGTCCCGAACAGGTCCCGGTCAACTGGATGCAGGTGCTCGACGCGGTCGACGAGGTCGGCAATCCCGTCGTCCTCGCCCATGCCGACGACTCCGGGCTACGCACGATGGCGTTGTTCGACGTGGTCGTCAACAATGCCGACCGAAAGGGCGGGCACGTACTGGTCGACCGGAGCGGAGGGGTCCTCGGCGTCGACCACGGAGTCTGCTTTCATCCTGAGCCAAAGTTGCGGACTGTGCTGTGGGGGTGGGTCGACAGTTCGCTCACTGCGGCGGAACGAGGAACGCTGCTGACGCTGCGGGCGAGGCTCGACGGCCAGCTTGGCTCCTCGCTGGCCGGGCTGCTGGCCCCGGAAGAGATCGAGGCGACCAAGACGCGACTGGCCGAGTTGCTTCGGGGGGATCGGTTTCCCAGCCCTGACCCAGGTCGGGTCGCGATCCCGTGGCCGCCGTTCTGAACTGGGCCGAAGATAAGCTCACCGCCATGCGCTCGTGGCCGGCCCCGGGTCTGCCCGAGGTTCCGGGCCGGGCTCCGTCCGTGCAGGTCCACGACACGGCGACGGGTAAACGTCGACAGGTGGCCACCGCGGGTGGTGGCGCGGGCATGTACGTGTGCGGCATCACGCCCTACGACGCTACGCACCTCGGCCATGCGGCAACGTACGTGGCATTCGACATCCTGAACCGGGTCTGGCGTGATTCCGGGCTCCAGGTTCGCTACGTCCAGAACGTCACCGACATCGATGACCCGCTGCTCGAGCGAGCCCTCGGACTCGGCCGAGACTGGGCCGAGCTCGCGGCCGAGCAGACCCAGCTGTTCCGGGACGACATGGCCTGGCTACGGGTGTTGCCGCCGGAGCGCTACCCAGGTGCCGTCGAGTCCATCCCGCTGGTCGTGGACCTCGTCGACGAGCTCCGGTCCGTCGGTGCTGCGTACGAGATCGACGGCGACATTTACTTCGCGGTCACGGCCGACAGAGAGTTCGGCCAGATCTCCGGCCTGCCGCGATCGGTGATGTTGGAGCTGTTCGCCGAGCGTGGCGGTGACCCCGGTCGACCGGGCAAGAAAGATCCGCTGGACTCCCTGCTGTGGTCTCGTGCGCGCGCCGGTGAACCGGCGTGGGACAGCCCGTTCGGATCGGGCCGGCCCGGCTGGCATGTCGAGTGTGCAGCGATAGCACTGGCCGAACTCGGTGCCGGCTTCGATGTCCAGGGCGGTGGCCGTGACCTGGTCTTTCCGCACCACGAGATGTCGGCGTCGGTGTCCCAGGTGGCGACCGGCCAGTCGCCTTTCGCCCAGGCCTACGTTCACGCCGGGATGGTGGGCCTGGACGGGGAGAAGATGTCCAAGTCGCAGGGCAACCTGGTCTTCATCTCGGCGTTGCGCAATGCCGGGACCGACGCCAGCGCGGTTCGGCTGGCGTTGCTGGCCGACCACTACCGCAGTGACCGGGACTGGACGGCAACAGCCCTCGGGTATGCCGAAGACCGCCTCGCCCGATGGCGGCTGGCGACGGCTCTCGACGCCGGGCCTGACGCCCGCGTATTACTGGCCTCGGTTCGATCGCATCTGGCTGACGACCTGGACACCCCAGGCGCACTCGCCGCCGTCGACCGGTGGGTCGAGTTCGCCCTCTCCGGGTCGGGCTCCGACCGTGACGCCCCCCGGCTCGCCCGCAGCTTGGTCGACGCCCTGCTGGGTGTCGCCCTTGTCCGTCGGCCGTGATCAACCGGGGAAATGGGGAATTTACTCGTCCCGGCGGCGCAGGTAGCGCTCGAACTCGCGCGCGATGTGTTCGCCTGAGGCTTCCGGCAAGTCGGTCGTGTCTCGAGCTTGCTCGAGACGGCGGACGTAGTCGGCGATTTCCGGGTCCTCGGTGGCGAGCTCCTCCACGCCGTGCTGCCACGCTCGCGCCTCGTCCGGCAGGTCACCGAGGGGCACGGGCAGGTTGAGTAGATCCTCGATCCGGCGTAGGAGCACCAACGTGGCCTTGGGACACGGGGATTGCGCCACATAGTGCGGCACCGCTGCCCACAGGGTGGTCGCGACCAGGCCGTCGCGTCTTGCGGCGTCCTGCAACACCCCGACGATGCCCGTGGGACCCTGATACCGCGACGGTTCCAAGCCCAGGGACTTGGCCAGCTTCTCATCGCTGGTCGAAACCGTCACGGGTACCGGCCTGGTGTGCGGAACATCAGCAAGCAGAGCGCCCAGGGTAACGATCCGCTCGACGCCGAGATCGCGGACCGCAGCAAGCAGCTCGACGCAGAAGCCGCGCCAGCGCATGTTGGGCTCGATGCCTCGGACCAAGACGACGTCACGGCCGACCCCAGCCGGTCGGGCGAGTGAGACGCGTGTGGTCGGCCAGTCCAGGCTACGGACGCCGGTCTCGTCGACGGACACATGCGGCCGGTTGACCTGGAAGTCGTAGTACTCCTCAGGGTCGATCTTGCCGAGGGGGACCGCCTGCCAGCTTTCCTCCAGGTGCTCGACGACCCCCGTCGCCGCCTCACCCGCGTCGTTCCACCCCTCGAACGCGGCGACGAGCACGGGATCGTCCAGGTCCGGAACGCCGTCCAGCTCCACCGCGCCTCCTCGAATCGGTCTCCCGGCCAGCGTACGACCGTTGCGCGGTTGAGACGGAGTGTCCCGAGTGTCGGACACTCAGCCACCGCCCAGCCGCCAAAGCTAGCCTTGGCGGGGTGTCTGCATCGATTGGCCTGCGGCAAGCGCTGTCGGAACGCGTCGTCGTGGCTGACGGGGCGATGGGCACGATGCTGCAGGCGGCCAACCTGACGATCGACGACTTCGACGGTCACGAAGGGTGCAACGAGATCCTCAACGTGACCCGGCCCGACGTCGTCCGTTCGGTGCACGATGCCTATTTCGCCGTCGGCGTGGACTGCGTGGAGACCAACACCTTCGGTGCCAACTGGGCGAACCTCGGGGAGTACGGCATAGCCGACCGGATCGGTCTGCTGTCCGAAGCCGGCGCTCGGCTGGCCCGGCAGGTTGCCGACGGATGGTCCACGCCGGACCGCCCTCGGTGGGTACTGGGCTCGGTCGGTCCGGGCACCAAGCTGCCCTCGCTCGGCCACGTCCGATTCGACGTGTTGCGCGACGCGTACCGCACGCAGGTCGACGGCATGATCGCCGGCGGCGTCGACGCGGTCTTGGTGGAGACCGCACAGGATCTTTTGCAGGCGAAAGCCGCGGTCATCGGAGCCCGTCGGGCCATGAAAGCGGCCGATGTCGACCTCCCGCTGTTGGTCAACGTGACTGTCGAGACGACCGGGACGATGTTGCTCGGCACCGAGATCGGCGCTGCGCTGGCCGCGCTCGAGCCGCTGCAGGTCGACTACGTCGGCCTGAACTGCGCGACCGGACCGGCGGAGATGAGCGAGCACCTGCGTCACCTGGCCCGACACGCGCGTACAGGCCTGGCCTGCATGCCCAACGCGGGACTGCCGGAGCTCACCGCCGACGGTGCCCATTACCCGCTGACCCCCCGCCAGCTGGCCGACGCCCACGACCTGTTCACGGCCCAGTACGGGCTGGCACTGGTGGGAGGCTGCTGCGGCACGACACCGGAGCACCTTCGACAGGTAGTCGAGCGGGTGCACGGGAGGGCCGTCACCGCTCGCAAGCCCCGCATCGAGCCGGGCATCAGCAGCCTCTACCAGCACGTCCCGTTCCGCCAGGACACGTCTTACCTCGCCATCGGCGAGCGGACGAACGCCAATGGCTCAAAGGCCTTCCGCGAGGCGATGCTCGAGCAGCGGTTCGACGACTGCGTCGAGATCGCGCGGTCGCAGACCCGCGACGGGTCGCACCTGCTCGACCTGTGCGTCGACTACGTCGGCCGGGACGGTGTGGAGGACATGCGCGCCGTCGCGAGCCGGTTCGCGACGGCCAGCACGCTGCCGATCGTGCTGGACTCAACCGAGCCCCCTGTCATCGAGTCCGGGCTGGAGTGCCTGGGCGGACGAAGTGTCATCAACTCGGTGAACTACGAGGACGGCGACGGACCGCAGTCGCGGTTTGCCAGGACGACCAGGATCGCGGTGGAGCACGGCGCGGCGCTGATCGCGCTGACGATCGACGAGCAGGGTCAAGCGCGCACTCCTGAGCACAAGGTCGCCGTCGCCGAACGCCTCATCGCCGACCTGACCGGCAACTGGGGTATCCGCGAGTCCGACATCATCATCGACTGCTTGACTTTCACGATCGCGACCGGCCAGGAGGAGTCCCGCGGCGACGGAGCCGCCACCATCGAGGCCATTCGCGAACTCAAGCACCGCCACCCCGACGTGCAGACCACGCTCGGACTGTCGAACATCTCCTTCGGGCTCAACCCGGCAGCGCGGGCCGTGCTGAACTCGGCGTTTCTGCACGAATGCGTGAAGGCGGGGCTGGACTCGGCGATCGTGCACGCGGCTCGAATCCTGCCGATCTCACGGATTCCGGAGGAGCAGTACCAGGTTGCCCTGGACCTCATCTATGACCGGCGGCGTCCGGCGGAGGGCGACCAGCCCGGGTACGACCCGTTGGCCCGGTTCCTCGAGCTGTTCGAGGGCGTCGACGCCACGTCCGCGGCGCAGAGTCGGGCCGCGGAACTCTCCGGCCTGCCACTGTTTGAACGGCTGGAGCGACGGATCGTCGACGGTGAGCGCAACGGGCTGACCGATGACCTCGACGAAGCGCTGACCCGACGGCCCGCGCTGGACATCGTCAACGACACCTTGCTCTCGGGCATGCGCACTGTGGGAGAACTGTTCGGGTCCGGTCAGATGCAGTTGCCGTTCGTGCTGCAGAGCGCCGAGGTGATGAAAGCCGCCGTTGCACACCTGGAACCGCACATGGAACGCCTCGAGGGAGACGAGAACGGCAAGGGAACGATCGTCCTGGCAACGGTCAAGGGCGACGTCCACGACATCGGCAAGAACCTGGTCGACATCATCCTCTCGAACAACGGCTACACCGTCGTCAATCTCGGCATCAAGCAGCCGATCAGCACGATCATCGACGCGGCGGAAGAGTCCGGCGCCGACGCCATCGGCATGTCCGGGCTGCTGGTCAAAAGCACGGTTGTGATGAAGGAGAACCTGGAAGAGATGAACCAGCGTGGCGTCGCCGCCCGCTGGCCCGTGCTGCTCGGCGGCGCCGCCCTCACCCGCGCCTACGTCGAGGACGACTTGGCCTCCCTCTACAGGGGCGAGGTCCGGTACGCCCGCGACGCGTTCGAAGGCCTCCGGCTCATGGACGCCGTGGCGTCGGCGAAGCACGACCCCAAGACGTCGCTGGCGGACGCGCTCCCCGCACTGCGCAAGCGGCGAGTGTCGCGACGGTCCAAGGTCGCTGAACCGGCTCCGGGTCACGACGAACGCTCCGACGTGGCCACCGACAATCCGGTGCCGACGCCGCCGTTCTGGGGCAGCCGCGTCGTTCGCGGGCTGCATCTGGCCGACTATGCGGCCTACCTCGACGAGCGGGCGACGTTTCTCGGTCAGTGGGGGCTGCGCGGGACTCGGGGTGGCCCGACATACGAGGACCTGGTCGAGGCGGAGGGCCGGCCCCGGCTACGGATGTGGCTGGACCGTCTGCACACCGAGAGCATCCTGGAAGCTGCCGTCGTGTACGGGTACTGGCCCGCGGTCTCCGACGGCAACGACCTCGCGGTTTTCGCCGCTGACGATCACGAGAAGGAGATTGCGCGGTTCAGGTTTCCACGGCAGCGCCGCGACCGGCGCCTCTGCCTGGCCGACTTCTTCCGGCCCCGTGAGTCAGGTGAACTCGACGTGGTGGCGTTCCACCTGGTGACCGTCGGGTCGCGGGTTGCCGAGGCGACGGCGAAGCTCTTCGCGGAGAATGCCTACCGCGACTACCTGGAGTTGCACGGACTGTCGGTCCAGCTCACCGAGGCGCTGGCGGAGTACTGGCATGCACGAGTGCGGGCAGAGTTGGGCTTCGGTGGCGAGGACTCCGACGACCTCGCGGGGATCCTTGATCAGGCCTATCGCGGGTCGCGGTACTCGTTCGGGTATCCGGCCTGCCCGGACCTGGCCGACCGGGCCACGCTGGTGCGCCTGCTGGAGCCGGAGCGGATCGGCGTGACCCTGTCCGAGGAGCTTCAGCTGCATCCCGAGCAGTCCACCGACGCCCTGGTCGTCCACCATCCCGAAGCCAAGTACTTCAACGCGACCTGACAAAGCGGCCACCTGGCCGCCCGCCGGCTCGAATGGGACGCTCTCCCGTTCTACAAATCAGGTGAAATCGGTCGCCAGCGCTACGGGTAGGCGTGCCAATCGGAACCGTTGAGCGTGCCAATTGCGATCCGGGCGGGCCCGGCACCGTTGCCAAATCGCGACATGGCCATGATGTGCGGGTGACCATTGCGCCGCACAAGCGCATTACTGTCACAACAACCGGCCGGGGTGCGCCCGGCCGGCACTCGACTGTGAGGTGGGAGATGCGAACCAGGAGCCGGTCTCGCAGGTTCGCTGTGATCTCGTCCCTTACCGCCGCGGGCTTGCTGCTCGCGGCGTGTGGAGGCGGCGAGGGCGACGGCGGCGATGGTGATGGTGACGGCGACGCAGGTACGGCGGCGGGGGGCACGATGGTCTTCGGTGCCTCCGCGGACCCGGTGATCCTCGATGGTGCTCTCGTCAGCGACGGCGAGTCGACCAGGCCGATCAACCAGATGTTCGAAGGCCTGGTGACGACAGAGCCGGGCGGCACCGAGACGGTTCCGGCGTTGGCCGAGTCGTGGGAGGCCAGCGAGGACGGCCTGGAGTGGACGTTCACCCTTCGGGAAGGCGTGACGTTCCACGACGGTGAGCCCTTCAACGCCGATGCGGTCTGCTTCAACTTCGACCGCTGGTACAACTTCGCCGGTGTCCTGCAGAGCCCGGCCGCGTCGTACTACTGGGGAACCGTGATGGGCGGGTTCGCCACCAACGAAGACCCGGCGCTCGGGGAGAGCCTCTACGTCAGTTGTGAGGCATCCGACGACCAGACCGCCGTCATCACGCTCAGCCGGCCGTCTTCTGCGTTCCTGTCGGCGATGGCCATGCCCGCGTTCACCATGGCCAGCCCCAAGGCGCTGGAGGAGGGCAACGCCGACGCTGTCAGTGGCACCGGCGAGGCACCGGTGTACGACGGCACATTCGGCTACGAGAACCCGGT
This sequence comes from Jiangellaceae bacterium, assembly GCA_035697245.1. Taxonomy (GTDB): domain Bacteria; phylum Actinomycetota; class Actinomycetes; order Jiangellales; family Jiangellaceae; genus JACVRX01. Next base: position 40,959 of record DASSDH010000112.1, read on the forward strand.
CGGAACCGGCCCGTTCCAGTTCGACAGCTGGGAGCGCGGAACCCAGTTGACCCTGACCCGGAACGAGGACTACTGGGGTGAGCCGGCACAGCTCGACCAGCTCATCTTCAGCGTGATCCCCGACGGCCCGGCGCGCCGCCAGGCACTCGAGGCCGGTGACATCGACGGCTACGACCTGGTCGACCCGGCCGACGTCGACGCTCTCGAGGAAGCCGGCTTCACGATCCTGCGCCGGCCAGCGTTCAACGTGGGTTACATCGGCTTCCAGCAGAACGTAGCGCCGTTCGACAATCAGCAGATCCGCCAGGCGATCGCCCACGCGATCGACAAGGAGAAGCTGCTGCAGACCAACTACCCCGAGGGGTCCGAGGTCGCGACCCAGTTCATGCCGCCGGAGCTGTTCGGCTGGGCCGACGACGTCACGACCTACGACTACGACCCGGAGCTGGCCAAGCAGCTCATCGCCGAGTCCGGCGTGACCGATCTGACACTCCCGTTCTGGTACCCGACAGACGTCTCGCGGCCGTACATGCCGAACCCGCAGGCCAACTTCGAACTGATCAAGGCCGACCTGGAGGCCGTCGGCTTCACCATCGAGCCGAACACGGCGCCGTGGAACCCGCAGTACCTCGACGCCACCCAGACCGGCGGAACGCCGATGTTCCTGTTGGGATGGACCGGGGACTTCGGTGACCCGGACAACTTCATCGGCACGTTCTTCCAGAGCGTCAACCCGCAGTTCGGCAGCTTCGAGAACGAAGAGATCTTCGCCAAGCTGGACGAGGCGGAGGCAGAGACCGACCTGGATCGGCGCACGGAGCTCTATCAGGAAGCCAACCGGCTGATCATGGACTTCCTGCCGGGCATCCCGTACGTCCACAACGAGCCGGCCGTAGCCTTCGCCGCAGGGGTCGAAGGGTTCGAGCCGGGCCCACTCGCAAACGAGAGCTTCGCCCCGGTGACCGTGCCAAGCTCGTAGTCTGACGACGTGCTGCGGTTCGTCATCAGGCGGGTACTGCAACTCGTACCCATCCTGTTCGGGCTGTCGCTACTGTTGTTCGGCTGGCTGCGCGCTCTCCCAGGGGGGCCTGCCCAGGCCCTCCTGGGAGAGCGGGCGACAGCTGAGCGAGTTGCGGCCGTCGAGCGGCTCTACGGGCTGGACCAACCCTGGTACGTCCAGTATGGGAAGTTCCTCGGCCGAGCAGTGACGTTCGACTTCGGCAACAGCGCTCGCACCCACCGGCCGGTCGTCGAAGAGATGGCCCGGACGTTCCCGGCCACCATAGAACTGGCCATCGCGGCAATGATCTTCGCGGTGGGTGTCGGTATCCCGCTCGGCTACTACGCGGCCCGCCGGTACGGCACCTGGCTGGACAACGTCACCGTGGTCGGGTCATTGCTCGGGGTCGCCATCCCGGTGTTCTTCCTCGCGTACATCCTCAAGTACATCCTGGCCGTGCAGCTCGGCTGGTTCCCGACCGGTGGGCGGCAGGACCCGCGCAGCGGTGCCGAGCACCCGACCGGCTTCTACGTCCTCGACGGCCTGATCACCGGGAATCCGGGGGCATCCTGGGATGCGATCATGCACCTCATCCTGCCCGCCATCGCGCTGGGCTCGATCCCGCTGGCGATCATCGTCCGGATCACCCGGGCCAGCGTGCTCGACGTCGTGCACGAGGATTACGTCCGCACAGCCGAAGCCAAGGGCCTCCTCGAGCGGACGATCACCCGCCGCCACGTCCTGCGCAACGCCCTCCTTCCGGTCGTGACGGTCATCGGCCTGTCAGCCGGTCTGCTGCTGGCTGGCGCGATCTTGACCGAGAGGGTGTTCGCATTCGACGGGGTCGGCCGGTTCGTCGGCGATGCAATCAGCAACCGGGACTACGCGGTCCTGCAGGGATTCATCCTGATCATCGCGACTATGTACGTGTTCGTGAACCTCATCGTCGACGTGTCGTACGGCCTGATCGACCCCAGGATTCGGGTCCAGTGACCAGCGGAGGAGGTGCCACGCGCGATGAGCCTTGCTGAAGTCGAAGCCGCGACCGAGACCGCCCAGGTCGGCCACGACAGCGGCAGTCTCCGTCGAGACGCCTGGCGTCGGCTGCGCCGCGACCCGGTCGCGCTGTTCGGGTTCGGGCTGATCGCATTCTTCATCCTGGTCGCGATCTTCGCGCCGCTGATCGCCCCCTACGGCCCCAGCGACAACCCGGGTGCCGGCGTGGTCACGCCTACCACTATTCCGGGCCCGTCCGCCGAGCACTGGTTCGGGCTGGACGAGCTGGGCCGCGACGAGTACAGCCGGGTTCTCTATGGCGCTCGGCAGTCACTGCTGGTCGGTGTGGTGGCGACGGCGCTTGGCATGATCGGCGGACTGACTCTCGGTGTGATCGCGGGAGCCTTTCCCGGCAAGGTCGACACGATCATCATGCGGATCGTCGACATCATGCTCTCGATTCCGGGCTTGCTGATGGCAATCGCCATTGCAGCCATGCTCGGCCCGAGCTTGCTCTCTGTCATGATCGCGATCGCGATCATCAACGTGCCGATCTTTGCCCGGCTCTTGCGCGGACAGATGCTCTCACAACGGGGGAGCGACTACGTCCTGGCGGCGACGGCGTTGGGCGTGCGCCGGCGCGCGATCGTCCTCGGCCACGTGCTGCCGAACTCGATGTCGCCAGTCATCGTCCAGGCGACGCTGACGCTGGCCACGGCGATCATCGAAGCTGCGGGCTTGTCCTTCCTTGGCCTGGGCAGCGCCGACCCTGGGGTCCCGGAATGGGGCCGGATGCTCGCCAACACCCAGCGTTACCTTGCCAGCGCTCCGCATCTCGCGTTCTTCCCCGGCGTCGCCATCGTGATCGCCGCGCTGGGCTTCACCCTGGTCGGTGAACGCCTGCGCGAGGCCCTCGACCCCAAGTACCGGCGATGAGCGACGCGCAGCCGACCAGCGCGCTGCTGGACGTGCGCGACCTGGAGGTGGTGTTCACCCGCAAGGATCGGCGCGACGTCCGCGCCGTCGACGGCGTCTCGTTCACCGTGGATCGGGGCGAGACCGTCGGCCTGGTGGGCGAGTCGGGCAGCGGCAAGAGCGTCACGTCGCTGGCCATCATGAGCCTGCTGCCGGACCGGGGCGTCCGGGTCGGCGGCCAGGTCTGGTTCGACGGCGATGACCTGCTCACCCTTCCCAAGGACCGGATGCGCGACATCCGCGGCCAAGACATCGCCATGGTCTTCCAGGACCCGATGTCGTCACTCAACCCGGTCGTGCCGATCGGCATCCAGGTCACCGAGGTTCTGACCCGTCACCAGGGCCTCAAGGGCGAGGAGGCGAAGCATGCAGCAGCCGACCTGCTGACGCGCGTCGGCATCCCGGACCCGAACCGACGGCTCAAGGAATATCCGCATCAGCTTTCTGGAGGTATGCGCCAGCGGGCGCTGATCGCCATGGCGCTCGCCTGTCGCCCGCGCGTGTTGATCGCCGACGAACCGACGACGGCGCTCGACGTGACCATCCAGGCTCAGATCCTCGAGCTACTCAAGGAACTGGTGCGCGACTCGGACGCCGCCCTGGTGATGATCACCCACGATCTCGGGGTGATCGCCGGCCTGTGCGACGCCGTTCATGTCATGTACGCGGGCCGGGTGGTGGAATCGGCTGGCCGGCGTGAGTTGTTCGCCGAACCTCGGCATCCGTACACCGGCGGGCTGCTCGCGTCAGTGCCCCGCCTCGACGCTCCTCGGGGGGCGCCGCTGCATCCAATCCCAGGGTCGCCGACCGACATTCGCCCATGGGCGCAGGGGTGCGCGTTCTCGCCGCGGTGCGGGAACCGCATCGATCCCTGTACCGAGAGTCCGCCTGCTTTGGAGGAGGCCCTGGGCCGATCGCTGCGGTGCTACAACCCGTTGATGGCAGACGAGGAGGTGCCGGCGTGAGTGCGACGGCCGACCCGACGACGCGCGCGCGGCCGGACCTGGCGTCCACCGACGTCCTGCTCTCGGTGCGCGGCCTAGAGGTTCACTACCCGATCAGGTCCGGCATCGTCTTCGAACGTCAGATCGGCTCGGTCAAGGCAGTAGACGGTGTTGATTTGGACGTCCCCCGCGGGTCGACCATCGGCCTGGTGGGTGAGTCAGGCTGCGGCAAGACGACCTTGGGTCGAGCGGTGCTCAGGCTGGTCGAGCCGACGGGAGGAACGGTCAGCTTCGACGGCATCGACGTGCACACGCTGGAGGGCGAGGACCTGCGTCGGATGCGGCGCCGGATGCAGATGATCTTCCAGGATCCGATGGCGAGCCTGGATCCCCGACAGAGCATCGAGTCGGTGCTCACAGAACCCCGGCGGGCGCACGGCATCGAGGTGGGGGGAACCCGGACCGTTCCCGAGCTCCTCGACCTGGTCGGATTGCCATCGTCGGCAGCGTGGCGGTACCCGCACGAGTTCTCCGGCGGCCAGCGGCAACGCATTGGCATCGCCCGCGCGATTGCGCTGGAACCGGACCTGATCATCGCCGACGAGCCAGTCTCCGCGCTGGACGTGTCGATCCAGGCCCAGGTGGTCAACCTGCTGGAGGAACTGCAGGACCGGCTGGGACTGACGTATGTGGTGATCGCGCACGATCTGGCCGTCGTCCGCCACATTGCCGATGTCGTCGCGGTCATGTATCTCGGTGGCATCGTCGAGCAGGCTCCGTCGGACACCCTGTACGCGCAGCCGTTCCACCCCTACACCAAGGCGCTGATGTCGGCGGTCCCGATCCCGGACCCGGTGATCGAGGACACCAGGGTGCGAATCCTGCTGCCTGGGGACATTCCGTCGGCAGCAAACCCGCCGCGCGGCTGCCGGTTCCACACCCGGTGTCCGTATCGGCAACCCACGCGGTGTGACGACGAGCGGCCCGCGTTGCGTGAGTTGGCGCCCGGCCACACTGTCGCCTGCCACTGGGCGGAGGACATCGCCGCAGGCTCGATCGCTCCGCAGGCCGAGGCCATCGTCGATGCCGCCGTGGACGAGCAGCCGCCCGAGTTCGTCCCCGTTCCCGGTGAACCCGAGACGACTACCTTGGGCCCGCCGCCGGGGATCTGAGTCCGCCACCTTCTTCCTATTCGGTGGTGATCGCGCGTAGCACGTCGAGCTTTGCTGCGCGGTGCGCGGGCCACAGTGCCGCCAGCACGCCGACAACGCCGGCCAACAGGACGAAGACGACGAGCTGAACCCACGGCACGGCCAGCACCTCGAGGCCTTCGCCCGCCTGCGAGCGTTGCAAAGCTATGCCGAACACGATCCCCAGACCCACTCCCAGCACGGCGCCGAGAACGGCGATCGCAATCGACTCCAGCCTGACCATGCGCCGCAGCTGTGGCCGGGACAACCCCACCGCGCGCAAGAGACCGATCTCCCGGGTGCGCTCGAGCACCGACAACGCGAGCGTGTTGACGATGCCGAGCACCGCGATGATGATCGCCAACCCGAGCAAGGCGTACACCAGGAACAACAACTGATTCACCTGCGCTCGCTGGTCCGCCTTGAACTCCTCCTGGTCCTTGACCGCGACCAGCGGCAGCTCTGCAGTCACCTCATCGACGCCCTGTCGAACCGAGGGGAGATCGGCACCCGGCTCGGCCACGACGTACACCAGTGAATCGGCCGGTCGGATGCCGGCAGACTCCAGGGTGTCCAGGCCTACCGCCACGTCATTGAACATCTGGCCTTGCGGGTACAGCCCACTGACCCGGAGGGGCACGTCCGCGGTGGGCAGCGTCATCGACAGCGAGTCGCCGAGAGCCACCTGGTGTTCATCGGCGTAGGTCTCCGACACCAGCACATCGCCGGACCCGAGCGTGAGCTCTCCGTCGCTCACGTCGAAGTCGACCGCCTCGGTGAACGCGGCCGGCTCGAATGCTGCGACGAACACATCACCGCCGTCGATCACGGCGCCGTTGTACCGGACTCGCGCCACCTCAGCGACGCCGTCAAGCTCGGCGATCTCATCGGCAATCGCCGGTGAGAACGGCTGGCCGATCGCATTGGAGACGACGAACTGGGCGTTGAGTCCGTCATCGAGTGCCTTGTCGATGCTCTTGTTCGCCGACTGGCCAAGGACGGACATCGTGGCAACGAGTGCCATGCCGATCATCAGTGCGGACGCCGTCGCCGCCGTCCGCCGGGGGTTGCGCTGGGCGTTCTCGCGCGCGAGCCGGCCGACCGTGCCGAAGAACCGCGGGAAACCCGCCGCGATCACTCGCACAATCGGCGGCCCGATCACGGGCCCGAGGAGTGCGACACCGACGAACACCGCGACGATCCCGGCGCCGACGAGCCAACCGGCCTGCGGAACGTCGAAGAACAGCCCGGCCACCATTGCGGCTGCGCCGAGGACGGTCAGCAGGCCGCCGAGGCCGGCGTGGCGTTTGCGGGAGGATTGGGGAAGGGCGACGTCGTCGCGCATCGCCGCTACGGGCGCGATCTTCGCGGCTCTGCGGGCTGGCACGTAAGCGGCGATGACAGTGACGATCACGCCGACGGCGTACGCGATGAGCACGGTGCGGGGGAGCAGGACCAGCCCCGCGCCGCCGAGATCGAGCCCGAACAACCCGAAGGCCAGCTTGAGTAGCTGCGCAACCCCGAGACCGAGCAGGAGTCCCAGCGTCGAGCCGACGATGCCGACCGCAAGCGCTTCCAGCATCACCGACCGAGTGACCTGGCGCCTGGTCGCCCCCAAAGCTCGGTACAGGGCCATCTCCTGAGTCCGCTGCGCAACCAGGATCGAGAACGTGTTCAAGATCAGGAAGATGCCGACGAGCAGCGCGACAGCGGCGAACACCAGCAGGAAGGTGTTGAAGAAACCAAGGGCCTCCTCGAGGCTCTCCGCTGTTTCGGCAGTGACCTCGTCGCCGGTCTTCGCCTCGACGCTCTCGGGAAGTACCTGCTCGATCCGGTCGCGAAGCTGAGCGACGTCGGCGTCATCACTCGCAGTGACTGCCACGCTGGTGTAGGCGTTCTCTCCGCCGAGGATGAGTTCCTGCGCGGTCTCGGTGTCGAACAAGGCCAGCGTCGCGCCCGCAAGACTGGCACCGCCGCCGAACTCAGCCGTGCCGACCATGGTTGCCGTTACCTGAGGCGGGTCACCTGGGGTGATCAGCGTGACGCTGTCTCCGACCTGGTAGCCCGCCTGGTCGGCTGTCTTGACGTCGAGGACGACGTCCTCGACGCTGCGGGGCTCTCGGCCCTCGGCGAGTCGCAGCGGTACCGACCCGTCCTGTGCTGGGGCCTCGGTCCAGTTGGTGCCGATTCCGGGCGGGCCGTTGCCGCCGACCACGGTGCCGTCGGCGCCGACGACGAACATCGACTGGGTGTCGACGGACCCGTCCACTCGGTCGACGCCGTCGACCGCTGCGATGTCGTCGAGCACCGCCGGCTCGATGGTCCGAGCGTCCCCGCCGGTGAAGTCGAGGTTTCCTGCGCCGCTTTGTGCGGGGCGCACGACAATATCGGCGGTCGTCTCGGCGAAGATCTCCTCGAAGGTCTGGTCGATGGTGTCGGTGAAAACGTAGGACCCAGCGACGAAGGCGACTCCGAGCACGATGGCAAATGCGCTCAGGGCCAGCCGGAGCTTGCGGGCAAGCAGGCTCTTGACAGTGGCACGCAGCATGCTCAGGGCACCCGGCCCACGGTGTCCAAGTGCTTCATCTTCTCCAGCACCCGCTCTGCCGTCGGCTCGGGCATCTCGTCGACGATCCGGCCGTCGGCGAGGAAGAGGACGTGATCCGCATAGGACGCAGCGTTAGGGTCATGGGTGACCATCACGATCGTCTGACCGAACTCGCGCACCGACCGACGCAGGAAGCCCAGGACCTCGGCTCCGGATCGGGAGTCGAGGTTTCCAGTCGGCTCGTCGGCGAAGACGATGTCCGGTCTACTGGCGAGCGCACGAGCACAGGCGACCCGTTGTTGTTGCCCACCGGAGAGCTCGTTCGGCTTGTGTCCGAGCCGGTCGCCCAAGCCCACCGTCGATACGACCGTGTCGAACCACTCCTGGTCGACCTTGGTACCCGCGATGTCGAGCGGCAGGGTGATGTTCTCCTGGGCCGTCAGCGTTGGCACCAGGTTGTAGGCCTGGAACACGAAGCCGATCTTGTCGCGCCGAAGCCGAGTGAGTTCGGCGTCGCTCAGCGTGGTCAGCTCGATGTCGCCCACGAACAGCTGGCCAGCAGTGGCGGAGTCGAGCGCCGCCATGCAATGCATGAGTGTCGACTTGCCGGACCCCGACGGGCCCATGATGGCCGTGTAACGGCCGCGGGCGAACGCGACGGACACGTCGCTCAACGCGACCACCTGGGTATCGCCCTCGCCATACACCTTCCAGAGCCCGACAGTGCGCGCTGCGGCGTGGTCGGAGTTCGCG
>DASSDH010000113.1:0-12894 GCA_035697245.1 Jiangellaceae bacterium
ATGCGCCCACCAGGCGGCGATATCCGCCCAGCCCGGTGAGGACAGCGAGCCGCCGTTGTGCTGCACGGACAGCGCAGCGCACAGATTGGCGAACCGCAGCCGCTGTTCCAGCGACCACCTCGCCAGTGTGCCGACGATGAAGGCAGCTCCGAACACGTCGCCAGCCCCGGTCACGTCGATCACCTCGACGACCAATCCCTCGACCTCGGCCGACTCTCCGGTGAGTTGGTCGACGGCGAGGGCGCCGCGTGCTCCGTCGGTGACGACCGCGACGGGCACCAGGTCGGCCAGCTTGGCCAGGGCTGACTCCGGGCTGCCGGTGCGCGTGTATGCCATCGCCTCCACGGCGTTGGGCATGAAGGCGTGGCAGCTGGAGAGCTGCTTGAGCGTCTGGGGCGACCATCGCTCAGTCTGGTCCCAGCCCACATCGGCGAAGACGAGTTCGCCCCGGTCGGCGCGCCGCCGGATCCAGTCCGGGAGCTCGGTCGCGTTGAGGCTGGTGAACACGGCGCGGGCAGGCGGCAGGCCGGCGGCCAGTTCGTGGACTGGGATCGGCGGCTCGTGCTCGTGCGTGACCAGGCTCCGATCGCCGCGGTAGCCCACCGACACTGTGACCGGCGAATGCCAGTCCGGGAACCGTCGGGAACTCGACAGGTCGACGGCCTCCTGCTCGGCGAGGGTCGCCCAGGAAAAGTCGCCGTAGACATCCTCGCCGAATGCGGCGGCGACCGCTGTCCGCAGCCCGAGCCGGGAACCCGCCACGGCAACGTTGGCCACGCCTCCTGGGCACGAGCCCATGCCCTCGGTGTGCACCTCGGTGCCGACGGCCGGGGGTGCGCGCAGAGCGGTGAACACGATGTCGTAGTAGACGGTGCCGGCCACGACCAGGTCTGTCTCCGGAGCGTCGGCATCGCGCGAAGGTGCCAGCGGATCGAGCGGTGCGCCGACGAGCGGCTCGGACTCGTACCCGTCACCCGCGCGCGCCATCGCAGCGCTCCTCTCACCCGCGCTCAGGTCGATGTAACCACGGCCAGGGCCGGAATTGGCAGGCAGTATGTGCCGGGTGCGGCTGGTTGTCCTCGGTGGAGGCGGGTTCCGGGTCCCGCTGCTGCATCGCGCTCTGCTCGTCGATGCCGCGGGCGGCGGCGTCGTCGACGACGTGGTGCTGGTCGACCCCGACCCGCTCCGCCTGGACGCGGTGCTGGCGGTGCTCGACCATCTGGGCGCTGCTAGCAGCGGGCCACGGCTCACGATCCGGGCGACGACCGACCTGGCCGATGGACTGCGGGGGGCCGACGTCGTCTTCTCGGCGATCCGGGTCGGCGGCCTGGCCGGCCGGGTGGTGGACGAGCAGGTCGCCCGGCGCGAAGGAGTGATCGGTCAGGAGACCGTTGGTGCGGGCGGAATCAGTTATGCGCTGCGGACGATCCCTGTCGTGCGAGGAATAGCTGGGCAGATCGCGGCGACCGCGCCGGCTGCGTGGGTCGTCAACTTCACCAATCCCGCGGGGGTCGTCACCGAGGTGATGTCCGAGGTCTTGGGCGAGCGAGTCATCGGTATCTGTGACTCGCCGGTGGGTCTGTGCCGGCGTGCTGCGCGTGCCGTCGGCATGGATCCCGAGAACGCGGACTGCGATTACGTCGGGATCAACCATCTGGGTTGGCTGCGCGCCATGCTCGTCGATGGTGTGGATCGGTTGCCCGACCTGCTGGCGGATCCGATCGCTCTGGAGTCGTTCGAAGAGGGGGCGCTGTTCGGTAGGCAGTGGCTGCAAGCGCTCGGCTCGATCCCCAACGAGTATCTGCACTACTACTACTTCACCCGGGATGTGCGGGCCGCTGACACCGGACCGGGGCGCGCGGCGGCCCTGGTGGGCCAGCAAGAGATGTTTTACGCATCGGCTGCGTCCGAGGCTGCGCACGAGCTCTGGACCGCCGCTCTGCACGCTCGCGAGGAGTCCTACTTCGCCGATAACCGTCGGGCGATGGAAGCGGGGCCGCGAGCCGGCGAGGACCTGGGCGGCGGTGGATACACCGGCATCGCCCTGGCCGTCATGCGAGCGATTGTCCGGAACGAGCCGGGTCGGCTCATCGTGAACGTTCGCAATCGCGGGGCGATACCCGGGATCGCCGCTGAATCGGTCGTCGAAGTGCCGTGCATCGTCGATGGTCGGGGAGCCCGGCCGCTTTCCACCGGACCACTGTCCGAACACCAGGCCGGCTTGATCCACGCCGTGAAGGCCTGTGAGGCAGAGACGATCACGGCTGCCCGCACCGGGTCCCGTCGAGCGGCACTTCGTGCGTTTGCCGGACACCCGCTGGTCGACTCCGTCACGGTCGCACGCCGGTTGCTCGACTCCTACCTCGAGTCGGTTCCGGGCCTCGCCGACATCCTCGACTCGCCATAGGTCGTCCTCGTGCTGGGGGTGGCGGGGGGCAATGCCACTGCACTAGTCTCACGGTGGGTCGGCTGTGACTGGTGTGGTTTGTGTGACGATTGGGGCGAGGAATGTGACTATCGCACTCGTGACCATGGTGCTCATCGTGATCGCCGGGGTGGCCGTCATGGCGGTGGCGACGATTGCCCACGCTCTGGACCGCTCGCGCCGCCTGCGCCAACGGCTACGAGCCCGATACGTCACCGTCGCGGCCTGGACCTATCGAGTTCGCCGCCAGGCCGGCCACCGGCTGCAGCGCTCTGGCGCCGTACCGCGGTAAGCCTCGACGGGAGGCTTCCCAGGTCTCCGGTCTGCGAGGATGTGCGTTCGTGGAGTACGTCGTGATCGCCGTGGTCGCCGTTCTGCTCGTCGTCGCGATCATTGTTCTCATTCGCGCCCCTCGCCGTGGCCCACGAACGATGCCGCCCGAACAGCCACGTGCGGGAGTCGACTACAAACCGGGTGTAGGCGACGACGCGGCACCACCGGTGGACACAGCCACCCGCGACTTGCAGACGATTCCGCTGCCCGACGAGGCCACCGTCGAGGAAGCTCGGCGGTTACCGACGCTTCCGGAGCGGCCGGAGCCGACCGCGGGTCGGCTGGTGCGACTGCGCTCCCGGCTCGCTCGATCGCAGTCGGCGCTCGGTCGAGGGCTGCTCACGTTGCTCTCGCGCGAGCGGCTCGACGAGGACACCTGGGAGGAGATCGAGGACACCCTGATCACCTCCGATCTCGGGGTTGCACCGGCTCGGGAGCTGGTCGGCCGGCTGCGTAACCGGGTGCGGGTCGAAGGCGTGGCTGACCCAGCAGCGGCCCATCGCATACTGCGCGAGGAGCTCGTCGCGCTGGTCGATCCGACCATGGATCGTTCGCTGCACACCGCGCGCCATGTCGCGGACAACCGGCCCGCTGTCGTGCTGGTCGTCGGGGTGAACGGAACCGGCAAGACGACGACTGTGGGCAAGCTGGCTCGGATGCTGGTTGCCGACGACCGCGACGTCGTACTCGGGGCGGCCGACACGTTTCGCGCCGCGGCTACCGACCAGCTGACGACGTGGGGCGACCGGGTGGGTGTGCCGACGGTGCGTGGCCCCCAGGGCGGCGATCCGGCGAGTGTGGCGTTCGATGCCGTCCGAGCGGGAATCGAGCAGGAGGCCGACGTCGTGCTCGTCGACACCGCTGGCCGGCTGCAGACGAAGGTCGGGCTGATGGACGAGCTCGGCAAGGTCAAGCGGGTCGTTGAAAAGCACGGCCCGGTGGACGAGGTGCTGCTGGTCCTCGACGCGACGACCGGTCAGAACGGCATGGCCCAGGCACGGGTCTTCGGCGAGGTCGTCGACGTCTCCGGCATCGTGTTGACCAAGCTCGACGGCACGGCCAAAGGCGGGATCGTCGTCGCCGTGCAGCGTGAGCTGGGAGTTCCGGTCAAGCTCGTCGGCCTGGGGGAAGGCCCTGACGATCTTGCGCCGTTCAATGCCGAGGCCTTCGTCGACGGGCTGCTCGGCTGATTCGTTCACACGGCCGAAACATCTCCGACGCAGATGTCACGCGCCTGCAACATGCTGCGTACGAAGGAGCAACACAGCCGCGCGACGCTCCTACCGACCACCGGTCCCAGGGCACCCGGCAGCGCCGCCTCCCGCCCGGCCCGGCCACCGACTCGACAAGGAGTCAGCATGCCCGAGCTCAACACGGGCGACACCGCGTGGGTGCTGGCGAGCTCGGCGCTCGTCCTGCTCATGACGCCCGGCCTGGCGTTCTTCTACGGCGGAATGGTCCGCTCCAAGAACGTCCTCAACATGCTCATGATGAGCTTCATCTGCCTGGCGATCGTCCCGGTGTTGTGGGTGCTGTACGGATACAGCGTCTCCTTCGACACCGACATCGCCAACGGCCTGCTCGGCGGGCTCGGCAAGGTGGGGCTGTCCAGCGTCGGCCTGGAGAGCGTGAGCGGCACGATCCCGGAGTTCGCGTTCGTCGCCTTCCAGCTCATGTTCGCGATCATCACCGTGGCCTTGATCAGCGGCGCGGTCGCCGACCGGACCAAGTTCGGTACCTGGGCACTGTTCGTCGTGCTGTGGATCACCGTCGTCTACCTGCCGGTCGCCCACTGGGTCTTCTTCTTCGACGAGGGCAACGGCGGCTGGATCGCCGACCGGCTGGGTGCGCTGGACTTCGCCGGCGGCACGGCGGTCCACATCAACGCCGGAGCGGCGGCGCTGGCGCTGGCCATCGTGGTGGGCAAGCGGATGGGGTGGCGCCGCGACCCGATGCGCCCGCACAACCTGCCGTTCGTCGTGCTCGGGGCCGCGCTGCTGTGGTTCGGCTGGTTCGGCTTCAACTCGGGTTCGGCCGTCTCGGCCGGCGGACTGGCCGCTGGCGCATTCATCAACACCGCGGTTGCCACCGCGGCGGCGATTCTGGGCTGGCTGCTCGTGGAGATCGTGCGGGACAAGCACGCCACCACACTGGGCGCCGCATCCGGAGCCGTCGCAGGCCTGGTCGCGATCACGCCCGCATGTGCTGCAGTGAGTCCGGTCGGCGCGATCGTCATCGGAGTGGTCGCCGGGATTCTCTGTTCACTCGCGATCGGGCTGAAGTACCGGTTCGGCTACGACGACTCGCTCGACGTGGTGGGCGTGCACCTGGTCGGCGGACTCGTCGGCACGTTGCTGATCGGCTTCCTCGCGACCGCCGCGTTCACCGGTGGGGCCGAGGGATTGCTCTACGGTGGCGGCATGGATCAGCTGCGAAAGCAGTCGATCGCGGCTGTGACCGTGATGGTCTACTCGTTCGTGGTCACATACATCCTCGGCACCATCCTGGACAAGACCGTCGGGTTCCGGGCGTCGCAGGAGAGCGAGGCGACCGGCCTGGACGAGACGTCTCACCTGGAGACGGCCTACGAATTCGGCAGCGCCTCGGGAGTTGCCGTCGGGCACGCTCGGCCACCGGCGGAGGACGCCGAGCCGGTCGGCACCGCAGCGTCGGAGGAAGGTGTCAAAGCATGAAGCTCGTCACGGCGGTGATCAAGCCGTTCAAGCTCGACGACGTCCGGTCGGCACTGGAGACCTTCGGCGTGCAGGGCATGACGGTGAGTGAAGCCAGTGGCTACGGCCGCCAGAAGGGGCACACCGAGGTCTACCGGGGTGCCGAGTACACCGTCGACTTGGTCCCCAAGCTCCGGCTGGAGGTGCTGGTCGACGACAGCGATGCCGACGACGTGGTGGACGTGGTCGCCAAGTCGGCACAGACCGGGAAGATCGGCGACGGCAAGGTATGGGTCACGCCCGTCGAGACGGTCATTCGGGTCCGGACCGGAGAGACCGGAGCCGAGGCCCTGTAGAGCCGGGACGGTGGTCGATCCGGCAGCGACGGCGCCGGCCGCACTCCAGCACGGAGGTGCTGCCGGCGCCGACGCGCGGCCGGGTCGGCGCTTTCTGACCGTGCGCGCCGCGATTGTCGGGGACGACACGGTCAGTGCCGCCGAACGCCGCTCGGCCCTGGTCGAACTGTCCGACGCCTGGCTCGCCACCTTGTTCGACGCGCTTCCGCCAGCGGCGACGATCGGGATGTCCCTCGTGGCCGTGGGCGGCTACGGCCGGCGCGAACTCCTTCCATGCAGCGATCTCGACGTGTTGTTGCTGCATGCCGACGGCGGCGATGTCGCCGCAGTCGCCAACGGGGTCTTCTACCCGGTCTGGGACTCGGGCGTCGCCCTCGACCATGCGGTGCGAACCGTTGCGGAGGCCAGGGCGGTCGCAGCGGACGATCTCGCCGTGGCACTCGGCCTGGTCGACGCCCGCCACGTCGCGGGAGATCCGAAGGTCACCGAGAGCCTTCGGACGGGTGTGCTCCGCGACTGGCGGCGGCAGGCGGCCGTCCGGCTGCCGAAGTTGGCGCAGGCTGGCCGGGACCGGCTCGCGGAGGTCGGCGAACTGGCGCATCTGCTGGAACCGGATCTCAAGCAGGCATACGGCGGGTTGCGCGACATTGTGGCGCTGCGCGCGGTCGCGGCGTCGTGGGTGGCCGACCGTTCGCATGCTCATGCCGTATCGGAAGCGCACGAATGGCTGCTGGTCGTCCGCGACGCCTTGCACCGCACGACCGGACGACGACACGACCGGTTGGTATTCGAGGATCAGGACACCGTGGCGGCGTCTCTCGGATTGCTGGACGCAGACGCCCTGATGCGCCGGGTTGCCGAAGCCGGTCGAGCGATCGCCTACGCAACAGACGTCACCTGGCGGCAGGTGGAGCGGACGCTGCGTGCACGGCCTGGCCCGGGGCGGGCGCGCCGTCCGGTCTCCCGCCGCTCTCTTGGTCATGGAGTCGTCGAGCATGACGGCGAGGCGGTGCTGGCCAGAGACGCACGTCCACAACTGGATCCTGTGATACCGCTGCGCGCCGCGGCCGGCGCAGCTCAGGCCGGTCTGGTGTTGTCGCCGGCGACCGTCGAACGGCTCGCAATCGAATGTCCGCCATTGCCGCCGGTCTGGCCGGACGCAGCGCGTGACGCGCTCGTCGCGCTGCTTGGCGCGGGCCGGGCAGCGGTGCCCGTGTGGGACTCGCTCGAGGCGGCCGGTCTGATCGTTCGCTGGTTTCCGGAGTGGGAGCCGGTGCGATATCGGCCGCAGCGCACACCGGTGCACCGGCACACGGTCGATCGACATCAGGTCGAGGCGGCGGTCGTGGCGGCCGGCTTCACACGGCGGGTGTCGCGGCCGGACCTGCTGTTGCTTGCGGCCCTGTTCCACGATCTCGGGAAAGGCGGACCGGGGGACCACAGCGAGACGGGCGCGGCGATCGTCACCGAGCTGGGAGGGCGGCTCGGGCTGTCCCTCGTTGATGCGGAGCGGCTCGGGCTGCTGGTGCGCCATCACCTGCTGCTTCCGGCCATGGCGACCCGTCGTGACCTCGACGATCCGACCACGATCGACGCGGTGGCGCGGGCCTGCGGATCGGTCGAAGTACTCGACTTGCTCGCGGCGCTGACCGAGGCCGACGCCACGGCAGCCGGGCCACTCGCGTGGTCGCCGATGCGGGCGCGGCTGGTCGCCGAGTTGGTGACCCGGGTCCGGCTGGTGCTTGGCGGAAAGCGGTTCCGCAAGCCTCCCGCCCTCGAGCCCGCTCAGAAGGAGCTCGCGCAATCCACCACACTCGCTGTGCGCATGGATCTTCCCGGCGAGCCGGACGGGTCGTGCCGGGTCACGGTCGTCGTGCCAGGGCGTGCCGACGCGCTGGCGCCAGTAGCAGGTGTGCTCGCGGTGCACCGCCTCGACGTGCGAGCCGCGACCATCCAGACGGCCGGCGGCCGGGCCGTGCAGGTGTGGCACGCGTCGACCGGATTCCGCGGTCCACCCGGCGCCGATGTGCTGAGAACCGACATCGCACGTGCGCTCGACGGCGGAGTCGATCTCGCTGCCAAACTCCGCGCCCGGGCCGGTGAACGGCGGCGTCGAGTCGTTGCGCACGCCGATCCCCATGTCGAGGTGTTGCCCGGGGCGTCCGCAGAGGCCACCGTGATCGAAGTCCGCGCCCACGACACGGCTGGCCTGCTGTACAGCTTGGTGTCCGCTATAGCGGAATGCCGCGCAATGGTGCGCTCCGCGGTGGTCGGCACGCTCGGCGCCGAGGCGGTGGACGTGTTCTACCTCGTCGACTCCCACGGAAAGCAGCTCCCCGAAGACACAGTCGACGGCCTGGTCACCACCATCTACGCCACCCTTGCTTCCGCCTGACGATCACAGCGGACGGGCTGCTCCTTCCGCAGATGAACGAAGCCTTCCGCGGTGGGGGGCGGAGGCGGTGCAGCGGCACGGCGACTAACGTCCGTGATAGCAGCCGCCGGGATGCATTCCCGGCGCGACAGGGGGACGGTGGGCGGGGTGGCGCACGGGAAGCCGGACGGGCGAGCTCGCAGTACTGGCGGGGCGTTCGTTGCAATCGCCGTGGCACTGGCATTGATTGTCGGAGGCGTCTACTGGTTCGTCGGCCGAGGCGAGGACACCGCGCCGGGTGGCGAGAGCGCTGACGAGGCGGCCGCGCCCGCACCCGCCGATCGGCAGGACTGTACCCAGCTCGTCGTCGCCTCGTCACCGGAGAAGCACGCGATCTTGAGTGCCCTGGCGGGCGAGTACAACGCCGCTAACCGGGAGGTGACCGGGTCCTGCTCCTGGGTGGAGGTAACCCGGCCGTCCTCCGGCGCCGCGGCTGCTGCGCTAGCACGCGGTTGGGACGAGACCACAGACGGCCCGCGGCCCGACGTCTGGAGCCCAGCGTCCAGCGCCTGGGTCGAGATCGCGCGGCTCGACGCCCGCGAGGCGGACCAGGCCGACATCTTCCCGGCCGAGAACACGTCGATCGTGTCCTCCCCGCTTGTCGTTGCGATGCCCCGCCCGATGGCCGAGGCGCTCGGGTGGCCGGACGCCGCACTCGGCTGGGGCGACCTGTTGACGCTCGCCGATGACCCGCAGGGGTGGGGGTCCCTCGATCACCCGGAGTGGGGGCGGATCAAGCTCGGCAAGACCAACCCCAACCTGTCCACCAGCGGCCTGCACGCCACGGTCGGCGCTTTCTTCGCCGCCACCGGCGTCGCCAGCGACCTCACCGTGGCCCAGGTGCAGGATCCAGCCACCGCCGAATACGTGCGTCGGCTCGAGAGCACGGTCGTCCACTACGGCGACACAACGCTGACGTTCCTCGACAACCTGCTGACTGCCGACGCCGAGGGACAAGGCCTCACCTACGTCTCGGCCGTGACGGTCGAGGAGAAGAGTGTCCTCGACTACAACGCGGGTAACCCGGCAGCGGATCCGGAGGCGACCGACCTCACGCCGCCGCGGACGCCGCTGGTCGCGGTCTATCCGGAGGAGGGGACACTGCTCTCCGACAGCCCGTGGGTGATCCTGCAGGCGGAGTGGGTCGACGAGAGCAAGGCGGCGGTGGCCGCCGACTTGTTGGCCTGGCTGCTCGAGGAGCAGCAGCAACAGCGCTTCGCCGACGTCGGGTTCCGAACGGCCGATGGACGCACCGGGTCGTTGGCCACGCAGGACAACGGGATTCTGGCCGACCAGCCGGCCGCGGTCTTGGGCACGCCGACCGCCGAGGTCCTCACTGCCGTCCGGGATGCTTGGGAGGAGTACCGCAAGCCCGCCCGCGTTCTTCTCGTCGTCGACGTGTCCGGCTCGATGGGTGCCATTGTCGAGGGCACCGGAAAGAGCCGCCTCGAGCTGGCGCAGCAGGCCACGATCGGCTCGCTTGACGATTTCGCCACCCAGGACGCCTTGGGGCTGTGGGTGTTCTCATCCGAGTCGGCCCAGGGAGGGGCCGATCCGTGGACTGAGCTGGTGCCGGTGGGACCGCGCGACGAAGTGATCGACCGCCTCGAATCAACTGTCGAGAGCCTGGTGGCGGATGGTGGTACGGCTCTGTACGCGACTACGAAGGCCGCCCATACCCAGGTGGAGGCCACGGCTGCGCCAGGCGCGATCAATGCGGTGGTCCTGCTGACCGACGGGGTCAACGAGCATTCCGACAACGACCTCGACGCCGTGTTGCGCCAACTGGAGACGGAAGGCACGGCGACCGGAGTTCGCGTCTTCACGATCGGTTACGGAGACGACGCCGATCAGGAGACGTTGGCGAGAATCGCTTCGGCGTCACGGGCACGCTCGTACGACGCGTCTGATGCGGCGACAATCGACAGGGTCATGGTCGACGTCATCAGCAACTTCTAGGCGGCTGCGGTGGGTTGGGTCTTCCTCTCGGCGCTGGCCAACCGTTGGTTGTGGTTGTTTGCGGTGTTTGCGGGGGCGGTGCTCGTCGCGACCGGGCAAGTCCCGCTGTGGTTCGCCGCGCTGAGTGCCGGGGCCGTGCTTGCGACCGGGGCGGCGGTCGACACCGTCCAGCGCTACCGGAAGGTGCGGCGTTCTACGATCGCTTCGGATCGACCTCCGGAGCTTGCCCTGGTCCAGGACCAGTTGGCTGCCACCTACCTCGCCCGGGCGGGGACTGCGGTCGCTCGGCTCGAGCAGGCCAGGACGTCGCTCGGGGAGGCTGCAGCGGACCTGTCAGGCGACGTGGATGCCAAGGCGAGGGACATGCTCGACGCACTCGGCCATACCGGCGGCCAGGTCGACCGGCTCTCGGAGATGCTCGGCCGGTTCGACGAGCCGACCGTGCGAGCCGAATTGGCCGACGTGGAGCAGGCACTCGCCGACGACGCGGCACCGAGCCAGGAGTTGGTGGAGGAGCGCCGTCGGACCCGAGACGGTCTGCGCGCCCAGCTCGCGAGCATCGAGCGCCTCGGGCAGCAGCGCGCCCTCATGCTGGAGCGGATGCGGGCAACCGCCGTTGGAATCGAAGGGCTGGCCGTTCGGGTTGGCGAGATCGACGCTCTCTACGAGTCGGGAGGCAGGATCGACACGACAACCGAGGACCTTCAGTCGGTGACAGCAGATCTGGACACCCTGCGCGAGGGTTTGCTGGAAGCCGAACGCAGCGTGCGCGCTGTGCTAACTGGCACTGATTCTGCTGGCCCGATCGATCCGGGCCCACGTCGTTTCGACCACAGGTGACCGGGCTTGTGGGATGGATCCGTCCCGTGTCGCGTCCATCAATCCAAACGAGAGAGCCCTCGGGTTGAGGGCTCTCTCGTACGCGGGGTCGCCGGCGTCAGCGGGCATCCCTAAGGGATCAGCGGGTGCGGCCCCCAGTCCGGCTGGCTGTCGTCGCTGGACCTTGTGACCTGGACGAGACCGCTTCCGTTGGCATTCACGGTATAGATGTTCTCTTGCGTCCCGTTTGCGCTGATGCGGGTGAAGACGATCTTCGTTCCGTCTGGAGACCAGCCGGGTTCGAAGCATGATACCGACCTCGGATCCGAGAACGCGCCGCCGCACGCAGGCGCGATCGGGAGTTGGTGCAGCCCGCTGCCGTCCGCGTGGACGGCCCAGATCGCGAGACGGTGGTCGGGGGTGGTGCGAGCCGCGAACAGGATCGTGTTCCCACTCGGCGACCAGCTTCCGCCGAAGAAGCCGCCGACGTTCATGCCCGTCGGCGTGATCTGCTGCAGCCCGCTGCCGTTGAGCCTGGTGACGAAGATGCCCACGGGACCGTTTTCGTCCGAGCGTACGAACACGAGGCGCTTGCCGTCGGGCGAGTAGTCGCCGGGGATATCGTCGCCGCCAGGATTGGACGTGATCCGCGCAAGGCCGCCGCCGTCTGAAGAACGGATCGAGTAGATGCCGTTGCGGCTCGGGTCACTCACCCCGAAGCTCTCGCAGGCGAGTCTTTGGCCGTCGTGAGCCCACTGGCCGCAGTGCGTCTCGAGCGTCGGGTCGGGCCACTTGAACTGACGGAAGGTTCCCGTGTCGGGATCTACGATCGTCGCCGCACAGTCCTCTTCGCCGTCATTGCAGGCGGTGAAAACCGAGACCTCGCTGCCGTCCGGCGACCAATGGGGAAACTCCGATTGGCCGCGGGTAAACAACTGCTCCACCTTGCTCCCGTCTGGATTCGCCGTGTAGGTCACCGTGCCGCCCATTGCCGGGTCGAAGCGTGTGAACGCGATCCGGCCGTTCGGGCCGGGAACCTTCGCATCGGCCGGTACAGCGGTCAGGGCCGCCAGCGCGGCGAAACCGGCGAGCAGACCGAGAACGATTGGCTTGCGCATGGTGTGCTCCATTCGTCGGTGACTGCCTTCGTCTCGACGCTATGAGCGGCCGGCTGCGCGCGAAATGCGGCGGGCAACAGTCTTCGCTCCGTGCAGGCCCGAGAATCCGCACGCACCGGATTGGGGCTAGCAACAGTGCATCCGGACGCGAGCTCTGCGACGATCCGCCTATGCGCCTGACGGTCGTGATCGTCGACGACCACCCTGAGTTTCGGGAGTCCGCGTCCGCGCTGCTCGAGACGGAGGGTTTCGCGGTCATCGGTGAAGCCGCCGATGGCGACGAGGCGATCGCCGCGGTCGAGCGGCTCCGACCGCAGGTCGTGTTGCTCGATATTCAGCTTCCTGGCTTGGACGGCTTCGCGGTGGCCGAGCGATTGGCGGCGCGGCCGGATCCGCCCAGGATCGTGCTCATCTCGAGCCGCGAGGCGGCGGCGTATGGCCCTCGACTCGAGGCGGCTGCGCACGGATTCATCCCTAAGCGGGAGCTCTCGGGCTCGGCGCTCGCCGCTCTCGTGGGTTGACCCCACCCATGCGCTGGTTCCGGCTGCTGCTCTGGCCGGCGGGCGCTGTACTCGGCATCGCCGCCGAATGGATCTTCTTCGGCTGGGGCGACCCGCGCCACTGGATACCCGACATCATCACCGGCTGGACCCTGATCGCCTGCGGGCTAATCGCGTGGTCGCGGCGCCCAGACAGCCGAAGTGGCGCTCTCATGGCTGCGACCGGCTTCTGCTGGTTCTTCGGGAATTTCGCCACCACCGAGGTCGCCCCCGTGGAC
>DASSDH010000114.1:0-30871 GCA_035697245.1 Jiangellaceae bacterium
GTGGCGAACCTGCGGGCCAGCCGGCAGTTGCGTTCGATCAGCTCGACGAGCCCGCTGCGCCCGAGCGACATCAGCGCGGCCCACACCTCGACCCCACGACCCCGGCGGGACATCTCAGGCGTGTAGTCGGACGGATTGCGCTGGCCGCCCGCCGGCGGCAGGTACTCCGCCGAAATCGACATCGCGGCTCGTAGTGCATCAGGATCACGAACGAATGCGAGTCCGCTGTCGTACGGCACGTTGAGCCACTTGTGCGCGTCGGTCGCCCAGGAGTCGGCGTTCTCGACTCCGGCGGTCAAGCCCTGCAGGCTTGGCACCGCGGCCGCCCACAGCCCGAAGGCCCCGTCGACATGGACCCACGCGCCGCTCTCCTCGGCCCGTTCACAGATTTCACCGAGCGGGTCGATGGCCCCGGTGTTCACGTTCCCCGCCTGGGCGCAGACGATCGTCGGGCCGGCCAGGCGCGGCATCTCCGCAGCACGCATCCGGCCCTGGTCGTCCACCGGTACCCGGACGATCCGGTTGCGGCCCAGACCCAGGATGCCCAGTGCCTTGACCAACGATGGGTGCACCTCGTCGCCGACGACCACGGTGATCGGTGGTGCTCCGAACAGGCCGTCACCCTCGACGTCCCATCCTGTTTGCGACAGCACCTGGTGCCGCGCGGAGGCAAGCGCAGTCAGGTTGGCGACGGTCGCTCCGGTCGTAAAGCCGGCCGCGGTTCCTTCCGGCAACCCGAACACGTCGACCAGCCAACCCAGGGATACCTCTTCCAGGGTCGCGGTCGCCGGCGCGACAGATCTGAAGGCCGACTTCTGGTCCCATGCCCCGGCCAGCCAGTTCGCCGCGAGTGCGGCGGGAAGCGACCCGCCGACGACGAAGCCGAAGAACCGCGGCCCGGCCATCGCCGTCGTGGCTGGGGAAGCCGTCTCGTCCAGGATCCGAAGGACCGCTGCCGGGTCGGTCGGCGCGTCCGGCAATGGCGTGTCCAGCGCACGGAGCGCGGCGAGCGCCTCCGGAGCCGGTGCGACCGGCCGGTCGTGCAACGCGGACAGATAGCCGATCGCGCGGCCGGCTGCATCGTGAAGCAAGGCGTCCATCGCCACCTCCGAGTTCGAACGATTCTGCATACTGCAGCGATCCGGCGACAGGTGCCACGGTCAGGCTGGTAGACAAGCCCGCAAGATCGGTGCACGCAGGCGCTGTGGCGTCACCCCCACAACAGCCGGCTGAGCCGGAGGAGGCCGGGGTTCTCCAAGACCGAAGGTGCCCGGTTCGCCGAAATGCGGTAGCTGGTTGGTGACATGCCATAGATGCGGGAGAACCGGTGCGAGAAGTGCCCACCGTCGGCATAACCGCACTGATGAGCGATCGCGGCGATGGTCAAATCGGTGCGGGTGAGCAGGGCTTCTGCCCGCGAGCATCGGGCTTGCTCCAGGGCTACCGACGCGCTGACGCTGAACTCGGCGTGAAACAGCCGATTCAGGTATCCGCGCGAGATGTGCGCGTGCCCGGCGAGTTCGTCCACACCGATACGTCGAAGCGGGAGGTGCGCCCACTGACGCTGCAGATGCGAGATTGCCGCATGCATCGGACCGGTCAGCGCAGGCGTCACCTCCACGCTCGGCAGTGGTCCCGACTCGACCAGGCTCACCATGAACTCGAGGGCTCTACGCGCCCAGACCTGCCAATCAACGTGGTGACTACGGCCGATCCACAACAGGTAGGCACACAATCCAGCCAGCGGGTCGACACCGGACATGCGGGTCAGCCGAACCCGCGGCTCGACGTCTCGACCCACGTCCGCGATCCCAAAGTGCACGTAGCCGTGCCGGCTGGGGCTTGCCGGGTCCCACCGAAAGCCATGGCGAACACCCGGCGGCACTAGCAGCAGATCGCCTGGTACGAGCGGCGTTTCCAGGCCCGCGACGAACCGCGCACTACCTCGAATCATCCACACGAACTCGAAGTCCTCGATCACCCGTTCTGCCAGCCCCGTACCGCGCGGGTAGTCAGCTATCGCCGGACGTTCCATGAAGTCCCCAGGGACAGTGGACATTCAGACAACAAGTTGCACCATTCAAGCATTTCCTCACGGGGAGAGCCTCGGACAGCATGAGACATCGGAACAAGCACGGGAGTTTCGGTGCACAAGACCGCCATCGGATCGTCGCGTTCTGCTCGCCCGCCAGACCGAGCCGACGTGTTCGACTACGGCCGCCAGGGCTACATGATCATCCCGGACGCTCTCTCGACCGGCATGATCGCCGCCGCCTTGGCCGAGGTGACTGCCATCTGTCGTGGCTTACGCGGCTCTATTGACGGGGTCGTGTCGGCGAGCCGGGATGATGACGACGCTGCCGTCTTACGGCGCTACTTGTGTATCCATTTCCCGCACAAGATCTCGCCGACGATGCTCGACATTGGGCGACTACCTCCGGTGGTGGACGTGCTCACCGAGATCATCGGCCCGAACGTCAAGATGATGCAGTCGATGCTGTTCATCAAGTCGGAGGGAAAGCCGGGCCAGGCGTGGCATCAGGACGAGGCCCACATCCCGACGCGCGACCGATCGCTGACGGCTGCGTGGATCGCACTCGACGAGGCCACGGTCGAGAACGGTTGCCTGTGGGTGATTCCGGGCTCGCATCGCCACGGCTTCCTGTACCCGATACGCGAACAATACGATCCCCGCTTCGACTGCACAGCGGAGGCGCATAGCTTCGGACACCGGGAGCAGGACGCCGTGCCGGTTGAGCTCCCGGCAGGAGCGGCGCTCATCTTCGACGGTTACCTGCTCCATCGATCGCTTCCCAACACGGGCAGGCACGGGCTGCGGCGCGCGTTGGTCGTTCACTACATGAGTGCAGAGTCACTCCTGCCATGGTTTGCCCCAGGCTCCGGAGTGGCGATGGGGACCCTCGACCATCGAGATGTTCACCTCGTCGCAGGTGAAGACCCGCACGCGTACAAGGGAACCGTCGACCTGATGCATCCCCACGTTCGGCCCGCGGGCGATGGCGGCTGTTCGCGGTGAATCGCGCAGCACGAGCCGGCTGTCGGGTGAGTCGTCGCGGTTGCCTAATCGTTACCGCACCTCAACCGTCTCAGCTTGTGCAACCGGCCGCCACCGGCCACGCTGACCTGTGAGCTACGCCACGCGTGGCCCTGCAATGACGTCCGAGGGAAGGGAGCCGCTCATGCGGCACAAACATCTGGCTTTCGTCGCCGCCGCGACGGCCTCCGGATTAGTACTGGCCGCCTGTGGTGGCGACGAAGGCGGCGACGGCGAACAGGCCGGCGGCGAGGCTACCGGCCCACCGGCGCTCGAGGGTACCGGACCGATCACGTACGTCCAAGGCAAGGACACCTCCGGCTTCGTCCAGGGAGTCCTCGACGCGTGGAACGCCGAGCATCCGGACGAGGAAGTCACTCTGATCGAGCTCCCGGAATCCGCCGACGCGCAGCGCACACAGATGATCCAGAATGCCGAGACACAGTCTGACGCGTACAGCGTGATCAGCGTCGACAACGTATGGACCGCAGAATTCGCCGCGAACAGGTACATCGTGGAGCTGCCCGAGGACGAGTTCCCAGTCGACGAGATGTTGGAGCCGGTCATCGACTCCGCGAGGTATCTCGACAAGCTGTACGCAGTTCCCAGCGCCTCCGATGGCGGCATGCTCTACTACCGGACCGACCTGCTCGAGGCCGCCGGCATCGCCGAACCGCCAGGCACGTGGCAAGAAATGATCGACCAGTGCGAGCAGATCAACGCGACCCCCGAAGGTCAGGGCGTCCCTTGCTACGCGGGCCAATTCGAGAAGTACGAGGGCCTCACCGTCAACGCCTCCGAGGCGATCAACAGCGCTGGCGGCGTGGTCACCGACGATGAAGGTCAGCCCAATGTCAACACGCCCGAGGCCGCAGAGGGCCTGAACTTCCTGGTGAACGGCTTCACGGAGGGCTACATCCCTGCGGAGGCCATCACCTACAAGGAGGAGGAGGGGCGCCGCGCCTTCATGGAGGGCAGGCTCATCTTCCATCGGCAGTGGCCCTACCAGTACGCCCTGGCCAACGCCACCGACGGCTCGTCCCCGGTTGCCGGCAAGTTCGATGTGGCGCCGCTGCCAGGCCTCGACGGTCCCGGCGCCTCTAGCCTCGGCGGTCACGCGGCGGCGATCTCGGCCTACGCTCCGAACAAGGCGAGCGCTCTCGAGTTCATCAAGTTCTTAACCAGCAAGGAGCAGAACCAGGCGAACTTCGAGCTGGCGTCCCAGACGCCGATCTACACGTCGATCTACGACGACGCGGCGCTGATTGAGAAGTACCCCTTCCTCCCGATTCTCAAAGAATCGATCCTCAGCGCAGTACCGCGGCCGAAGGTGGTGCGCTACGGTGATGCCACGCTTGCGATTCAGGAAGCGGCTTACGGTGCGCTGACTGGAGAAATGACGACCGAGGAGGCGCTCGAACAGCTGCAGACCAAGCTGGAAGAGCTGACCCAGTAAGTCGGGCTGGCGTGGTGGGGCGGCTGGTCCAACAGCTGGCCGCCCCACACCGAGGGAGGTCGCATGGCAACCGTTGAGGCACCCCCGAAGGTGCCGCCTGCGCAGCCGGAAAAGAAGCTGAGAAGCGTCGAGGACCAGGGTCGGTTGGCGGCGGGCCTGATTTCCCCGACCCTTCTCGTGCTGCTCGTCGTGATCGGGTACCCGATAGTCGCCGGGATTCGCCAGTCCCTATTCACCAGCAGCCAGGCTGTCGACGAGAGCGGATTCGTCGTCGAGGGCGAGCAGTTCGTCGGGCTGGACAACTACACCGCCGTCTTCAGTGGCGAGACCGGTGAACGCTTCTGGAACGCCTTCTACAACACCACGTTCTTCACCGTGGTGTGTGTCGCCATCGAGGTGGTCATCGGCGTGGCGATGGCACTCATCATGAACAAGGCGTTCCGCGGCAAGGGACTGATCAGAGCCAGCATCCTGGTGCCATGGGCGATCCCCACCGTGGTATCGGCTCTGCTCTGGCGGTGGATCTTCGACGCCAACGGCATCGCCAACCAGATCATCAACCAGCAGATCCTGTGGTCGACCGAGGGCTGGCAGGCGAAGTTGTCAGTCATCATCGCCGACACCTGGAAGACGGCCCCGTTCATCGGCCTGCTCGTCCTCGCCGGGCTGCAGGTGATCCCCAACGAGGTCTACGAGGCAGCGAAGATCGATGGCGCGTCGGCACTCCAGCAGTTCAGGCGTATCACCTTGCCGTTGGTGAAGCCCGCCCTCATGGTTGCGGTGTTGTTCCGCATCTTGGACAACCTGCGGATGTTCGACCTCCCGTTTGTCCTCGCTCCCAATAAACAGAGTGTCGAGACGATTTCGATCCTCGCATTCATAGAAAACAACAACAGCAGGTTCGGGCCGGCAGCGGCATACGCCGTCTTGCTCTTCTTCTACGTCGTCATCGTTGCGTATGTCTTCGTGAAGCTGCTCGGCGCCGACGTCGTCGGCGAGGCCCGGGAAAAGACCGCCAAGCCCGTCAAGGGCCAACGAGGTCTCCGCCCGACGATTGCAAGGGGGGCCACGCCATGAGCACTGTCAGCGCTCCTGAGCAGGTACAAGCCCCTCCGGTGCGTCCGAGCCGACGCAGAGGCGGCCCCGGTGGTCGGGCGGGCTCGAAGATGTGGCTGGCCTACATCGGCATCGCAGTGATCATCATCTACTGCCTGGCGCCGTTCTACTGGATGATCGTCAGCAGTCTGCGAC
Source organism: Jiangellaceae bacterium (assembly GCA_035697245.1). Taxonomy (GTDB): domain Bacteria; phylum Actinomycetota; class Actinomycetes; order Jiangellales; family Jiangellaceae; genus JACVRX01. The sequence goes on from DASSDH010000114.1 coordinate 5,763, forward strand.
GGCCCAACGACGTGTTCCAGACGAACCTCCTGCCCCAGCCACCCTCCCTCGACAACTATAAAGACGCGTTCGCCCCTGCCAACCACTTCGGCCGAGCGTTGTTCAATAGCGTCTTCGTGGCTTCTACGGTCACCGTCGTGGTGCTCTTCATCGCCATTTTGTGCGCTTACGCGCTGGCCCGTCTCAAATTCCGCGGCAAAAACTTTGTGCTCTCGCTCATCATCGCGACGTCGATGTTCCCGGGGATCGCGATGGTGATTCCGCTGTTCAGCCTCTTCACGGACATCGGCTGGATCAACAGCTACCAGGCGCTGATCCTGCCGGCCATGTCGTTTGCCCTGCCCCTGGCGGTGTGGAACTTGGTGGCATTCTTCCGGCAGATGCCCGCCGAGCTCGAGCAGGCGGCGATGATCGACGGCTGCACGCAGGGCCAAGCCTTCCGCAAGGTCATTCTGCCGCTGGCTGCGCCGGGCGTGTTCACGACCGCGATCATCGTGTTCGTCGCGGCCTGGAACGAGTACATCATCGCCCTGACGATGACCAACAAGTTTGAATACCGCACCGCAACTGTCGCGGTTACCTTCTTCACCGGTGCGACCGGCCGCGACATCCCGTTCGGCAGCATGATGGCGGCCGGCGTCGTCCTCACCGTCCCGCTGCTCATTATGGTTCTCATATTCCAGCGCCGGATCGTCGCAGGCCTCACCGCCGGCGGAGTCAAGTCCTGACCCACCGCGCTTCACCGCACCGACGACGGCCCCGCCAAGCGGGGCCGTCTCGGTGTGACACAGTAGGGACCGAACAGCGGCGCATTGTCACACCACATGCCCGTCGATGCCGGAGGGTCACCGTGTCCGCCGAAGAACTCGTCGCCCGCCATCAGCCGACTCTGGACGCAGCGCTAGCGGCGATCCGGACCCGCGAGTACTTCTCCGCCTACCCGGAGTCGCCGAGTCCGCGGGTCTACGGGGAGTCGGCAGCGCCCGCGGGCCAAGCCGCCTTCGACGCCTGGCTGGGCCAGGACTTCCCCCTCGAAATACCTGGCGCCGACGGCCGGATCGCAACCGAGCGCAGCCCATACGGCCCGGACCTGGGAGTGCGGTATCCGCGCATCACAGCCGACGGGTTGGACGCTCTCCTCAGCTCGGCTCGGGACGCGATGCCGTCCTGGCGTGAGGCGGGACCAGCGGTCCGCAGCGCAGTCTGTGTCGAGGTTCTCGCCCGCCTGCACGCGCGTGTCTTCGCGCTGGCCAACGCCGTGCAGCACACGACGGGCCAGGCGTTCGTCATGGCGTTCCAGGCCGGCGGAACGCACGCCCTGGATCGTGCCCTCGAGGCGATCGCGTACGCACACGAGGAGCAGAACCGAACGCCGGCGACTGCGTACTGGGAGAAGCCGGCGGGCAAGGGTGAGCCGCTGCGGATGACGAAGACGTTTCACATCGTGCCGCGCGGGGTCGCGTTGGTGATCGGATGCAACACGTTCCCGACCTGGAACTCCTGGCCTGGGCTTTTCGGCTCGTTGGCGACTGGGAACGCGGTCGTGGTCAAGCCACACCCGCACGCCGTGCTGCCCCTGGCGATCACGGTTCAGACGGCCCGCGAGGTGTTGTCCGAGCTGGGATTCGACCCCAACCTGGTGACGCTCGCGGCAGAGGACCCGGCCGACCGGCTGGCCCAGGATCTCGCCGTTCGGCCCGAGGTGAAGATCATCGATTTCACCGGCTCGAGCGAGTTCGGCAGCTGGCTGGAGGACAACGCCCGACAGGCAGTCGTCTACACAGAGAAGTCCGGTGTGAACACGGTCGTGGTCGACTCGACTGACGACTTCGCAGGTATGTGCCGCAACCTCGCGTTCTCGGTCAGCCTCTACACCGGCCAGATGTGCACCGCGCCGCAGAGCATCTTCGTGCCGCGGGAAGGCATCGGCACCGACGAGGGGCACAAATCTTTCGCCGAGGTGGGGGCAGGTATCGCAACGGCGGTCGAGAAGCTGCTGGCCGACGATGGGCGCGCCGTCGAGGTGCTCGGCGCCGTGGTCAACGCAGGCGTGCTCGGCCGACTCGACGCTGCATCGAGCCACGGTGAGGTCGTCCTGGCCTCCCGAGCGCTGCAACACCCGGCGTGGCCGGAGGCCACCGTCCGGACGCCCACGATTGTCGCCTTGGACGCCGGCGACACCGAGGTCTATTCGGCGGAGTGCTTCGGACCGGTGTCGTACCTAATCGCCACCGACTCGACCGAGGCGTCCATCGCACTGCTTCGGGATACCGTGAGCGACCATGGCGGCATGACGGCTTCGGTGTACTCCGCCGACGAGAAGGTCGTCCAGGCGGCAGAGCAGGCCGCGATGGACGCCGGCGTCGCACTGTCGGTGAACCTGACCGGAGGCGTGTTCGTGAACCAGTCGGCGGCGTTCTCGGACTACCACGGCACCGGCGCCAACCCTGCTGCGAATGCCGCACTGATCGATGGCGCGTTCGTGGCACAGCGGTTTCGCATCATGCAGTCCCGGCGGCACGCCTGAGTGCGTCCAGCGAGGCGTCAGGCGCTGCCGGCGTGCTGGCTGCGGTAATGAGCTGCCAACAGATCCTCGCCGAAGTCGGCACCCGGATCACGGACGACCGTGTGGACGTGATTGGCGCCGTTCTGGCTGTTGTCGAGCTCGACCAGGAACCGGGGACCGGCGAGACGGTAGTAATGGCCTGTGCCGGGCTCGAGAGCGCCGGCCCACCCGAACCGAAGGTCATCCGCGACCGGCCGCCGGGCCATGTCGGGGAATCGGTCGACATAGATCCGGACGAGTTCGGCCGCAGTGGTGGCTGCGCCGCCGGACAGGACTGACAGTGGCACGCCTGCCGACTCAAGCGGTTTGTCGAGCCTTGGCTGATTCCGGGTGAGGATGTCGTCAGGAGCCTGCTCCGAGAACACTGCCGTCGAGCGCTGCTCGACGCTGAGTGAGTGCACGAGTTCGAACCCGAGCCGCTCCTCGATCTGAAGGGGAGCGAGCGCGACCTGATCGCCATCCCGCACGGTGGCCGGGTTGGCGCCGAGGAACAGCGGCGTCATCGTCAACTCGCCGGCCGCCACAGTCGCGTTCACCGAGACGTGGTGACCCTCGAACCGCACTCCCCACGGTTCCGTGGTGGGCAGTCCGAACAACACGAGCCAGTAGTCACGACTATGTCTGCGCTCGGAGCGTCCGCCCTCCAGCTGGTCCAGCACTTCCTCGAGCGCCATGATGGCCGTCGCCCTGGCGAAGGCCGCCGGCGCGACCAAGACCGCCAACAAGCGGAACGCTGTCTTCGTCTGCGATCGCGAGAGCATCCACAGTGGAACCCCGGTCCGGTCGCCGGCCGTGTATGCCCATCGACGTCGATCGGCCCGGTCGAACGGAAGCAGCGCTCGGTGCCGCTGGGTGTCGTCGAGAGTGTCCACGAACTCCCCGACCGCCGAGACCAGTCGCTCAACCGCACCCACCGGGACAGCCTATGGGCAGTGTGACAGCGAAAGCGGGATCCCAGGCGCCCCTGCACGCCGGGATCCCGCTCGTCACTTGGATGGTGTCCGGACAGCCGTTAGATGCCCGTGGGCACGATCACATCCTGGTGTCTGGAGTGTGGTACGGCTCGGAGTAGTAGCCGCCGAGCCGGTCCCGATAGGTGGCGTCGTCGGCACGCTCGTCGAACTCCGGCGCATTCTTGATCTGGTCCTTCGTTCGGTCGACGTAGATCTTCTTCTCGGCGGTGTCGATCCGCTCGACCACACCGGCCGGCAGCATCACCTTGTGGCCGAAGATCCACGGCCCGGTGTCCACCACCAGGTACGACAACCCCGTCTGGTAGGTCGCCTCGTCGACGTGACCGATGTCGCCGTCAACCGCGGCAACCGAGAATCCAGTGAGATCCATTTCCGCGCCGGCGAAGCCCAATTCGGTCCGGTACTCCCATGGCTGGAAGTTCATCCTTACCTTCCTCCTTCTCCCGTACGACAGGGACCCTCACACGGTTCCTCTACCCACCGTGCGCCCGGCTACCGCCACTGTGACGACCACCACACCAGCCAGCCTCAGCCTGCTTTGCAGTGGCCGGCAGGCGGCCTGCCACCTTCGCAGGTGCGGGCCGCTCATGGGTCAGGCGTCGCCACTCGGGCGAAACGACATTGGATGCTCACACGACAAGGATCACGAGTATGGCGAGCAAGACGGCGAGCCCGAAGGCCGTCCAGGACACGCCACCACGATGCCGACTATGTCCCGCCGTGCCATGGCGACACGCCGACAACGCTCCGTTCGTTTCGGTCCGGCGGTAGACGCATCGGGTTGCCCGCGACGTTCCCATCTCGGGCAAGATGCGTTGCACGGCGGGACCTTCCCTCCCGTCGAGGTCCCGCTCCGGGTGCCTGTAGCGAAGCCGGAGCGGGACCGCCCAAGTCGGGAGCACTCGGCGTGGCCCCGGCCCACCGGCTCAGCACATGAGAGCGTTGTCGGCGGAAGTCACCGATCGTTGCCGGGCGGTTCAACCGGGCCGGCACCGACCGGCCGCGACGGTGGCGCGTGCCGCCCCGGCTGTCGAAGATCCGGCTGCTCGTGCCCGATGATCGAATCTGGGCGTGCTTCCTCGGCCTCCCCGGCCTCCTCCGCCGCGAGCCGTCGTGTCCGCCGAGGAGCGGCGTAGGAGAAGTAGTCCGAGAACAGCGGCGTCGTCACGCCGACCATCACGACGCCGAGGGTCGGCGCGGCAAGCTGTTCGAGCAGGTCGGCACACCGTTCGGCGTCCGCCGCTGTCGTCCGGCCGACCCGGCTGACGACCAGAACTGTGTCCACCATGGTGCTGAGCTCGCACGCGAGGCTCGCTGCCGGCAGGGGCGCGGTGTCGATGATGACCACGTCGGCCAGCCGGTGTGCTTCGTCGATGAGCCGTCGCTCGGCCAGCAGGCGGCCGCCCGGGCGTCTTATCGCCAGCCCTCCGGTCACGACCTGTACGCCCGGCACCGTTGTCTTTCGGACGTAGGAGGACAGCGGTGTCGCGCCATCGGAGGCGAGGAAGTCGCTGACCCCCCGACTCGGCTCTACCCCGAACCGCCGGGCCACGCTCGACCGCCATAGGTCGCCGCTGAGCACCAGCACCGACCGGCCGCTCTCGGCGTAGGCAACCGCGAGATTCGCCACCGTCGTGCTCTTGCCGTCGCCTGCTCCCGGTGAGGTGATGAGGATGATGTCGCGGTCGGGGCGAGCGCGGCGCCCGTTACCCGAGATGCCGTCCCGCGGAATCCGCTCGTGCCGCGGCCGGGTAAACCCGGTGTCGTCGTCCTTGCGCCGGTGGAGCATGACGGCGGCCCGAAGGGTGCGGTACGGCTCCGCCTTGACCGAGTTGGGCTCCTCGGCGACCACCACCTTGCGCCGTCGATTCTGCATCGACAACGCGGGGATCTCGGCGATCACCGGCAGACCGAAGCGCGCCGCGGTCTCTCGCCGGGTCCGCAGCCGATTGTCGGACCGGTCGAGTACGACCGCGAGTCCAAAACCGAGAACGAGTGCGATCAAGCCAGCGAGCAGCAGGCGCTGCTCACGGCTGGGGGTGCCGGACAGCAATTCCTGCGGCGGGGCCGTGGTAGCAGGCTGTAGAACGGTGTACTGGACCGGTGCGGCCTGCTGTCGGAGCTCGAGCAGCTGGCCGAGTTGGCGATCGAGGGCATCACGCTCCGCGGTCAGGGTCGCGATGTTGTCCGGCTCGTCGGCGATCGCCTCGTCGAGCTCCGCGATCTGCGCGCGCAGGTCGGCCTCTCGATTTGCATCGGCCTGAGCATCCGCTGCGGTTTCGGCCGCCTGCTGCTCCTGTAGGTAGGCGACGACCTCCTGGGAGAACGTGTTCGCGATGAGTGCCGCACGTTGCGGATCTCCATCGCTGGCGGTGATCGACACTGTGTTCGACGCCCGGTCGGCTACGGCTGAGACCTGAGCCGCCAGCGTGGCGGGGTCGCCGGTATGGCCCAGTTTGGCTGCGGCCCGGATCGGCACCTCGCCGACTGTCGTCCGCAGGGCAACGACCTGCGGGTTGGCATCGGCTGCGTTGCCCTGCCCTTCGGCCGCCTCGACGAGCAGGATGTTCGTTGCGTCGTAGGTCTCGGAAACCTTCGGCGGTGAGGTCCAGTTGGCGATCGCGAGCGCGGCGACGACCAACAACGTGATCAGCAGCCAGTGCCGCATGGCGATCTTGGCGTACTTGCTCATTCGATCAGTTCAGCTGTCTCATCCGGGAAGATCTGAGGCGGCCGTGCCGGCACCCCCGGAAGCCTACTCTGGCCAGGTCAGCAAGCAACTTCACACCCGGCAGCTGATCGGCTCACTCACTTCCCGCGACGAACCAGACCCCGACGGCAGGTGTGGAGCCGTCGTTGTGATAGCGGTGCGGAGTCGTGGACTCGAAAGAGACCGCATCACCAGGAGTGAGGCGGAGCTCGTCGAAGCCTAGGGTCAGGGTGAGCTCACCGCTGATGAGGTATCCGTACTCCGCGCCGGGGTGCCGCATCAGGCGCCCGCTGCTGGATGACATGCCCCCCGGCTCGTAGGTGATGAGAAGGAAGTCGACGTGTGTCCGCGGAAGCTGGCCAAGCCGCTCCCAGGTGACCCCCGAGTCCAGCTGAAGCACCTGCCGGATATTCGGTGTCACGAGCGGCCCAATCCGCTGGCCGCGGAGGGATCCCAGCGCCTCGAGCACCGTCGTCGGAGCTGACGGCCCATCGGAGAGGCTGGCGGCACGCTGGTCCGGCGGGTCGAAAACATCCTCGATGGAGATGTCGAGTGCCGTGGTGATCGCGTACAGCGTGCCAACGGACGGCTGGCTCTTGCCCGTCTCGATCTGAGAGATCAGGCTTGCGGACACTCCAAGGTCCCGGGCCAGGCTGCGCACGCTGACGCCACGCCGCAGCCGTTCCTCGCGTAAGCGCTCGCCCACGTACGGCACTGGGTCTGGTGCCACCGAGCGACCTCCTCGACCCGACGAGCGTACAGAACCGGTGAACAGGCTGCTGGGCATCACTGGGCCTACCTGTCCCGGGTTACTTCCGGACATCACCGGGCCTACCCGTACATAACCAGGCTTGCAGGCCTGGTGATGTACGGGCAGGGGTGGTGAACGTGGTCATTCCGCGCAACCGGCCGTGCAGCAGTACTTGACGGTTGTGGAAAGCGTGACTTTACTCACCAGAGACGTTGTGGGAGGGCGGTGGACCCATGGCGATCCGCACTTACGGTCCGAACGCCGTCGACTGGGAACAGCGAATCGATGTCGACCGGCTTCGGCGCGAGCGGCTGCGCCGGCTCGGTGAAACCCTCGAGGCCTCGTCGCTCGGGGCGCTGCTCACGTTCGACTTCGCGAACATCCGGTACATGACCGCGACCCACATCGGGACGTGGGCAATGGACAAACTCATCCGGTTCGCGGTGCTCCCGCGCGGTGGAGATCCCGTGGTCTGGGACTTCGGGTCCGCTGCCCGTCACCACCAACTGTTCAATCCGTGGCTGGACGGTGAGAAGCGGGCGCGTGCCGGCATCTCGACCCTGCGTGGCGCCTTCCATCCCGATGCCGGCGTGGCCGAGGAGGTGGCCCACAAGGTCGCTGCTGTGCTGCGCGAGCACGGCCTCGAAGGTGAGCCCGTTGGTGTCGACGTGGTCGAGATGCCGATCCTCGCGGCTCTTCGGGCGGAGGGGCTGGAGGTCGTCGACGGGCAGCAGGTCTTCCTCGAGGCGCGGCGGATCAAGACTGCGGACGAGATCGGCTTGCTCACCCAGGCCTGCTCGATGGTCGACGCTGCCTACGAGGAGCTCTATTCCTTCCTGCGCCCGGGAGTGCGCGAAAACGAGTGCGTCGGAGTCGTCAGCAAGGTCCTCTACGACCTCGGCAGCGAGTACGTCGAGGGGGTCAACGCGATCTCCGGTGAGCGGTGCTCACCCCACCCACACGTGTACAGCGACCGGGTCGTGCGTCCGGGTGACCCGGCGTTCTTCGACATCCTGCACAGTCACCTCGGCTACCGGACTTGCTACTACCGGTGCTTCGCCGTAGGGAGCGCGTCGCCCGCAATGCGCGACGCGTACACCCGATGCCGCGAGTACATGGACATGGCGATCGCCGCCGTCAAGCCGGGCGCAACTACCGCAGACATCGTCCAGCTCTGGCCGCGTGCGGAGGAGTTCGGTTTCGCCAATGAAGAAGCGGCCTTCGCGTTGCAGTACGGGCATGGAGTCGGGCTCGCCATCTGGGAGAAGCCGATCTTCAGCCGACTGGTCTCGCTAGAGCATCCCGAGACGCTGGAGGAGGGCATGGTGTTTGCCCTCGAGACGTATTGGCCGGCATCCGACGGCTGGTCAGCGGCCCGGATCGAGGAGGAGGTGGTCGTCACCGCCGACGGCTGCGAGGTCATCACGAAGTTCCCCGCCGAGGAGCTTCTGGTGGCTGGCCAGCGGTACTGGAGCGTCGACGGTCCGCTCCCGGCCGTCCGGGAGTCGCAGTCGCATCTCAACACAGCCGCAGGTCGGGGAGAGCCGTGACCATCGACACACACCAGGTCGACGCGGCCACCCTGCTCGACCTGTACGAGCAGATGGCCGTCATACGACGCACCGAGCAGGCGGCCCATGACTTGTTCCTGCGCGGCTTGGTGAAGGGCACCACCCACCTGGCCGCCGGTCAGGAGGCGGTGGCGGTGGGCGCGAGTGCCGCGCTGCGTCCGGACGACTACGTCTTCGCCACCTACCGTGGCCATCACCATGCCATCGCTCGTGGAGCGACGCCGGAGGAGTGCCTGGCCGAGCTGATGAGCAAGGCGACCGGCGTCTGCAGGGCCAAAGGCGGCTCGATGCATCTCACCAAGGCCGATCGCGGGATGCTCGGCTCCTACGCCATCGTCGGTGCACACCTGCCCATGGCGGTCGGAGCCGCATGGTCGGCCAGGCTGCGCGGCACCGAACAGGTCGCGGTGGCGTTCTTCGGCGACGGCGCCACCAACATCGGCGCATTCCACGAGGCGCTCAACCTCGCGGCTGTGTGGCAGCTCCCGGTGCTCTTCGTCTGCGAGAACAACCTCTACATGGAGTACACGCCGATCGCGAGCGTGACCGCCGTACCCAACCCCGCGGCGGACCGCGCGGCGGCCAACGGACTGCCCGGTCAGCTGCTCGACGGCAACGATGTGCTGGTGGTACGCGAAGCGGTTGGTGCCGCGGCCGCACGCGCCCGCCGAGGCGAAGGACCGACGGTGATAGAGGCGCGCACGTACCGGCACTTCGGACACAGCAGAACCGACCCGGCCAAGTACCGGCCTGCCGATGAGGTCGAGGACTGGTTGCGCCGGGACCCACTGCTCGTCACCAGGGAGCAGCTGATCGGGATGGGCGTGGACCTGGCCGAGGTCGACGCCACCGACAACCGAGCGGCCGCCGTCGTCGCAGCGGCATCCGAAGCGGCGCAAGCGGCCCCGGATGCCGACCCGGCGCAGGCGCTCACCGATGTCTGGGCGGACGGAGGTGCGGCGTGGCGGAGCTGACCACCTACCGCGAATCCGTTGCCGAGGGCATCGCTCGCGAGATGCGTCGCGACCCGACGGTGGTCTGCATCGGCGAGGACATCGGCGCTGCCGGTGGCGTCTTCAAGACGACCGTCGGACTGTTCGAGGAGTTCGGCCCGGACCGGGTCTGGGACACCCCGATCTCCGAGCAGGCCATCGCTGGCGCCGCCATGGGCGCGGCCATGACCGGCGTGCGACCGGTGGCGGAGATCATGTTCAGCGACTTCCTGGCCTGTTGTTGGGACTACCTGGCGAACGAGATCCCGAAGGTCCGGTACATGACCGGCGGCCAGGTAACGGTGCCCTTGGTGGTCCGTACCGCCAACGGGGGCGGCCTCGGGTTCGGCGCCCAGCACTCCCAGGCCGTGGAGAACTGGGCGTTCGCAATCCCTGGCCTGAAGGTCGTGGCGCCCGCGACCCCGTCGGATGTCGTCGGCCTGATGGCGGCGGCAATCCGCAGTGACGACCCGGTGGTGTTCTTCGAGCACAAGGGCCTGTTCGCCAGCAAGGGTGAACCTGCACCGCCCGACCACCTCGTCGAGTTGGGCCAGGCACGGGTTGCGCGCGACGGTGACGATGTCACCGTGGTTGCGCTTGCTTCTACGGTTCCGCTGGCGCTTGCGGCTGCCGAGCAGCTGGCCCCGGACGGTGTCTCGGTCGAGGTCATCGACCTGCGCTGCTTGGTGCCACTGGACGCCACGACCGTCTTGGCATCGGTCGAGCGGACGAACCGGCTGCTGGTTGTCGAGGAGAACCCGTATCAAGGTGGCTGGGGCGCGACCGTCGCCGCCATCGTCGCCGACGAAGGTTACGAGATGCTCGACGCGCCAGTCCGCCGCGTGGCGGCCGAATGCGTCCCGCTCCCCTTCGCCGACGCTCTCGAAGACGTCGTCATCCCCACCGTCGACAAGGTCGTCACAGCCGTGCAACGGCTCGCTGCATATTGACGGCGCGCCAACTACACCCGACTCGAAGGGAGTCAGTCATGGGCAAGGTTCTCCTCAAGGGCGGGACGGTCCTCTCCGTGGACCCGGACGTGGGGGACCTGCAGACCGGGGACGTTCTCATCGAGGACGACCGGATCGCCGGCGTGCAAACCGGCATCGAAGCTGACGCCGAGGTCGTGGACTGCGCCGGGAAGATCGTCATCCCCGGATTCGTCGACACCCATCGGCACACCTGGGAGACCGCCATCCGCAACTGTGCGCCGAACGCGACCCTCGACGACTACTTCGTCGAGGTCCTCGACACTTTCGCGCCGCTGTATCGAGCCGAGGATGTCTACGCGAGTAACGTCGCCGGCTCCTTGGAGTGCCTGAATGCCGGCATCACGACGCTGGTCGACTGGTCCCACATCAACAACACGCCCGAGCATCCTGATGCGGCGATCCAGGGCCTGCAAGAAACCGGGATCCGGGCTCAGTACGCCTACGGCAGCGCGAACACGTCGCTGGAGAAGTACTGGTTCTTCAGTGCCGAGGCGATTCCCGGTGACGACGTCCGCCGGGTCAAAGACGCCTATTTCTCCTCCGACGAGGGCCTGCTCACGATGGCCATCGCTACGCGTGGGCCGGGCTTCACCCAGGATCAGGTCGTCCAGTCCGAATGGGGCCTGGCGCGGGAGTTGGGCATCCCGGTCACCGTCCACGTCGCGATGGGCCGGCTGGCAGGCCGGTACGCCATGGTCGAACAGCTCGACCGGCTCGGGCTGCTCGGGCCGGACACGACGTTCATCCATTGCTGCTACTTCAGTGAGCACGAGTGGAAGCGGGTCGCCGACACCGGCGGCACCATTTCCATCGCTGCCCAGGTGGAACTGCAGATGGGCCACGGCTGGCCGCCGGTGAACAAGAGCTACCAGTTCGGCCTGCGGCCCAGCCTGTCCGTCGACGTCGTCACCACCGTGCCTGGCGACATGTTCACCCAGATGCGCGCTGCTTTCGGCGCCGAGCGGGCGCGGGTGAACGCCGTGAGCTGGGCGGCCGACACCGGAGTTCCCGACACGATGCTGACGGCGCAGCAGATGCTCGAGATGGCCACGATCAACGGCGCGCACGTGGCCGGGCTGGAGGACCGGGTCGGCTCCCTCACGCCGGGCAAGAAGGCCGACGTGGTTGTCATCGACGCGACGGCGATCAACGTCACACCGATCCACGACCCGGTCGCTGCCGTGACACTGTGTGCCGACGTATCCAACGTCGAGCACGTCATCGTCGACGGCGTGTTCCGCAAGCGGGACTTCACGCTGCTCGCCGACGTCGGCCGGGCTCGAACGTTGGTCGAAAACGCACGCGACTTGCTCGTCGACGCCGCCGCGAAGGCGAAGGCGTCCGCTGAGTGAGCACGCATCATCTCGTCCGCCGAGCTGCGGAGGCGGTCTGGAGCCCGGTGGCCGGGCCGCTGTCCGGCTCGCATGGCCTCGCGGCGTGGTCTGTCGTCGACTCCTCGACGGCGGCTGTACACACCGGCTTTGCGCTCGGACGCCTCGCATCGGGCGGCTCGATGCCGACCCACGTGCACTCCTACGAAGAGAGCCTCTACGTCGTGGACGGCGAGGTCGTCCTCCAGACACCCGGCGAGGCGGTGCTGCTCGGCGCCGGCGATTACGGCTGGATTCCGGTCGGTGTCCCGCATGTGCTGCGCAACATCGGAGATATCGAAACCCGCTGGGCCCGGATGTCTGCGCCGACTCCGCGGGTGTCCCATGGCCTGGACACCTATGTCGTGCCTGAGCTCCCGCCCACCGAGCCGAGCCGGGCCGACGTGCGAGACCCGCGCACTCGCCGGTACGGACACATCGACCCGGAGAACATGGACCCGGCGCAGCAGACCCAGGACCGCCTCGCCGTCTCGGCGAGCATGCGAACCGCTCTGTTGGTCTATAGCGGCATCACCGTGAAGATGATGATCGACTCCGACTTGGGAGCGCAGCTGTCGACCATGTTCATGGTGCAGTACGAGCCGACCGGGCTGATCGGAGGGCACGACCATCCGTTCGAGGAGACCTATCTCATCCTCGACGGCTCGGTGGAGGCCACCTTCGACGGCGCCTCGTACGTCCTCGGCCCCGGCGATGTCGGCTGGGCCGGCGTGGGATGCGTCCATTCATTCCGACCTGCAGGGGACGGGCCGGTGCGCTGGCTGGAAACCCAGGCGCCGCAGCCGCCCGCTCGGCATTCCTACCGCTTCGCCAGGGATTGGGACTATCTGCGACAGCGACTCGAAACCGGAGGATCGGCATGATCACCGTCGTCGTCGGCGGGACCAGCGGGCTGGGTCTGGAGGTCGTCCGGCATCGCAGCGATCTGGGCGACGAGGTCATTCTCACCGGCCGGGACCCAGGCAAGGCTGCGGACGTGGCGTCGTCCCTCGGTGACGCCCGCGCCGTCGCGCTGGAGCTCACCGAGCCACCCGCCATCGCAGCCGCTCTAGCGGGGATCGAACGGGTTGACAATCTAGTGCTCGCCGCCATCGACAGGGACATCAACCATGTTCGGACGTACGACCTTGACCAGGCCCTGAACCTGGTGACCCTCAAGCTGGTCGGGTACAGCGAAGTCGTGCACGCCTTGTCGCCCGCGATGCACGACGACACCGCGATCGTCGTCTTCGGCGGCCGGGCCAAGGACCGTCCGTATCCCGGCTCGATGACCGTCTCGACGGTCAATGGCGGTGTCATCGGGATGGTGAACGCGCTGGCGATCGAACTGGCTCCGATCCGAGTCAACGCCATCCATCCGGGAATCGTCGGGGACAGCCCGTTCTGGGCTGGCAAGCCGGACGCGGTGCTCGAGGGTTTCCGCTCGCGGACGCCGACCGGCAGGCTCGCGACGATGGCCGATGTCGTGGGTGCCATCGATTTTTTGCTGACCAACCGCGGCGTCAACGGCGTCCAGCTCTACGTCGACGGCGGTTGGTTGTTGATGTGAGCGGATCGCTGCGGGTCGCCGTCGTCGGCACCGGGCGGATGGGCTCGGCGATGGTCGGCCGGTTGGTGGATGCCGGCCACGACGTCAGTGTGTTCAACCGGACCAAGTCGCGGGCTGCCGCGTTGGCTGAGGAGCACGACATTGCGGTGGCGCCAACGGCGCGTGAAGCTGTTTCTTCCGCCGACGTGGTCGTCGTTTCTCTCGCCGACGACGCAGCGGTCCGAGCGGCTTACCTTGGCGCCGATGGTTTGGTCGCCGGGTTACGCGCCGGGACTGTGGTGGCCGACACCAGCACGGTGGATCCGGCCACGATCCACGCGCTCGGCGATGACGTCGCCCGGGTCGGAGCAACGCTGATCGATACGCCGGTTTCCGGCAGTGTCTCCTCGGTACAGAGCGGGAAGCTGCTGGTGATGGCCGGCGGCGACGAGGCGGCCCTGGCCCGAGCCCAGCCGGTACTCGATGCCTTCGCCAGCCGGGTGATCTCGCTCGGCCCGCTCGGGTCGGGCGCGACGATGAAGTTGGTCGTCAACAGCATGGTGCACGGGCTCAACGCAGCGCTGGCCGAGGCGCTGGTGCTGGCCGAGAAGGCGGGAGTCGTTCGATCCGCCGCGTACGAGGTGATCGCCTCGAGCGCAGTTGCGGCGCCCTTCGTCCTGTACAAGCGGGCCGCGTATGAGAACCCCGACGACACTCCGGTGGCCTTTGCTCTGGATCTGGTCGCCAAGGATCTCGATCTCGCCGCCACGCTGGCAGCCCGTGTCGGCGCCGACGTTCCTCAGCTCGTCACCAACCGCGCCGTCGTGCAGCGCGCGATCGATGCCGGCCTCGGCCAGGCCGACCTCAGCGCCCTCGCCGCCCTGTTCCGGTGATCATGTCGACTCCGCATCCGTGGGCGTCCGCGTGCCCTGACCGTTGTTGGGCGTCGCCGTCTACTCCGGTTCGGAGGCGAACAGGCTCAACCCCAGCCGTCGAGCCAAGTACTGCGAAGCGAGCTGCCCTCTGACGCTGTTCCCGGTGCGATCGAGCGGCGGAGCGAAGGTTCCCAGTCCACCTTTGCCGGGGGCGACGGTGACGATCCCACCGCCGATTCCGCTCTTTCCCGGCACGCCGACGTCGTAGAGCCAGTCACCGGACGTTTCATACATGCCCGCGGTGGTCATCACGGCGAGCGAGTAGTGACACACCACGGCGTCGACGACCCGCGTCTTGGTGAGCGGGTTCACGCCGCCGTCGGCGACGGTGGCCCCCATGATCGCCAGGTCGGTCGCGGTGACGCTCAGGGAGCAGAACATGGTGTATAGCTCCAGCGCCTCGGTCGGGTCGCAGTAGATGCGGCCGTAACTCTCGAGGAGGTTGACCAATCCCCGGTTTCGGTGGTTCGTCTCCGAGGCGGAGGTGTAGACCTCTTCGTCCAGGGAAAGCGTCCGGCCCGCGAACCGGGACAGGCCGTCGTGGATGAACCGCCATTTCGCTTCGACGGTTTCGCCGGGCAGCAAGCTTGTCGTCGCAATGGCCCCTGCGTTCACCATCGGATTCGTTCTGCCATCGGCGCTGCGTTCGACGGCTGCGGACGAGTTGAATGGCAAACCAGTGGCGTTTACCCCGAGTAACTTCCTGGCCTCCGTCGCGCCCAACGTCTGACAAACCAGCGCGAAGACGAATGGCTTGGCCGCACTCATGATGGCGAACTCGTGTGCGGCGTCGCCGGCCGCGTAGACATTGCCGCTGGTTCCCACTGCGCAGATGCCGAACAGGTCGCTCGGCACCCTCGCCAGTGCCGGGTAGATCTGTGCATTCTGACCGTCGGTGATCGACCGGTAGCGCTCATGCGCCTCCTCGACCCAGTGCTGGATCTGCGCGGGGGACGGCAGATGCCCGGTGGAGACGTACCAGGACTCGGCTTCGACCTCGGCATCGGGTTGGATTCCCATCCGGCCTCCCCATGGTGGCGTACCGCGGAACATTGCTATCTGCACATACTGGCCAGGTGGAGGCGAGCCTCGTCTACGCCTGCCGCCTTGCCGGCGTCTCGAGTGTCCGGGTCCTGGAGGCCGTCCGCGCCGTCCCTCGTGCGGCCTTCGTACCGCCTGAACTCGCCGACCAGGCCGATGACGACTGGCGGCCGCTGCTCATCCCGCACGGCCAGGTGACGACCCAGCCGTCACTCGTGGCCCGGATGATCGAGGCACTGGGGGTGACCGGCGCCGAACGGGTGCTCGAGATCGGAACTGGCTACGGCTGGCAGACCGCGCTGCTGGCGCGCCTTGCCGACGAGGTCTGGAGCGTCGAACGGTTCGCCGACGTCGCCGAGACTGCCCGACAGAATCTTTGACCGCGGGCCCGAACCACGCCGCCCGTGTCGCCGATCCGATTGGCACGGTGTACCGCTCCACAAAGCCCCTCAAACCGGGGCGTCGGACCGACAGCTCAGCGTGCCAATCGCCACCGTTGGGCGTGCCAATGCGTTGATGGGCGCGGATGACTGCCTGACGAGCCAGCGCGGTCGCCTAGGTGTTGGAGAGGAATGGATGGTCGAACCGGGCGCCGTTGTCCCAGGCCTTGCGTGAGTTGCCGTGCGCCGGGATCCCACCGGTCTCCTTGATCATCGACGCCACGTGCATGAGGTTCCAGGTCATGAACACGGTGTTGCGTTGGGTGAACTCGTTCTCCTTGCCACCGGAGCCTTCGTCCAGGTACGACGGCCCTGGGCCGGCCTCGCCGATCCAGCCGGCGTCGGCCTGCGGCGGGATCACGCAGCCGAGGTGCTGCAGCGAGTAGAGGACGTTCATGGAGACGTGTTTGATGCCGTCCTCGTTGCCGGTCACGATGACGCCGCCGACCTTGCCGTAGTACGCGTACTGGCCAGCGGCGTTCAGCTCGCCGGAGTTGGCGTAGAGCCGCTCGATCACCCGGGTGCACATGCTGGACTTGTCACCGAGCCAGATCGGCGTTGCGATGACCAGGATGTCGGCGGACCTGACCGTCTGGTAGATCTCCGGCCAGTCGTCGGTATCGAAGCCGTGCTCCCTCATATCCGGCTGGACACCGGGAACGAGGTCGTGGTCAACGGCGCGGATCTCGTCGACATGCACCCCCTGTTTGCGCATGATCGAAGTGCTGACCTCCATCAGGCCCGCGGTGTTGGACACCTCCGGCGACCGCTTGAGCGTGCAGTTGATGTAGAAAGCGCGCAGGTCGGAGAAGTCACTCGTCGGTTCGGTCACGGGCACAGCTTGCCGTGTCTCGTCGAGTGCTGTCCTTACGAATGCCAAACGTTCAAGATCGGCCAACGGACAGGAATAACGGGCAGCTGAGAACCACCATCTGGGCGGATGCGAGGACCGCGGGTCAGTCTTCCTGTCGTTCGGCCGATCTTGGGACCAGTAGGCCTATGCGGTCTCGCGCCAGAGGTCGATGTGGGCGAGCAAATCGGCGAGCCGGTCGATGACGGCGTCCGGCTCGACATCGACGGGCACTTGCTGGCTGACGGGGATCTCTGAATGCGGGATCAGCACGGCGCGCATGCCCACCGCTCGCGCGCCGGAGATGTCGTCGTATGGACGGTCGCCGACAAAGACACACCGTTCCGGGTCAGTGACACCGACGGCTGCCATGGCGCTGCGGAACGCTTCCGGGTGCGGCTTGGTGTGGGCGATCTCCGACGTGTAGACGGCGCCGTCGAGAAGGTCGAGGACCTGATCGCGAACGAAGACGTCCTCGTGCCACTCACGTGGCCAGATCGTGTTGGACAGCACTCCGACTCGGATGTCCCGGCGTCGAAGCTGGCGGAGCAGTTCGGGCACATCAGGATCGGTATAGGTGTGTGGCTCCCAGAAGTCGCGAAGCGCCCGGATGGCCGCCCCGTCATGAGGGACGCCGGCGGCGGCGAGCAGGTCGTCCAACGTCGCCGACTGCTGCTGCACCCGGGCCGCCGCCCAGACCTCGTCACCGGCCGAGATCAACGCGGCGGCAACGTTGTCGACGTCGTCGGGCGCGACGACTCGGGCGTAGACCCGCCACTCCTCGGCCAGATCGAGCGTGTGCCACGGGGTCAGGGTGCCGCCCCAGTCGAAGATCACTGCATCGACGCTCACCGGGAGAGGATAGGCAGAGCCACCGGGCGAGTAGATCAGCGTGCCGCAAGCGGCGGGCTGGGTGCGCCTGCCCGATCGGCGAGCCCAGCCATCAGTTCCTGCAGTGCCTGGATGGAGCTCAGCCGGGGCCGCCAACCGAGCTCGGACCGTGCTCGGGTGGTGTCCATGACCGGGGCCGAGCCGGCAAGGTCGACCCAACCGGGAGACGTCGGCTGCAGCCGAAGTTGCCACGTAGCCGCGGCGATCCCGCGCAGTAGCCAAAGTGGGACCGGCAGGACCCCATGTGCCCGAACCGCGGCCGCCAGGTCCTGCGGGCCGAGGACCGGATCGGCCGCGATGTTCACCGCCCCACCAAGCCGAGTGCGGACCGCAAGTAGATATGCCTCCGCCAAGTCGTCCGCGTGCACGGCCTGGAAGGTCAGCTGCCGGCTCAGCGGGAGGAACGGCAGGGGAACCCGGCCGAGCAGGGAGATCGGCACGAACGGCCCGAGGAAGAAGCGCGCGATCTCGCTGGCCGCCTTGCGCTGGAACGCTAGGCCGGATCGAATCCGCGTGACGACCACATCCGGGTGGCGGGTCTCCCAGTCGTCCAGCCAGCTTTCGACGGCTGCCTTGTGCCGGCCGTACGAAGAGCTGGACACGCCCGTTGCCGGCCAAGACTCGTCGACCGGATGGTCCTTGGGACCCGGAGCATAGGTCCCGACCGATGAGGCATAGACGATGTGGCCGACGCCGGCCGCGGCGGCCGCATCGAACGCCGCCGCCGAACCACCGACGTTGATACGGCGCAGGTACCTTTCGTCGTGACTGGGCTGGATCGCCCAGGCCAGCTGCACGATCGTATCCGCGCCCCGGAAAGCTTCTACGAGCGTTGACCGAGCCTCCGGGGCAGCGACATTGCAAGAAACCCAGCGGGCAGCATCGTAGGGAGGGACGGCAGAAGGTACGCGTCGGGCGATTGCGGTCAGATCCTCGACGTCGGGCGCCGCCGCCAGTCGGGACAGCAGCGCCGATCCGACATTCCCGCTGGCACCGACAACAGTAATTCGCGTCATGGCGTCAGCAGGACCTTGATACAGCCGTCCTCCTTATTCTGGAACATCGAGTACGCGGCTGGGGCGTCATCGAGCGGTAGCCGATGCGTGACCAGGTCCATGACCCCGAGCGGGTCGTCGTCGCCGATCAGCAACGGGAGGATCTGATCGGTCCACGCCCGGACGTTGGCCTGTCCCATCCGCAGTGTGACCTGCTTGTCGAACATCTGCATCATCGGCATCGGGTCGATCGCGCCGCCGTAGACGCCGCTGACGGAGATCGTCCCGCCCCGGCGCACGGCGGCGACGCACTGATGCAGCACCGTCATCCGATCGACACCGATCCGTTCGGTCACACCTCTGGCAAGCGGGTCAGGCATGAGTCCGACCAGGCGCTGGGCCGCGGCCAGTAAGGGAGAACCGTGCGCCTCCATCCCGACCGCGTCGATCACCGAGTCCGGACCACGTCCGTCCGTATGGTCGCCCAGAGCCGCCGGCACGTCGTCGACGGACCCGGCGTCGACGGTCTCGATACCGTGCCTGGCGGCCATCGCCAGCCGTTCGGGCACCAGGTCGACGCCGAACACCCGGTCGGCGCCGAGATGGCGGGCGACGCGCGCCGCAAACTGCCCGACCGGTCCAAGCCCGAACACCGCAACCGTGCCTCCTGCGGGGACGGAGGCGTACTGCACTGCCTGCCACGCCGTCGGCAGGATGTCGGAAAGGAAGAGGTAACGTTCGTCGGGCCGGCCGTCATCGCGGACCTTGACCGGCCCGAAGTGCGCTTGCGGGACGCGCAAGTACTCGGCCTGCCCACCGGGTATCTGTCCGTACATCTTCGTGTAACCGAACAATGCGGCACCGGTGCGGTACTCGCGGACCTGGGTGGTTTCGCATTGGGAGAACAGATCCCGCCTGCACATGGTGCAGCGGCCGCACGAGATGTTGAACGGGATTACTACCCGGTCGCCGGGACGCAAGCCGCTCACGCCGAGGCCTACCTCTTCCACGAAGCCCATCGGCTCGTGGCCCAAGATGTCGCCCTCGTCGATGTACATGCCGAGGATCCGGTATAGGTGCAGATCCGAGCCACAGATGGCAGTCGACGTGATTCGTACGATCGCGTCCGTGGGCTCCTGGATGACCGGATCCTTCACCTCGTCGACTCGCACGTCCTCGTTCCCGTGCCAGGTCAGGGCGCGCATGACGATCCTCGGCCGCAGCCTCAGCTGGAGATCGCCTCGACAACGTCGCCGACCCGGCTCGGGTCGATATTCCGGGCGACGTCGGCCTGGCTCACCATTCCGACCAACCTGTGGCCGTCGATGACGGGCAGCCGGCGCACCTTGTACTCCTTCATTGTCTGCAGCGCTTCCTCGATCGAGTCGTCGGCGCCGATCGTGACCGGCTTGCCGTCGCCGAGTTCGCCGGCGCGGACCGTGTTCGGGTCGCCACCGCGGGCAATGCAGTTCACGACGATGTCCCGGTCGGTCAGCATGCCCTTGAGCCGGTCGTCCTCACCACAGATCGGCAGCGCGCCGACGTTCAAATCGCGCATCTTCCGAGCGGCGTCACTAAGGGTTTCGTTCTCACCCACGCACTCGACGTCGGAGGTCATGATGTCTCGAGCACTTGTCATGTCGTTGGCCTCCTTGGCCTCAACGGCGGCTCGACCACCGCCGGCATCTACGTCCTATTGGCTCGTACCCAGCCGACCCCGCGATATACCACCGGGCTGTCGTCGAGCGAGGTTGGAGCTCCTCCGGTCATTGCGCGCTCGACTTGTCCGGTTCTGAAATCGCCTCGACCACCTCGCCGACTCGGCTCGCCTCGAGATGGCGAGCAACGTCGGCCTGGCTCACGATTCCAACAAGGTCGTGACCGTCGATCACCGGCAGCCGCCGCACCTGGTGTTCCTTCATGGTGTTCAGCGCTTCCTCGACCGAATCGTCGGCGCCGATCGTCACCGGCTTGCCCTTCGCCAGGTCTCCAGCTCGCACAGTTCGTGGGTCCCCGTCGTCGGCGATGCATCGCACTACGATGTCGCGATCGGTCACCATGCCCTTGAGCCGGTTGTCCTCGCCGCAGACAGGCAGAGCGCCGACATCGAGTTCACGCATCTTGCGAGCCGCGTCGGCGAGTGTCTCGTTTTCGCCGACGCACACGGCACCGGCTGTCATGATCTCTCGGATCGTTGGCACAGAAGACCTCCCGTGGTCTCGACCGGCCGTGTTGCAGCCGGTGCCAGGCGGTTGCTCATTCGGTGTACCCAGATCGGGCCCTGGCATTCATCCCGCCGCAGTCCTAGGGGAACGACGTGAGCGTCTTCACCGAAGCCGAGATCGACTACCTGAAATCGCAGCGGCTCGGGCGGCTCGCGACCGTCGGTCGGACGGGCAGTTGCACATCATCCCGGTAGAGCGCCATCCCGACGAGATCGGGGCGGCCCCCGGCGGGAGTGCGCTAACACCCAGCCGGGACCTAGGAACCGAGCCCTAACGGGAGGGCCGATCCCATGCCGACACCGTATTCGGAACCATCCGCTCGCCATAGCTGGGCGAGCGTCCTCGCGTTTATCGACCGAATCCGCGCCATCGTCCTGGACCAGACCCTGCCAGCCGACGAGGCGATAGCAGCACTGCGGTCCGAGTTCCGCGCCCACGGCGGGCGTGAGCACCAATCGCGATCCGCCGTCGCAGCATCGTGACGGTGACGATCCCGAACCCGGAAGCCTGGATGGCCGCGTTGCGGTTGGCCAACGGAGATTCGCGCAGGCTCCAGGCTTACCCCGCCCGGGTGACTTGGTGGGAGGCACCCTTGTCCGAAAGGTCGATTGACAGGCGCGCCGATCGAAGCGGTGGTAGGTTCCGTCATCAATGTCGTGGGTCGTCAAGATCAGGGGGGCACAATGCGTAAACGTCTTGTTGGCGCCGTGAGCATCGCTGCAGCGGCACTCATCGGCTTCGCCACACCCGCCAGCGCGTTCGAGTGCTACAACGCGGTCCGCTCCGCGCAGGGGAACATGTCCGCAGCACGAGCCAACGCGCTCTTCTCCTTGGAGGAGATCCTCTCCGACCCAGAGATCGTCGGTCTGTGCCCGGAAGGCGTTGACTTCGTCCTCGCCGGACTCGAGGATGCGGGCTACCGCACTGACGTGCTGATCAACTTCCGCACGCTGATGGCTCGTGGCTTGGAGCAAACGCACCCGGACAAGCTGCACGACGGTTCGGGGATCGACCATCTCTCCGAGGAGTTCTTTGCCACCGCTGACCCGCTAGTCGGGCAGGCGTTCGAGATTTGCGCCGCGGGTTAGGGCGCGACCGGCGGGGACGGAGCCGGTGGCGCGGCCGGGGACGCTGAGCCGGTGGTGCGGCCGGGATGCTGACCCGGCGGCGGAACCACGTAGGTCCAGATCTCGTCGCACATCATCCCGGTGACGTTCGTCTACAACACGGGCGAGGATGTCTCGACATCGGCGGTCTTCGGTTCGGCGCCGGTAAGAAGTGGCGGGACGTTCAGCAGAACCCTTGAGGGTTCCGGATACCACGTGAATGCCCGCTCGGTCTGAGAGCGCGCCGTACGGTCGGCCGTGACCGGACCTGAAGCTGTCACCCGTCCGTCACCCTCAGCTTCGAGGACGACGGGATCAGTGCCTCAGCCGGTGCAACACGATGAGCGGGAGCGCCAACTGGGACGACGGAACCCTGGAGGTAGCGGGCGAGCTGGCGACGACCATGATGGCCTGTCCGGACGGCCTGCGTGAGCAGGAGGACTGGCTAGCCGCATTGCTGACTTCCTCGCCGGCGATCGCGCTCGACGGCGACACGCTCATCGTTGGCGACGACACCACCGGCATGGTCCTCGAGGAACGCGCCAACCTGCCGTTAGAGGGAACGGTGTGGCAGCTCGAGGAGCTCATGTCGACGAGTGCGGTTAGCGCGGTGGCTGCCGGGATCGCGGGCCTGACCATCGACACCGCGGGCACCCAGGTGCAGGTTGCCGCCGGTTGCAACACCGGCTCCGGCTCCGTCACAGTCGAGCCGGCTGACGATGCGTCGACCGGGACGATCGACTTCGGCCCGTTGGCAATGACCATGAAGGCGTGCCCGGAGGACGCGATGAGCGTCGAGGCCCAGGTACTCACCGTTCTCGACGGACCGGTCGATTACTCCATCGACGGATCGACCCTCACTCTCACGAAGGGCGACGCTGGGCTGCTCTTCAAGGGCGGTTGACGCCGCCGCGAGGCAGATCGCTACTGAAATTCGGTCGCGCTCGGCCAGGCCTGCGCGGTTTCCTTGACTCATGCACCTGACCTGGCTCGACCGCGAGCACCTCGACGACCGAGACGTCGCCGGGGCGGTAGCGCTGCTCGAAGCTGCGCGACCGGTCGACAGCCCGCATCAGTTGGTCGGGCCGACCGTCTTCTCCTACACCGCGTTCCTGCAGACGGGGTGGGACGGCACTCCGCCTGCGGCGGCCCTGGCTCGTGACGACAAGGGCCGGGTCGTCGGAGTTTTGCAGGTGACACTGCCGCACTGGGACAACACGCACCTCGGCGGGGTCGACGTGACGGTGGACCCGCTCGCGCGCCGGCAGGGCATCGGGCGCCGGCTGTTCGAGGTAGGGGTGGAGCGGGTGCGGGCCGAGGGCCGACGGCTGGTGCTAACCGACAGCTGGGCAGGCTCGGCGGGTGAGAAGTTCGCCGAGGCGATGGGTCTCGAACGCGCCGCAGTCGGTGTCCAGCGCCGGCAGGAGCTGCGAGCGCTCGACTGGCCTCGGTTGGACGCGGAGTTCGCCGAGGCAGAGGGCCGCGCTGGTGGCTATGAATTGCTCCGGATCGCTGGTCCAACGCCGGAGGAGATGCTCGTCGACGTTGCCGTCATGACTGCCGCCATCAACGACGCCCCCATCGACGACCTGGACATCGAGGACGAGGTATTCACCGCCGAGCGCGTCCGCACATTCGAGGCGGCCCAACTCACGGCCAGGATGCGCATCTACCGCGTCATCGCCCGGGAACGCGAGACTGGCGTCCTCGGCGGCCACACGATGGTGGGCGTCGATGCCGAGCATCCCGGCTACGCCGGCCAGTACGACACCAGCGTGCTGCGAGCACATCGTGGTCACCGGCTCGGGCGATTGCTGAAGATCGCCATGTTGCAGTGGCTTACCGACGAGGAGCCGCAGCTGCGAACGCTGGACACCTGGAATGCCGCATCCAACGCTCACATGATCGAGGTCAACGAGGTGCTGGGGTACCAGGTCGTCGCCACCGGAATCGATTGGCAGCTTCACCTCTGACCTTCGTGTGCATGATTCCGGTGCCCTGTTTGCATTTTGGGGAAACGGTGGAAATCAGACCGGCCAAGAATTTCGATGCTGTACGCATCGCCGAGATCTACGGCTATTACGTCGCCGAGACGGTGGTGACCTTCGATCTCGAGGCGCCGTCAAGGCGCGAATGGGAGGATCGCCTGCGCGCGGCGGAGGAAACCGGCTACCCGGTTCTGGTGGGGTGCGAAGACGGCCGCGTAATCGGCTACGCGTTGCTGACGGCCTGGAAGCCAAGGCCTGCCTATCGCTTCACGGCTGAAGATTCGATCTACCTCGACCCGGCGTTCTCCGGTGCGGGGCGTGGGCGTGCTCTGCTGGAGTGCCTTCTCGATGAGGCTGGACGGTCTGGGCTCCGCCAGATCATCGGGGTAATCGCAGACGCTGGTTTCGGCGCCTCGGTCGCATTGCATCAGGCTCTTGGGTTCTTGCCGATCGGCCGCATGCGGCAGGTCGGCTACAAGCACGGCCGCTGGGTCGACGTCGACCTTCTGCAACTCAGTCTTTGATTGTCGTGATGACGACCTCGACCCCGCGGGCCACGGGGCATGGGCTGTTCAGGACGTGCCGCCGAAGTCGATGTCCTTGGTTTCGACGTCCCGGCCGTTCGTCCCGGCGCCGTCTGGTACGTCCAGTAGAGGTTCGTGTGCGCGATGACCTGGTCCGGCGGCGGCGCTCCCCATGCCGTGTGGTCCTCGGTCGTGTGGGCGTCGCTGACCAAGGTGGCGTCGTACCCCCTGACGATCGCGCCGTGGAGCGTCGAGCGGATGCACGCATTGGTCTCCGCACCGACGACGAGGAGTCGCCCGACACCGAGGCGCGACAACACGGTCTCGAGGGTGCTGTCGTTGAAGGAGTCGTCGTAATTCTTCTCAACGAGCGCCTCGGTATCGCCCGGAGTCAGCTCGGGGACGATCTGCCAGCCGTCGCTTCCCCTCGCCAACCGCTCGTCGGAGTGCTGGACCCAGACAACGGGAACCCGTTCCCGCCGCGCCTTCTCGACCAGTCGGCCGACGTTCGCAACGACCGCGTCGCGCTCGTGAGCCCCTTCGAGGACGGGCTCCTGTGTCCACCCACGGTAAAGACACCCACCGACAGCGAGCCGGAGCGAACGCTCGAGCGCGCTGCCTGTATTCACGGCGCGGCGG
>DASSDH010000115.1:0-21367 GCA_035697245.1 Jiangellaceae bacterium
CTTCTCGCTGATACTCATCGAGTCCCTCTCCTGTTGCCGCGCGTGCTGGCGTTCACCGGAACTTCAGCCCGGTCTCGTCGACGGCGACCCTGGTACCCGACGCGCCCGCGAGGATCGCCGGGAGGTGGTCTATGGCACCGATGACGCACGGATGCCCGGTTGCGGATGCGAAAGCCGCCGCTGCCTCGGCCTTGGGGCCCATGGAGCCAGCTGGGAGTTCGAGGGTGCGCAGGGCTTCCGGGTGTGCAGCAGCGACGGCACGTTGTTCCGGCATACCCCAGTCCAGGTATATCGCGTCGACATCGGTCGCGATGACCAGCAGGTCCGCGCCGAGGCCTTCGGCCAGCACGGCGCTGGCCCGGTCCTTGTCGATGACCGCCTCCACGCCGACCAGTGTCCGGGTACCTTCGCGGTACATCGTAGGGATGCCGCCGCCACCGGCGCAGATCACGACGCAGCCGTGCTCCAGCAGCCACTCGACCGGACGGGCCTCGAAGATCCGCTGAGGGATTGGCGACGGAACGACGCGACGCCATGTTTTGCCATCCTTGCGCACCGTCCAGCCACGCTCGGCGGCGAGCCGATGTGCGTCGGCGTCGGTATAGACCGGGCCGACGAACTTGTCCGGCTCGGCGAACGCCGGATCGTCCGGGTCCACCTCCGTCATCGTGAGCACCGTGGCGAGCGGCTTCTCGAAGGGCAGCAGGTTGCCCAATTCCTGCTCGATCAGGTAGCCGATCATGCCCTCTGTCTGCGCACCGAGGACGTCGAAGGGATACGCCGAGACCTCGTCGTACGCCGCTGCCTGCAACGCGAGCAGCCCGACCTGCGGCCCGTTGCCGTGCGAGATGACCAGCTCGTGATCCTCCGCCACTGGCGCAAGCGCCTTGCACGCCGCAGCCACGTTGGCACGCTGTCGCTCCACGGTCATCGGCTCACCCCTGCGCTGCAGCGCGTTGCCCCCCAGCGCGACAACGATCCTCATCGGACCTCCAGGAATGGTCGTGCTTAACTGCCGATCGTCGCGACCATCAGCCCCTTGA
This sequence comes from Jiangellaceae bacterium, assembly GCA_035697245.1. Lineage (GTDB taxonomy): Bacteria > Actinomycetota > Actinomycetes > Jiangellales > Jiangellaceae > JACVRX01. The sequence goes on from DASSDH010000115.1 coordinate 1,044, forward strand.
TCGTGTGCAGCCGGTTCTCCGCCTGGTCGAAGGCGATGTTCGCCGCCGAGGAGAACACCTCGTCGGTGACCTCCAGCCCATCGGTGAGGCCGGTCAGTTCGGCAACCTCCCGGCCGACCGTGGTGCGGGTGTCATGAAACGCGGGGAGGCAGTGCATGAACTTCGCGCGGTCATTCCCGGTGCTGGCCATCGCCTCAGCATTCACCTGGTACGCCTTGAGGTCGTTCACCCGGGCAGTCCAGACGTCCTTCGGCTCTCCCATCGATACCCACACGTCGGTGTGCACGAAGTCGGCCCCGGGCAGGCCCTCTGCGGGGTCGGCAGTAAGCGTGATGCGCGCGCCGGACTCCTCGGCGCGCTCACGAGCGAGGTCCTGCACCTCCATGCCCGGCCACAGGTCCTCAGGAGCACAGATCCGCACGTCCGAGCCCATGATCGCTCCCATAACCAGTAACGAGCGTCCCATGTTGAACCGGCCGTCGCCCGTGAAGCAGTAGGTCACCTCGTGTAGTGGCCGTCCGTCGGAGTGCTCGGACATGGTCAGGAAGTCCGCCAGCATCTGGGTGGGGTGCCATTCGTCGGTGAGGCCGTTGTAGACCGGGACGTCGGAGTACTCAGCGAGCTCCTCGACGGTCGTCTGAGCCTTGCCCCGGAACTCGATCGCATCGAACATCCTGGACAACACCCGCGCGGTGTCCCCGGCGGACTCCTTGTGCCCGATCTGGGAGGAGGACGGGTCCAGATAGGTCACGTGACCGCCCTGGTCGTACGCAGCAACCTCGAACGCGCATCTGGTGCGCGTCGAGGTTTTCTCGAAGATGAGCGCGACGTTCTTCCCCCGCATCCGAGGAACCTCGGTGCCCGCGTACTTGGCCCGTTTGAGGTCTCGCGACAGGTCCAGCAGGAACTGGAGCTCGGGCCGGGTGAAGTCGAGCTCCTTGAGGAAGTCGCGTTGGTGCAGGTTGACGCCCATCAAGCTCACCGGCTCTCGTGGTCGACGCGGCGGACTGACTCATGATCACGTGACGGCATCGTGCTCGATCGGGCACGACATGCAACGAGGCCGTCCCGGCCGCGCCCGAGTTCACCGCCGGCGATGGTCACAACTTCGATGCCATTCTTGCGCAGGAAGGTATTGGTCGTGGTGTTCCGCTCATACCCGAAGATCACCCCGGGCGCGACAGCCAGGAAGTTGTTCCCGTATTCCCACTGCTCTCGCTGCGCGCCGCGCACGTTGATCGGCGTGCGCAGCACGCGCAGCCGCTCTCCCCCGAAATCGCGATCAGGAACCACCCAACGGGTCGGGAATCCCCTATCTTCAACACGTCGCGCCCACAGATAGGAGGCAGCTGTGACCAGATATGCGGTGCTACGGACGTGGGCCGGAGTTCTCAAGGTCATCGGCATCGTGGGCATGATCCTCGCCACCTTCGGCGTGATCTCCTGGGCCATCGATGTCGACGGCTTCTGGGCCACGATGGGTGTGATCTTCATCGGCGCTCCCGTCGTCCTCTTGCTGGCTTCCTGGCCAATCGCCCTCGGCGAAGCCTTGGCCGCCATTGCCGACATCGGCGACTCGGTCCAGAGCGGGTAACGCCACTCGTATGACCGACGGAGGGAGTACCAGCGTCCCCCAGGAGGTAGCGGGCACTCGACGGCTCGCCATCCTGCTGGCCATGGCGATGTTCGTGCTGGTCGTCGACACATCGCTGATGAACGTCTCGATCTCAGCGGTGGTTCACGATCTCGACACGACCGTCAGTGGCGTCCAGTCCGCGATCGCGCTCGAAGCGCTGGTATCCGCGGCGTTCATCCTCATCGGCAGCAAGGTCGGCGATCTCATCGGGCGCAAGCGGGCATACGTGCTGGGTCTGCTCGCTTACGCGGTCGGCGCCCTGGCCATGGCACTGGCCCAGGGCCTGACCGCGATCATCATCTTCTGGGCAATCGTCGGAGGGCTCGGCGCGTCGCTCCTGCTCCCCGCCATGCAGTCCCTCATTCACGGCAACTTCGAGGGAGCAGCCCAGAAGAAGGCCTACGCTCTGGTCGGGGCCGCAGCCGCGATTGCCGCTGCAGTCGGACCGCTCCTCGGAGGGTTCATCACCACATATCTGTCGTGGCGAATCGCGTTCCTACTCGAGGTCGTCATCATCGGGATCGTGCTGTCCGGCATCCGACTCGTCCGCGACGCGCCCTATACAGGCCCCCGAGCCGTTGACCCCGTCGGCGCACTGCTTTCTGTCCTGGGCATGGGCGGCATCGTGTTAGGCATCCTGGTATGGCAGGAGGGCGGCGAATCCGTTGGCGCGCTGTTGGCGATCGGTGCCATCGCGATGGCGGTGCTCGTCAATTGGCTGGTGCGGCGCAAGCGGCAAGGGAAGCCGACGCTGCTGGACCCAGATCTGTTCAAGTCCAAGATCTTCAAGTTCGGGATCTCCGAGCAGATGCTCCAGCAGATCGCACTGGGCGGCACGATGATCGCGCTGCCGATATACCTGCAGATGGTGCTCGAATACAACGCGATGGAGGCGGGCCTGTCCCTTGCCCCGCTCTCGCTCAGCATGTTCGGAATGGCGATACTCGCTGGGAAAAGGGCAGGGCAGCGGCGCCCTAGCAGCATCATCCGGTGGGGATTCGTGCTCCTCGCGACAGGACTGGTGGTCCTGATCCCGATCGTGCCCCGCGCAGACTCCGGCTGGTATCTGGTGGCCCCATTGGTCATTGCGGGAACGGGGTTGGGTTTGTTGGTGTCCCAACTCAACAACTACACGCTGGCCCCGATCTCGGATGAGCGGGTCAGTGAGGCCGCCGGCGTCAACTCGGCGGCAGGGTCGTTCGGGCTGTCGTTTGGATTGGCTTTCGCCGGCGCGATCATGCTGGCAACACTGTCCATCACGTTCACCAACATGGCACAAGCGAGCACCGTGCTACCCCCAGCCGAGCAGCAGCAGGTCTCACAAGCGCTGGAGGACGACGCGGAGGTGATGAGCAACACCCAGCTCGAGGAGCTGCTCGTCGGCCAACCCGCGGAGATTCAGGCCGAGATCATCCGCATCAACACCGACGCGAGACCCCTTGCCCTTCAAGTGGCACTGCTCGTTCCGCTCCTCGCCGCTCTCGTCGGACTGTTCAACTCATTCCGCATGATGCGACTACCAGACCCCAAGCCGTCGGGCTCCGTCGAAGGGATGGCCTTGGGGTGAGCTCACACGCCCGTTGAACCGGTGCCGTGGGTTCGCTAGGACCGGTAGCGGAAAATGCCGAACGGGATCAGCAGGAACAGGGCCACTCCGAGGTAGCCGACCACAGCGACCGTCGGGAAGAAGAACCCCAGAGCTATCAGGCCGACATAGCTGGCGAACCCGGGTTTGAGATGCCTGGTCAGGACGGCGATCTCCTGTTCGCTGACGTCGGTCCGAACGTGCCCTTCGCTGACGACGTATCGCCACATCAGGAACAGCAGCACTGCAATGAGCAGCAGGTTGGCCCCGTAGATGGTTGCGGCGACTCGTTCGGCGTCCCGTTCACCGAAGTACTCCGCAATCAGCCGGGTGGGGAACGGCAGGAACGAGACCAGCAGAAGCAGCAGCAAGTTCACGCGCACGACCATGGCATCGGCGTAGTCCATGTAGTCCGTGATCGCGTTGTGTTCCAACCACGCCACGCCGATGGTCGCGAAGCTGACCACGTAGGCGAGATAGGACGGCCACTGGTTCACTACTGCTGCCAGGAGATCGTCTTCGGATCCTGCGGGCACAGTGATGTCCAGCACGAGGAGCGTGATCGCGATCGCGAACACACCGTCACTGAAGGCCTCGAGGCGGCGGGTGCTGAGGCGGCGTCGGGATTCGGGTGTGGACTCGCTGTCGGTCATCCTCGCCGTCCCCTCTGCCTACTCGCTATGGGCGTGGTGTGATCAGATGCGGCGCGACGTCAGCGACGGCGTCCTCGCCGTAGGCCTTCTCCAGCCGCTGCAGCACGCGGGCCCGGCTGAGTTCGTACTCTTGGGGGCCGATGGTTTCGAGCACGTAGGAAGCGAGTAACGCGCCGAGCTGGGCCGCCCTGACCAGCGGCAGGCCCCACGCGACGGCGGTGATGAAGCCGGCCCGGAATGCGTCCCCGACACCGGTCGGGTCCACCGCCGTTGGCTCACCGGCAGCAGGAACATGGATCTCGGGCTGGCCGGCCCGCTCGATGCGGGAGCCGTACTTGCCCAGCGTGGTGACTCGGACATCGACGAGCGCCTGCACCTCTTCAGCGCTCCACCCGGTCTTCTTCTCCAGCAGGGCCGCTTCGTACTCGTTGCTGAACAGGTACGCGGCTCCCTCGACAAGGAGCCGGATCGACGCACCATCCATCCAGGCGAGCTGTTGCGAGGGATCGGCAACGAAGGCGTAACCGCGAGTTCGGCACTCCTCGGTATGCCGCAGCATCGCCTCCGGGTCGTTCGGGCTGATGACGACGAGATCAAGGCCGCCCAAGCGGTCCGCGATCGGCCGGAGCTCGATGTCGCGAGCCTCGCTCATGGCCCCGGCATAGAAGGTAGCGATCTGTGCATGATCATCGTCGGTGGTGCACACGAACCGCGCGGTGTGCCGGACGGGTGATGTGTGCACGCTCTCGCAGTCGATCCGGTGGCGCTCCAACCACGACCGGTAGTCGGCGAAGTCCTCGCCGACAGCCCCCACGAGGACAGGAGACAGGCCCAGGTTGGCCATGCCGAAGCAGATGTTCGCGCCGATGCCGCCGCGGCGCACCTGCAGGTCATCGGCCAGGAACGACAGCGAGATCTTGTCCAACTGGTCGACGACCATCGAGTCGGCGAACCGGCCGGAGAAGGTCATCAAGTGGTCGGTGGCGATCGACCCCGTGACGGCGATGTTCACGGCGGCGAGTCTAGGTGTTTCCTCTAGGCACCTGTGCCGGACGATGGCGTCTGCGCCCATCGGCCGACTTCGTCGGCCTCAACGCCCGGCCACACCCCAGACGCCATCGTCCGGCACAGGCGCACACCGCACCACCTGGCCGCCGGCGGTGGGTCGGATCTAGTGGAAGGAGTCCCCGCAGGCGCAGGAACCCGTCGCGTTTGGGTTGTCGATCGTGAAGCCCTGCTTCTCGATGGTGTCAACGAAGTCGATCGTCGCACCGCCGAGGTAGGGCGAGCTCATCCGGTCGACGACGACGTTCACGCCACCGAAGTCAGTCACCTGGTCGCCATCCAGGGAGCGTTCGTCGAAGAACAGCTGGTACCGCAGCCCCGAGCAGCCGCCGGGCTGTACCGCGACCCGCAGTGCCAGGTCGTCACGACCCTCCTGTTCGAGCAGGTTCTTGACCTTGCTGGCGGCACGCTCGCTGAGGACCACGGTCTGGGTGGTCTCTTCCTGAACCGTCATATGGATCTGCTCCTGGGAGTCTCGGGACCTGTTATCAGTGTCGAACATCCGGAGGGTGCCGGGCATTCCGTTCTATCGTCGCACACGCTCAGCGCCGGCTCCACGTCCGCGCCACGCGCGCCGCCACTGTGGCCAGGCTCTCAGCGGGATCGGTCCAGGCCGCTTGGGCTCCCACGACGTCGACCAGCGAATATGCCGACTCGATGCCGTTGGCCCGTAACTCGCGGGATCCCACCTGAACGATTCCGGCGATCACCACGCACGGCCGGATGGCCTCCCCCGCGAGTCCGGCAACGCCGGACACGACCGTGCCGCTCATCGACTGCCAGTCGAGTTTCCCCTCACCTGTCAGGACCAGGTCAGCGGCCCGAATGGCGGCTGGAAGTTTGACGGCATCGGCAACCATGACGAAGCCGGGCTCCCGCCGCGCACCGAGCAGCATCAGGGCATAACCCAGCCCCCCGGCGGCACCAGCGCCTTTGGCGTCCGCCGGTTGCCTGCCGGCCAGGTGCGCAAACCTGGTCAGGGCGCCGTCCACATCGATCAGCCGGTCTGTGGCGACACCCTTCTGCGGGCCGAACACGTTGGTCGCGCCGCGCAGGCCCAGCAGTGGGTTGTCGACGTCAGTCGCCGCGACGATTTCGAAGCCGGCAAGCCGGGCCCGAGCCGGCTCGAGATCCACCTCGGCAAGGTAGGACAGCCCGGTCACACCAGCGGTGAGCGCGCCGGGCGGTTCGCTGGTCGCCCCGAGTGCTGCCAGCAGACCGGCGCCGCCGTCGTTCGTGCCACTTCCGCCGAGGCCGACGACGATCTTGCGGGCACCCGCCGCGACGGCCTCCGCGACCAATTCGCCGACACCGTAGGTCGACGCGTCCTCGACCACCCCACGCGCCGGAGCGGTTCCGGCGCTCGGCAACAGAGACACACCGCACGCCTGCGCGGCCTCGATGTAAGCCGTCCCGTCCGCAACCAGGAGGGTGGCGGGCACAGGGCTGCCAAGCGGTCCGCGCACGGTCACCGCCAGGATCTCGCCGCCGATCGCGGTGTGCAGCACGTCGACGAACCCGGGGCCACCGTCCGCCATCGGAACGGTCGAGACCTCGTCCGCCGTCGTGCGCCGCCAGCCCTCGGCGATGGCTTCAGCAGCCTCGACTGCGGTCAGCGTGCCGGCGAACGTGTCCGGCGCCACCAGCACCCGCATGCGGCAGAGTCTGCCCCATGCGAATCCGGCCGCTGCGTGCCGAGGACGCCGTCGAGGCGGCCAGCGTGTGTCAGGCGAGCGCGGCCGTCGTGGCCCACCTGGCCGACCACGATCCGGCGGGGTGTTGGGTGGCCGACGACGGAACTGTCGCGGGCGTGGTTCTCTCGACCAGACGTGACCTGCTGTGGTGCCTGGCGGCGCTTGCCGTGAACCCGTCGGCGACCGCTATCGGGCCGAACCTGCTCCAGGCCGCGCTCGCGTACAGCCGAGGCTGCCTCCGCGGGATGGGAGTGCTTACCGACGAACCGCTGATCCCACGTTGGGTAAGGATGGCCGGCTTCACCCTCCACCCCACGATGCGGCTGGCCGGCCAGGTCGACCGGTCCGCACTGCCGATCGTCGACGGTGTGCGCGAGGCAACAGACGCCGACCAGGCGCTCGTCGAGTCGGTGGATCGGCGGGTTCGTGGTGCGGCGCGCGGCCCAGACCATGGGCCGTTGATGGATCGCGCAAGTCTGCTGGTCTGCGACGTCGCGACGGGTTCGGGGTACGCGTTTCACCGAGAGGGCACGCCACTGGCGGTCGGAGCGACCACCCGAGAGGTCGCCCGGCGACTGCTGTGGGCGGTGCTGGCGCGAGCGGCGCCGCAGCGGCCGGTGGAGATCGCCCGTCTTTCGGCCGAGCAGGACTGGGCCGTCGACGTCGGACTCGCGGCTGGGCTCGGTCTGCACGTCGGCGGATACCTGGCCTTTCGGCATATGCGGCCGCCCGCTCCGTACCTGCCCGCCGCCATCCTCGGCTGATCCCGTCGGCTCGGGCATCCGCCTGGTCCGCCGCTGAGCGGTCGGGCAGAGCGACACGCCATGAGACGATTGGTGGTGTGACCACCCAGACGGTTCCGCTGCTCCTGCTGGGGCGAGGAGCCGACGCGCAGAGTGAGCGCGGGGTCGAGTGCCCCGGCGACCTGCCGCCGGCGAGCGACCCGGATCTGGTCGGTCGCGCCCAGCGCGCCCGCGCGGCGCTGGCTGAGCGTGCCTTCGTGCTAGGCCACCACTATCAGCGCGACGAGGTCATCCAGTTCGCCGACGTGACCGGCGACTCGTTCAAGCTTGCGCGGGATGCCGCCGCCAGGCCAGAGGCCGAGTTCGTCGTCTTCTGCGGTGTTCACTTCATGGCCGAGTCGGCCGACATCCTCACCGCCGACCACCAGCAGGTGATCCTGCCCGACCTGGCCGCGGGTTGCTCGATGGCCGACATGGCCCGGCTGATCCAGGTCGAAGAGGCATGGGAGCGGCTCGAAGACGCCGGGGTCGTCGGTGCAACAGTGCCGATCACGTACATGAACTCGTCCGCAGATATCAAGGCGTTCTGTGGGCGCAACGGCGGCGCCGTATGCACGTCGAGCAACGCCGAACGTGCGTTGCAGTGGGCGTTCGAACACGGCGAGAAAGTGCTGTTCCTTCCGGATCAGCATCTCGGCCGCAATACCGCGGTGCTGCAGATGGGGCTGAGCCTCGACGACTGCGTCGTCGTCGATCCACACCGGCCGGATTTCGGAGTGACCGATCAGCAGCTGCGCGACGCGACCATGCTCCTCTGGCGTGGGCACTGCTCGGTCCATGGCCGCTTTACCGCCGAGTCCGTGACTGACGTTCGCAACCGGATTCCCGACGTGCAGGTGATCGCCCATCCCGAGTGCCTGCACGAGGTAGTCCTCGGCGCCGACCATGTGGGGTCGACCGAGTTCATCATCAACACCATCACCGCTGCCCCCGCAGGGACGTCGTGGGCAGTGGGGACCGAGCTCAACCTGGTCAAGAGGCTGGCTCAGCAGCACCCCGACAAGACAGTGGTCTTCTTGGACAAGACTGTCTGCTTCTGCGCGACGATGAACCGGATCGACCTGCCGCATCTGGTGTGGGCGATGGAGAACCTGGTCGAGGGCCATGTCGTGAACAGGATCGAGGTCGATCCCGACACTGCGCACTGGGCCCGGGTCGCCCTGGACCGGATGCTGGCGTTGCCTGGCCCGGAGGCCGTCAAGGACTAGCCAGTCAGAGCCCGGGTGCGCCCCACACCGGGAACCACCGCGAGACGTCGGACTCGATCGCCAAGTCGTCGGCAACCAACGCCCGAACCTGCAACTCCAACGCCGAGTCACGCCGCTGGGTGGCGGCATCGAGCGGCGCGAACAGATAGAACGTCCCCCGCTTGTAGAGGTAAACGAGTGCGACCGGCTGCGCCGATCTCGTGCGCAGACCCATCGTGGAGCAGAGCAGCGAAGGCCCGAAGCCGGCGGACTCCAAGGACGAGTTGATGGCGTGCAGGTCTGTGACCAGGCTGGGGACATCGTCCGGCGGCCGGCGAACCACTAGCCAGGTGTAGCCATATGAGTCATGGACTTCCTGCGGTTCCGCCCCGCCGAGCAACGTCGTGATCTCGGCCTTGACTCGTGCAAACGGCGCGCCTTCGGCTTCGCGGAAGCACACCGCACCGCTGCCGGTCGGCCGGATGTCGGCCGCCGCCTCCAGGGTGAGGATCGCGCTGGGTAGGGAGAACAACGCGTCGAGGTTGGGCTGGGCCTGCTTGCTCCGGCCGAGCAACGAGTCGAAGAGACCCACCCTCAACCCCGGCCGAGCTCGACGGAGATCTTGGCCAGCTGGTCGAGGCGCTTCTCCAGCGGCGGGTGCGACGCGAACATTGCGCCAAGATCCATCTTGCCGGTCAGGGCCGGCACGATGAAGAACGCGTTGTACGGCTCGGCCGCGCGAAGGTCCCTCGTCGGAATGCGACCCATGTCGCCGGAGATCTTGATCAGCGCCTGGGCCAGGACGGACGGCTGGCCGGTGAGGATCGCGCCGGCTCGGTCCGCCGCGAACTCGCGGTATCGGGACAGTAGGCGGGTGAGCAGGAAGCTCACGGCGTACACCACGACAGCGACGGCCATGGCCATCAGCGCGACGGCGGCGGCGTTGCTGTCGCGCTGCCGGCCCATCCCGCCGAAGAACAGCGCCCGGGTCATGAAGCCGGCCAGGACGCCAACGACGGATGCGATCGTCATGACCGTGACGTCGCGATGCGCGACGTGAGATAGCTCATGGGACAGGACCGCCTCGAGCTCCCGCTCGTCGAGCCGGCGCATCAGGCCGGTGGTCGCACAGAGCACCGCCCGGTCCGGGCTTCGTCCGGCCGCGAAGGCGTTGGGCAGCTCGGTGTCGGCGACCGCGACCCGCGGCTTGGGCATGTTGGCCAGAGCGCACAGCCGGTCGACGATCGCGTGCAACTGCGGAGCTTCAGCCGGCGACACCTCGCGGGCGCGCATCGCGGACAGTGCCAGCTTGTCCGAGAAGTACCACTGCGCCCAGAGCACGCCCAGGCCGATCAGGATGCCCAGCCAGATGGCGTCGGTGAAGTAGCCGATGGCCAAGATCAGCACGACGTACAGCAGCGCGAGCAGCACCATCGTCAGGGCCATCCGGACCGACAGCCCGCGGTCAGGACGGAATCTGCTCCGCGCCACCGTTTCTCCTCTCGTCAGCAGCCGCTTACCCAGACAACGCGGTTGCTGTCGATGGCGGTTCCACCACTAGGCCAATTAGTACATCACCAGTCGTGCAGGCCTGGTGATGTACCGACAGGCATGGTGAACGTGGTCATTCCCGAAGGCCCGAGGCTGGCTGGTTTCTCAGCCGGGGATGAGGCCCTCGCCGGAGAGCAACTCGCGCACTTCGTCGATGTGGGCATCCTCGTAGGGCAGCACGAGGTCGCTGTCGACCAGCACGTCGTCCGCGACGGGCGTGCCGCGGGAGCGCACGGCTGCAAGCAAGCCTGACAGCGCGGAACGAAATTCGGCGTCGTCGCCGCTATCGATCGCTGCCGACAAGGCCTCGTCGAGCGCGTTGAGCTCCGGCAGCTGCGAGCCGTCGATCTCGAGTTGGCCCTCGCCCATGATCCTGACGATCACGCCCGGCCCTCTTCCTGCCGAGGTTGGGTTTGCGCCTCGACGACGGGCTCGGCGGACGCCTGCTCGGCCGCATCCGGCTGCGCCTCGAGTGCCTGCGGTGCCTCTTCCGAGCCGGCAGTGAGCTCGTGCTTCATTCTGGCGAGCTCGAGCTCGACGTCACTGGTCGAGGCCAGCCGGTCCAGTTCGGCGGTGATGTCGTCCTTCGCGATTCCGGTCGGGTCGTCGAGCGCACCGGAGGCCAACAGCTCGTCGATCGCACCGGCTCTGGCCTGCATCACCGCCGTCTTGTCCTCGGCCCGCTGCACCGCCATGCCGACGTCGCTCATCTCCTCGGAGATACCGCTGAACGCCTCGCCGATCCGGGTCTGCGCCTCCGCGGCCGTGTAGCTGGCCTTGATGGTCTCCTTCTTGGTGCGGAAGGCCTCGACCTTCGCTTGTAGCCGCTGGGCGGCCAGAGTGAGCTTCTCTTCCTCCGCCTGCAGCGCGTTGTGCTGGGTCTGCAGGTCGCCCATCTGGGTCTCGAGGCCGGAGCGGCGGGTCAGCGCCTCGCGAGCCAGATCTTCGCGCCCCAGTGACAGCGCCCGTTGGGCCTGTTCCTGCAGCTTGTCAGACTGCGACGTCAGCTGCGAGAGCTGGACCTCGATGCGCTTGCGGCTCGTGGCGACGTCGGCCACCCCGCGGCGAACCTTCACCAGCAGCTCGCGCTGCTTGTTGTACGAGTAGTCGAGAGTCTCCCGGGGGTCCTCGGCGCGGTCGAGCGCCCGGTCTGCCTTGGCCCGGAAAATCATGGACATGCGCTGGAGGATCCCCATCTGGACCGGTCGCCCCTTCTCGAATGCGCGGTCATGTACAGCGGTGCTCTCTCCACCCTACGGCGTCGGCGTCCTGCCCGGCAGTCGGGCAGTCGGCAGGGCCTACGCTGTGCTACGTGTTCCGCCGCCGCAGCAGCACCGAACGCAGTGCAGACCTCGACGCGGCGACCGGTCCGGCAGAGACGGTGGATGGCTCCCGCGCTCCAGGCAAGGGCCGGCCGACCCCTACCCGCAAGGAAGCCGAGCAGGCGCGTAAGGACCGGGTCCGCCCAGTGCTCACCCGCCGAGAATCGGTGCGTCGTCAGCGCGAGCACACCCGGTCCGAGCGTGCCCGCGCCCGGCAGGCGATGATGTCCGGCGACGAGCGTTACCTCTCTCAGCGCGACAAGGGGCCGGAGCGCCGATTCGTGCGCGACTACGTCGACTCGCGCCGCACGCTGGCGGAGTTCTTCCTGCCGATGGTCCTCGTCGTGCTGGTGCTGAGCTTGATCAGGTCCCCGCAGATCCAGCTCCTGTCCACCTTGTTGTGGATGGCCTCGCTGCTGTTCGTCATCGCCGACCTGGCCGTGATCGCCTTCCGGGTCAAGCGCGAGGTTCGGCGGAGATTCCCCGACGACCAGCGCGGACACAGGTTGTACGCCATCGCCCGGGCGACCCAGATGCGGAGACTTCGGCTGCCCAAGCCCACCGTGAAACCTGGGACGACAGTGTGACGGCAGGTCCTGATCCCCGCACCGGCGCCGACGGATTCACCGTCCGGCCGCTCGCGTACACCGACGCTGTCGTCCGCGCGCTGGAGGCCGAGCTTCAGCAGGAATACGTCGAGCGATACGGCGGTGCGGATGAATCTCCGGTGGATCCGGCCGAGTTCGCACCGCCTGGTGGGGTATTCGTGGTCGGGTTCGCCGATGGCGAACCCGTGGCGTCAGGGGGCTTTCGCCGGCACACCGAAGATGTCGCCGAGATCAAGCGGATGTACGTCATGGAGGACCGTCGCGGCGCTGGCTACGCGCGCCGGCTGCTCGCCGACCTGGAGTCACGCGCTGCAGCCGCCGGGTACCGGCGAATCGTCCTGGAGACGGGCCTGCGCCAGCCGGAGGCGATCGCGCTTTACGAGTCGAGCGGGTACCTGCCGATTCAAGGCTTCGGCTTCTACGCTGACCAGGCCCTCTCCCGCAGCTTTGCCAAGGACCTCACGTTCAGTGGCTGACCGAAAATGATCCGTGCGGCTCAGTCCGGCGGGTGCAGGCTCATTGGGCCGTACACCTCACGGCTCTCCTCGAGCAGGATCACGGCGTCGACTCCGGCGTCGGCGAGCGCACGCCACCGCTCGCCCAGCCATGACTCAGCCTCGGACTGCGTAAGGAAGCCGCTCCCGTCACCGCCGCCGGACACTCGTTCCGGCGGCACGACGGTCCCGTCATCTTGCAGGTATCGCCAGGTCCACGCCATCGGCCCTCCTCGCCGTCGTGCCTTGGGAGGCTACTCGTCGTGGTTCTCCGTCCACCGGACGATGGCGCTTTGACGCTGGCTCGCCTGCGTCCTCGTCACCGGACCGCTCACCGATAGGGTCAACGATGCACGTCGACCGTCTCATTCGCGCCGCCGTCGCCTCCGCGACCGTCGCCGTGCTCACCGCGGCGATGCCGATCGCCGCCCACGCACAGGGCGATGTCTCCCGCTTCTGGGGCTATTACCAATGGACAGACGGCGATTGGGTGTTCGCCGCCACCGGGCCCGCGCGAATCGAGGAGCAGGTCGAGCTGGCACTGCCCGCCCAAAGCGGTGATGAGCGGGTGACGGAGACGGCCGAGGCGGAAGAGCCAGCCGAAGAGGACGACAACAGCGGCCTTGCGGTTGGCCTCCTCGTCGGCCTCGGCATCGTGGCCGTCGTGGGTGCGTCTGCTGCCGTACGGTTCCGCGGTTCGAAGGCTGAATGACGGGTCAGCGAGTCTCGACGTGTCCCCTGCACGCCGGGGCGGGGTGGCCGTGGGCGCGGCCCATCACATCTATCGTTCTCGCGACCGTCCCATCGCCGGAGGCACCGCATGTCCCTCGATCTGTCCGAGCTGGCTTCCCGTGTGCCCAGCCCCGACGACAAGGCGCGCGTCGCGGCCCGCTCCAGGCTGGCCGAAATGGCCCCGTCCGGCGCCTTGGGGCGATTCGGTGAGCTCGCGGAATGGCTCGCCGGAGTCCAAGGCCAGTGCCCGACCCGGCCGCTGGAAAGAATCCGGATGGTCGCCATGTCCGGCGGCCCCTCGTCCGCCGCGGAGATCTCCCCGCTGCTGCCGGCGATCCCGGCCAGTCTTCGGCTGGTGGTCGCTGAGCCCGCACGGGACACCTCGGACGGGCCGACCGACGCACACGCCGCCGTGGAGCAAGCATTCGAAGCCGGCGCGACGATCGCCGACGAGGAGGTAGACGGGGCGGATCTCGTCGTTCTTGCCGCAACCAACGCAGACTGGGCCGTGCCGGCCGCGGTGGTGGTGGCAGTCCTCACCGGTACCGAGGTCGCCTCCGTCGTCGGTCGGGGCTCTGGCATCGATGACCGGGAGTGGATGCGCCGATGCGCCGCCGTCCGGGACGGCGCACGACTCGGCCGGCGTGTCCTCACCGATGGCGGCGACGTCCTCGACCTGCTCTCCCCAGTGGGCAGCGCGCCGCTGGCGACCTTGGCGGGTGTGGTCGTGCAGGCGGCGATCCGACGGATACCTGTCCTACTGGACGGGGTGGTGGCGACTGCTGCCGCCCTGGCGGCCCACCGAGTGACCACACGGACGGCGCGCTGGGTGGTCGCCGGGCACGCATCGCCCGACCCAGGCCAAGCAGCCGCGCTAGGCAAGATGCGGCTCCGGCCGCTGATCGACTACGCCATCAGCCTCGACGACGGCACCGGCGCGCTTCTCGCCGTGCCACACCTCCAGGCAGCGGCCCGGCTGTTGGCGGCCGCCGGGGCGGAATGAGGACCGACCGGCGCTGCTATTCGCGGGTCGATGGCTGCACGAACGGCGGCTTGACGACCTCGAACTCCTCGGGCCGCCCTCGGACGTCGACCAACACCACAGCACCCAGGGCAACCTCTGGCGGCAGCAGCGCAAGCCCGATGCCGGTGCGCAGAGTCGGCGAGAACGTCCCCGAAGTGACAATCCCGGCCGGCTGACCGTCTGCTGACACACGCATGCCCGGGCGCGGGATCCCGCGACCCAGCGAGCGGATTCCACGCAGCCGTCGCGAAGGACCGGTCGCACGTTCGGCGAGCAGGGGCTCGCGCCCCCAGAAAGCCGGCTTGTCCCAGCTGACGGCCCAAGCCGCCCCCGCCTGCACCGGCGTGATGTCCAGGGAGAGGTCCTGTCCGTGCAACGGATAGCCCATCTCAGTTCGCAGGGTGTCCCGCGAGCCCAACCCGCAGGGCAGGATCCCGTGCGGATGCCCCGCGGACAGCAGCGCATCCCACAACCTGCCGGCGTCGGTCCACGGTACGACCAACTCGTAACCCCGCTCTCCCGTGTACCCGGTGCGGCACACCGTCACCGGCACGTCCTGCCAGGTCGCCGTGTCGAAGGCCATATAGTCGTGGCCGGTGGGCAGGCCGACCCCACCGAGCGTCTCGTCGCTGAACGAGCCCTGTACGGCGAGAATGGCGTGCTCCCGATGGGCGTTTCGCACCTCGAGACCGTCCGGAGCGGCTGCCGACAGGCGCCGGGCAATCTCGGCGCAGTTGGCAGCGTTCGGGATGAGCAAGAGGTCTTCGTCCGAGCGCAGGTAGGCGATCAGGTCGTCGACGACCCCGCCAGTCTGTTCGTCACAACACATGGTGTACTGGGCCCGGCCCGGTTCGATCTTGGCGAGAGCATTGGTGAGACACGAGTCCACGAACGCGCGCGCGCCCGGACCGGTCACGGTTACCTTGCCCAGATGGCTCACGTCGAAGATCCCGACTCGTTCGCGCACGGCCACGTGCTCCTCGACGATGCCCAAGAACTGCAGCGGCATCTCCCATCCGCTGAACTCGGCGAACCTCGCGCCGAGCGCTATGTGCCGGTCGTGTAGAGGGGTGAGGTCAAGGGTTGCCACGACGGCACTCTACGGTCGGTCCGACATACCATCACGCAGCTGAGCTCCGAGCGGGCAGGAGAGCCGTGACCACCATCGCATTGTCGACCGCGGACCCCATGGCGATCGCTGCTGACGCAGTCGTCGTCGGGATCACCGCCGACGGTGAGGCGGTGCGACTACTCGCCGGAGCCGACCGAGTCGACCGTGCCGTGGATGGGTCGCTCGCAGTGACGCTCACAGCACTCGGGGCCACGGGTAAGCGTGACGAGGTCACCAAGGTGGCGACGGCCACGGCGGCCGTGGTGGTTGCGGTCGGCTTGGGGCAGCAGCGTGACGAGGGCACGCCCGCCCACCGGGAGTCGTTGCGACGGGCCGCAGGCGCCGCCGCACGAGCCCTGCGGGGGATCCGCTCCGCTGTCTTTGCACTCCCGATCACGACTCCGGCCGATGCGGCCGCCGTCGCCGAAGGGATCGTGCTCGGTGCCTACGCGTTCAATGAGTACAAGTCCGGCGTCACGACGCCGCCTCTCGCGACCGCAACGATCGCCGGAGCGACGGCCAAGGCCAAGGACGTCAAGGCGGCGGTCGAGCGGGCGGAACTGGTCGCCGCCGCTGTCAACCAGGCCCGCAGCTGGGTCAACACACCAGCTCGTGACATGACGCCGCAGGCCTTCGCCGAGGCTGCCAAGCGACATGCGAAGGGTCTCAAGCTGCACGTGGAGGTAATGGACGAGAGTGCGCTGGCTGCGGGTGGCTACGGCGGCATCGTCGGCGTCGGCCAGGGCTCGGCGAACCCCCCGCGGCTGGTGCGCATCGCCTACCGTCCGTCCCGAGCGAAGCGACACGTCGCGTTGGTGGGCAAGGGCATCACCTTCGACTCTGGCGGCCTGTCCCTGAAACCGCCCGACGCCATGCCGAAGATGAAATCGGACATGAGTGGCGCTGCGGCTGTGGTCGCCGCGGTTGTCGCTGTCGCCAAGCTTGGCCCCCGCGTTGCCGTGACCGGTTACGCCCCGATGGCGGAGAACATGCCGTCCGGAAGCGCCCAGCGCCCCTCGGATGTGCTGACGATCAGGGGTGGCAAGACCGTCGAGGTGCTCAACACCGACGCCGAGGGCCGGCTGATTCTCGCCGACGCACTGGTCCGGGCAGGCGAGGACGACCCGGACCTCATTGTCGACATCGCAACGCTGACCGGTGCCTGTGTAGTCGCCTTGGGAACCAGGGTCTCCGGGATCATGGCCAACGGCGATCGGCTCCTCCATGGAATCCACGAGGTGTCCGAGCGAGCCGGCGAGCAGATGTGGCCGCTCCCGCTTCCCGACGAGCTTCGCGAGAAGCTCGACTCCACTGTCGCGGACATCGCGAACGTCGGGGCGAAGTCGGCCGGCGCACTCGCGGCGGGGGTTTTTCTCGGGGAGTTCGTCCGGGACGGGCTCCCCTGGGCACACCTGGACATCGCGGGCACGGCCTTCAACGACGACTCGCCCTACGGCTATACCCCGAAGGGCGGTACCGGTTCCGGCGTCCGGACCCTGGTGCAGATCGTCGAGGACGTTGCCAGCGGCGCACTGCGGATGGATTGAGACGCCGACGACCCGGGGCATCGCTCTCGTTCGGCCGCCGAGCGATCGGCTCGCCGAAGGAATCGTCACGTATATCCAACGCACGCCGGTAGACCTCGGGCTCGCCCGGCGCCAGCACGACGCGTATCGCGACGCCTTGTCAACAGCCGGCTGGACGGTGCGGGAGGTCGAACCGGCGCCGGCACATCCGGACTCGGTGTTTGTCGAGGACACGGTTGTGATCTTCGAAGGCTTGGCCGTGCTCACCCGGCCCGGCCCGGCCGAGCGGCGGGCAGAGGTCGATGGCACCGAAGCCGCGGTGCGCGACCTCGGGCTGGACGTCGTCCGCATCGTCGAGCCCGGCACTCTCGACGGCGGCGATGTTCTGCAGACCGGTTCTACTCTCTACGTCGGCTCGGGAGGCCGGACCAACGCGGACGGGATCGAACAACTCGGTCGGTACCTCGCGATGCGTGGCGGCACGGTCGTTCCCGTGCGGCTGACCAGCGTTCTCCATCTGAAGTCCGCGGTCACGGCGCTGCCCGACGGGACGCTTCTCGCCCTTCCTGATCGGATCGACATGTCGGTGTTACCCGCCGTGCATGCCGTCGACGAAGAAGCGGGCTGCCATGTGGTTCCGCTCGGCGACGATCAGCTGCTCATCGCCGCCTCGGCTCCATCGACGGCAGCGTGGCTGAGCAGCCTCGGGTGGTCACCAGTCGTCGTCGACATCAGCGAGTACGAAAAACTCGAAGGATGCGTGACCTGCCTGAACGTGCTCGTGCCGGCCTAGCCTTGGCCGTGGCGGCGGCTCCAGTCGCGCATCCGCTGTGGATAGCCGACGACCTGCGCGTCGTACGCGGGAATCGCCAGCTTGCGGGCCAGGTCGTGAGCGGCCTGCGCGTCCTTTATCCTGCGGCGAGTCCACTCTCCGTCGTGTGCGACAAGCACGACGGTCGTCGCGGTCATCGTGGTGGGAGGTTCGACGAAGGCCTCCACACCGCGTCGGGTCCGGGCGAAGTCTTCCAGGTGGGCCGTGTCGGAGCCGTCGGCCGCGCGGTCGAGGCTGCCGGCGGCGCTTCGACGCTTCCGCCGTAACCACCGCATGCCCGCCTCCGTCTCCATCGACATCGCAATCGCGCAGTCTGCCATTGCGGCTGACGGTTGCCCTTCCCAGGTCACCGGGTGGAAGGATGCTGCCAGACCGTGCAGTGTGACCGTCTCGACAACCTTCGAGGAGCGCACCGTGGCGAACAACTTCGACGTCGTGATCCTCGGCGGAGGCAGTGGAGGGTATGCCTGTGCTTTCCGCGCCGCCGAATTGGGCATGTCCGTAGCGCTCGTCGAGAAGGACAAGGTGGGCGGAACGTGTCTGCATTACGGATGCATCCCTACTAAGGCACTTCTGCACGCCGCCGAGATCGCCGATGCGGCCCGGGAGAGTTCGCAGTTCGGCATCAGCGTCTCCTTGGACGGCATCGATATGCCCGGGGTCAACGCTTACAAGGACAGTGTTGTCAGCCGCCTCTACAAGGGGCTGCAGGGCCTGGTCAAGGCCCGCGGCGTCACCCTTGTCCAGGGTGAGGGACGGCTGGTCGCGCCCAATGCCGTCGACGTCGGAGGTACCCGCTACGAGGGTCGGCACATCGTTCTCGCCACCGGCTCGTACGCCAAGTCCCTCCCCGGGCTCGACATCGACGGTGAGCGGGTCATCACCAGTTACGAAGCCCTGACGATGGAGCAAGTACCGGGCTCGGTGGTGGTGCTGGGCGGTGGGGTGATCGGTGTCGAGTTCGCCAGCGTATGGCGCTCCTTCGGTGCAGATGTCACGATCATCGAGGCGCTGCCGAGGCTGGTGCCCGCCGAAGACGAGGCCTGCTCCAAGGCGGTGGAGCGCGCCTTCCGGAAACGAGGCATCGCATTCCGGACGAACACCCCGTTCAAATCCGTCGACCAGACCGACGGCGGCGTCAGAGTCACGGTCGAAAGCGGTGACCCGATCGAGGCCGATCTCCTGCTCGTCGCGGTCGGCAGGGGCGGCGTCACCGAAGGGTTGGGATACGACGAGGTGGGCGTGACGTTGGACCGCGGCTTCGTCCCCACCGACGAGCGGCTGCGGACCAACGTGGCGGGTGTCTACGCGATCGGCGACCTGGTACCCGGTCTCCAACTCGCCCACCGGGGATTCGCACACGGGATCTTCCTCGCCGAAGACTTCGCCGGCCTGAACCCCGTTCCGGTCGAGGACGACGGCATACCACGTGTGACCTACAGCGAGCCCGAAGTCGCGTCAGTCGGCCTCACCGAGGCCCAAGCCAGCGAACGTCTCGGCCCGGACCAGGTCGAGACGTTGCAGTACGACCTGGGTGGCAACGGTCGAAGCCAGATCCTCAAAACCCAGGGTTTCGTCAAGCTGGTCAGGGAGAAGAACGGCCCCGTTGTCGGGGCTCACATGGTCGGCAGCAGAGTCGGCGAGCTGATCGCCGAAGCGCAGCTGATCTACAACTGGGAGGCCCTGCCGTCGGAGGTCGCGCAGCTGATCCACGCACATCCGACCCAGGGTGAGGCGCTGGGCGAGGCACACCTTGCCCTCGCCGGCAAACCGCTCCATGTCCACGGCTGATCGGTACCCTGCGTCGAGAACTCGGAGAGGACAGGACCCATGACGACCTCTGTCACCTTGCCCGCACTCGGCGAAAGCGTCACCGAAGGCACCGTGACCCGCTGGCTCAAGCAGCCAGGTGAACAGGTGCAGGCCGACGAGCCGCTGCTCGAGGTGTCCACGGACAAGGTCGACACCGAGATCCCGGCTCCCGCGTCCGGGACGTTGCTCGAGATCAAAGTCGCCGAGGACGAGACGGTCGAGGTGGGCACCGAGCTCGCGGTCATCGGCGAGCCCAGCGAGGGCGACGGCGCTGCGCCACAGCAGGACACTGAGGCGGCCGAGCAGGCACCCGCAGAGCGGGCCGAGCAGGCACCCGCAGAGCAAGCCGAGCAGGCACCCGCAGAGCAAGCCGAGCAGGCACCCGCAGAGCAAGCCGAGCAGGCACCCGCGGAGCAGGCCGAGCAGGCGGCGCCAACGGCAACGGCACCCACGGCCGGCACGTCGGTCACGCTGCCCGCGCTGGGCGAGAGCGTGACCGAAGGGACAGTCACGCGTTGGCTCAAGCAGGTCGGGGACCAGGTGCAGACCGACGAGCCGCTGCTGGAGATCTCCACCGACAAGGTGGACACCGAGATTCCGTCGCCGGCGTCCGGAACGCTGCTCGAGATCAAGGTGGCCGAGGACGAGACCGTCGAGGTCGGCACCGAACTCGCGATCATCGGGTCCGC
>DASSDH010000116.1:0-2289 GCA_035697245.1 Jiangellaceae bacterium
CACGGCGCTGTTCCAGCGGACCAGCCCGCCGCACGCGCTCAGCCGCGTGCTCGCCACTCGGACCGCGCTGACGATTCCCTGCACCGCGCTCGGCACGCTGCTCGGCGGTCCGCTCGTCACCGCGGTCGGCGGCCGGCACACCCTGCTGCTGTCCGCGCTACTGACGATCGCACTCGGTGCGTCGGTCGGGGCGGTCCTCGCACTGAACCGGGCCCGAGCCGGTTGGAGGCGCCGGCAAACCGGGTTCGCGTATCGGCTAATGTAGTTAGCCAGGGTGACCAGACCGGTCAGGAATCGAGAAGCGCGGGTCACCGAGCCGCAGTTAGCATGATCGCCATGGACATCACCATGAGGGGACTCGTTCGGCGCACGGAGGTGCTTCGCAATGGCTGAGAGGAAACCTGCAAAGAACGACACGCAGAAGTCCACCGAGAGCACCACCGCGACCGACCAGACGTTCACGGGACTAACCGACGAGGAACGGGGCGCGATGAAGGAGCGCACCCGAGAGCTGAAGGCGGAAGCGCGCCGCGGCGCGCGCGCGGGCAAGGCGGACGGGGAACGCGAGGTGCTCGCGAAGATCGCCGAGATGCCGGAACCGGATCGCGCCATGGCCACGCGGCTCCATGCGATCGTCAAGGCCAGCGCGCCGGCCCTCGCGCCGAAAACCTGGTACGGGATGCCCGCGTACGCTAAGGACGGCAAGATCGTCTGCTTCTTCCAAGCTGCGCAGAAGTTCAAGTCGAGGTACGCGACGTTCGGCTTCGACGTCGCGGCGAACCTCGACGACGGCGCCATGTGGCCGGTCGCCTTCGCGCTGACGGAGCTGACCGCCGCCGACGAGGCAAGGATCGCCGCGCTCGTGAAGAAAGCGGCGAGCTGAGGACTGAGCTAGCCACCCGGCCCCGCCCTAGGGGCGGGATCGTCGGTCGGGACGAGGCGTCCCCGCCTGACGAGAACGCGCACGACGCCGGTGGCGACCGCCCTGGTGGCCACCTGATGGAGACACGATGAGCATGGCCACGAGGACGGACACGAAGTCGCCTGCGCTGCACGTTGCCGACAGCCACGATCTGATCCGCGTGCAGGGCGCGCGCGTGAACAACCTCAAGGACGTCAGCGTCGAGATCCCGAAGCGCCGGCTGACGGTCTTCACCGGCGTCTCCGGATCGGGCAAGAGCTCGCTGGTGTTCGGCACGATCGCCGCGGAGTCGCAGCGGATGATCAACGAGACCTACAGCGCCTTCGTGCAGGGCTTCATGCCGACCCTGGCCCGGCCCGAGGTCGACGTCCTCGAAGGGCTGACGACCGCGATCATCGTCGACCAGGAGCGGATGGGCGCCAACGCCCGCTCCACGGTGGGCACCGCCACCGACGCCAACGCGATGCTGCGCATCCTCTTCAGCCGGCTCGGCGAGCCGAGTGCCGGGCCGTCATTCCACTACAGCTTCAACCTGCCCGCCGGCGCCTGCCCGCGCTGCGAGGGCATGGGCAGCGTGACCGACATCGACCTCACCCAGCTGTACGACGACTCCAAGTCGCTCGCCGAGGGCGCGATCACCATCCCCGGCTACAACGCGGACGGCTGGTCGGTGCGGATCTTCACCGAGTCGGGCTTCCTCGACCCGGACAAGCCGATCCGCGACTACACCGAGACCGAGCTGCACGACTTCCTCCACCGCGAGCCGACCAAGGTGAAGGTCACCGGCGTCAACCTCACCTACGAGGGGCTGGTGCCGCGGGTCCAGAAGTCGTTCCTCTCCAAGGACAAGGAGGCGATGCAGCCGCACATCCGGGCGTTCGTGGACCGGGCGGTCACCTTCACCGCCTGTCCCGAGTGCGGCGGCACCCGGCTCAACGAGGCGGCCCGGTCGTCGCGGATCGGCGGGACCAACATCGCCGACGCCTGCGCGAGGCAGATCAGCGACCTGGCCGAATGGGTCCGCGGCGTCGACGAGCCGTCGGTGGCGCCGCTGCTCGCGACGCTGCAGCAGACCCTCGAGTCGTTCGTGGAGATCGGGCTGGGCTACCTCTCGCTCGACCGGCCGTCGGGCACGCTGTCGGGCGGCGAGGCGCAGCGCACCAAGATGATCCGCCACCTCGGCTCCTCGCTCACCGAGGTCACCTACGTCTTCGACGAGCCCACCACGGGCCTGCACCCCCATGACATCCAGCGGATGAACGACCTGCTGCTGCGGCTGCGGGACAAGGGCAACACGGTGCTCGTCGTGGAGCACGAGCCGGAGACGATCGCGATCGCCGACCACGTCGTCGACCTCGGCCCCGGCG
>DASSDH010000117.1:0-2192 GCA_035697245.1 Jiangellaceae bacterium
ATTGAGCGGCAACCGTGCCTGTCGTCTCGCCACAGCAGCGCTCAAAGCGCGCGACCCGTCGGCCTCCGAGCCTCGGCTTCGCGAGCCGCTCTGACGAGGAGCCGGACCGCAAACGGATGCGGAGTCGCGCGCGCACTTTCATGCATCGGTTCGTCGCCACATGCGCCCGAGCGGTCGTTCTGTACATCAATGCTGGGTTGCAGACAGGCGCCAGACGCCGATCTGGGCGCGTCTCAGCGGTTGCCCATCCGTTGTCGTCGTTTGCATGGTCTGTGCGTCCCGTGTAACGGCACTTCGGTGATCTCCGACGGAACCGTGGGAGCGGGTTCTGGGGCAACCCAGATCGTCGGTGCACTCGTGCTGGCGATCGTGATGTTCGGGATCGCCTACGGCTTCTTCAGGGTCCAGGATGCGCTCACCAAGGGCGGCATCCGGCCAACGGAGGAGGACGAGCTCGTCGGGCTCGACCTGCCCGAGATGGGCGTGCTGGCCTATCCCGACTTCCTGGGACACGGCGGTGTCCCGTCAACGGATGGCGCTCCGGCCCCGGCCCGGGTGCCGGAAGAGGTCGGCTGAGCCGCGGGGACCACG
The DNA here is from genome assembly GCA_035697245.1 of Jiangellaceae bacterium. Taxonomy (GTDB): domain Bacteria; phylum Actinomycetota; class Actinomycetes; order Jiangellales; family Jiangellaceae; genus JACVRX01. The sequence goes on from DASSDH010000117.1 coordinate 592, forward strand.
TCAACGACACCAGCGAAGGGCCGGCCCTCTCGGGGGCCGGCTCTTCGGCGTTGTCGGGCCTCCAATCGGAGCCGGTGTGGTCTAGCCTTCGCGCACGCCGGGTATTCAATCCCCGTCGGGCCGTAGGCACGAAGGGCTGGGGCTGGGACCCCTGTCAAGGGAGGCAACCATGCGCATACCCGCGATCCTGCTGATCTGGGTGGTCGTCGGTGTGATCGTCGCGATCACCAAGGATTACGGAAACAGCATCGACAGCGGATCCGAGATCGCCACGTTCATCCTCGCGGTGGTCCTCTGGCCCATCCCCGCAACGGGCGGCCAGGTCGGCATCGTGTTCTGACGAGCGTTGCTGTTTCGGGGGCGCGGGCCAGATTGGGCCGAGCCGGGGTTGATCGAATCGGGGATGCTTCTCGCCCCGCACGAGAACTGATGTCATGAAGAGCGCATCGCCGCTTCCGCGTGACGGGTCCCCGCGGTGCGGGCCCGGGCGCCGATGGAAGCGAGGGTCTTGTGGTCGCTGCCGCGGTGACGAAGCCGGACCGCCGGAGCTCCTCCCGCCGCCGGGAACCGAGTGTGCGGGACACACTCGGGGTGTCTCAACCAACCCGGAGACGACGGAAGGAGACCCCGGTGGAACATCAACAACAGTACGTGGGTATCGATCTGCACCGGCGCCGGTCGGTGATCGTGGTGATGACCGGCGAGGGCGAGGTGCTGGAGGTCGTCCGGATCGTCAACGACCCGGTCGCCTTGTCCCTGGAGTTGGCCAAGGCGGGCCCGGACCCCGAGGTGGTGTTGGAAGCCACCTACGGGTGGTATTGGGCGGCCGATCTGTTGGAGGCCGACGGCGCCCACGTGCACTTGGTGCACGCTGGGCCTGCACTGGGACGCCCGGCGGGTCAAGAACGACGAGCGCGACGCGACGGAACTGGCGCATCGGTTGCGGCGGGGGGATCTCCCGGAGTCCTGGATCGCGCCGGCGGAGGTGCGCCAGCTGCGGGAGCTGATCCGTTATCGAGCCCGGCTGGCGGCGCTGCGCACGTCGGCCAAGGCACAGATCCACGCGGTGATGGCCAAGCTTGGGATCCTGCCGACAATGTCGGACATGTTCGGCCCGACCGGCCAGGGCCTACTCGATGCGATGCCGTTCGAGGGCGCCTACGCGACCCGGGTCGCGTCGCTCCGCGGTCTGCTCGAGCGCTACGACGATGAGCTGGACATGGTCGAACACCAGCTCCACGGCCGTCTCGCTGACCACAAGGGCTACAACGCAATCCAGGCCCTCAACGGCGTGGGCCGCATCACCGCCGCCATCATGGTCGCCGAGATCGGCGACGTCGGTCGGTTCCCGGACGCTCGGCACCTGTGCTCGTGGGCGGGCCTGACGCCCACCCACCGCGAGTCCGACACCAAGGTCCACCGCGGCCACATCACCAAACAAGGCTCGACACTGGTGCGGTGCGGCGATCGAAGCCGTCGCCCGCTACCACGGCGGCGCCCCCATCGCCCCGGCGTTCACGCGCATCGCCAAGCGCCGGGGCGTGATGATCGCCCGGGTCGACGCCGCCAGGAAACTGCTCAGCCTCATCTTCTACGGGCTG
>DASSDH010000118.1:0-5477 GCA_035697245.1 Jiangellaceae bacterium
GAGCACCGGCACACCATCAGAGCCGGAGGAACCCCGCCCCGAACCCGGCTACGAACCGCCGAGACCCAACGACTACCATCCGAGCCAACCGAATCTGTTGCATCGACAACCTGAATCCAAGCGTCTGAGCCGCCCAGATGAGGGTGCGGCTAGGGTGAACTTTCCAGCGCGACGATCCCGAACAACGGAAGGTAAGGTTCATCCGCGGCCTTATCGGACGCGACTTACCTGAGCCGGCGACCAGAGCCTAGCCGCCGCGACTCCAGCCTGAGCACACTGCGGGCGCTCAGCACCGCCTTCGGCTTGGATTGCAACAGTGTGCCTGTTCTGTTGGCAGTCGGCGGCACGTGCCCCTCCGATCACTGGCGACACGGACTGCGGCAGCGCTTGCTCCCGTTGCGAGAAACATACCAACGCTAGATGCTTTACGTCTTGTCATCAGGCTTAAATCTGGCTTAGATGAGTCTAAGTAGTCCGGCCCTGTACGCCAGGTTGATGTCATCTCGTGACCTGGCGCCATTGACCCGGGCAAGCGTGACAACGAGCATGACAAGCAGCACCTTGACCTGAGCAAAGGAGCATCGGATGTTCACCTTGACCCGACGCACGATTGCGTTCGCAGCGGTTCTTGTCCTGCTCGGCCTGGCGGCCTGTGGTGGGGGCGCGGAGGAGGGTGGTGGTGACAACCGGATCGTGGTGTGGACTGGCGACACCATCCCGGATCGCGTCGCCAAGACAAAGGACATCATCGCCGCCTTCACCCAGTCGACCGGGATCCAGGTCGAGCTCGTGGGCGTCGATGAGGACCAGTTCAACCAGCTGCTGACCTCGGCCGCGGCTGCCGGTGAGCTGCCCGACGTGGTCGGCTCCCAGCCTCTAGCCGCGGTGCGCACGCTGTCGGCCAACGACCTGCTGAACACCGAAGCGACCAAGGCGGTGGTCGATACGCTCGGGGCGGAGACGTTCTCGGCCCGATCGCTCGAGCTGACTCGTCAGGGTGAGGAGCAGCTGTCGGTACCGACCGACGCATGGTCGCAGCTGCTCTACTACCGCAGGGATCTGCTCGACAAGGCGGGTCTGAAGCCACCTGAGACCTACGACGACATCATGGCGGCGGCCAAGGCGCTGGACTCGAGCAAGGTGGCCGGGTTCGTCGGTGCGACCACTCCTGGTGACGCGTTCACCCAGCAGACGTTTGAGCATCTCGCGTTGGGCAACGGCTGCGAGATGGTCAATGACGCGGGTGAGGTGACGCTGGAATCCCCGGAGTGCGTGGCCGCGTTCCAGTTCTATGGCGATCTGATCAAGTCGTACTCGGTGTCGGGTTCCCAAGACGTCGACACCGTTCGAGCCAGCTACTTCGCGGGTCAGGCGGCCATGGCCATTTGGTCCACCTTCATGCTCGACGAGCTCGCTGGGCTCCGCAACGATGCCAAACCCAGCTGTGCCGAGTGCAAGGAGGACCCGAAGTTCCTGGCCGAGAACACCGGGGTTGTGGCCGCGGTCGCCGGGCCGGACGGGGAGCCGGCGCAGTTCGGCGAGGTCTCGTCCTGGGCGATCACCGCTACCGCCAAGGAGGAGCCATCGCAGAAGTTCATCGAGTACATGCTCAGCGACGGCTACACCGACTGGGTCGCGATCGCGCCGGAGGGCAAGTACCCGGTGCGCCTGGGCACGAAGGATAACCCGACCCAGTACGTTGACGCCTGGAAGGACCTCGAGGTGGGCGTTGATCAGAAGGCGCCGCTGTCGGAGTTCTACCCGCAAGAGGTCATCGACATCTTGACCAGCGGGGCGGACAAGTTCTCCCGCTGGGGAATCACCCAGGGGCAGGGTGACCTGATCGGAGCTTCGCTCGGGCAGCTGCCGGTGCCGAAGGCCATTGGCGAGCTGACGACCGGCGGCACCGATGCCGCCGGTGCTGCCAAACAGGCCGCGGACGAACTCCGTACGATCCAGAAGTCGCTGAAGTGAGCCAGCGCGCCGGGCCCTCCGGCGCTGCCCCTCCGGTCTCCCCGCCGGAGGGGGAGGTACGGCGTCGTGCTGAGCGCCGCTCCGGCGGCCGACAGCGGCGTGCCGACGCCCGCGCCGGACTCACCCTGATCGCCCCGACGCTCATCATCGTCATCGTCATGGTGGTGTTGCCGATCCTGTGGACGATCTCAATGGCGTTCCAGCGGATCCGGCTGATCAACCTGCGGTCGGCGGGAATCTTCGGTGAATACACGCTCGCCAACTTCGCTGGAATATTCACCTCCACGGAGTTCTGGACATCATTGCGGACCACGCTGATCTACTCGGTCTTCGGGACTGCTTCGGCGATCGGGCTCGGTCTAGTGGCCGCGCTGGCCCTGCGCAAGCCGTTCCGCGGCCGAACGTTCGTCCGCGCAGCCATGCTCCTGCCCTACGTCGCACCTGTCGTCGCCGCGACATTCGCCTGGAGCACGATGCTCAACCCGCAGTTCGGCATCGTGAACTACTGGGGGCAGCGGCTGCTGGGCTGGGACGAACCGATCCCATTCCTGAGCCAGGCAACCGGAACTCTGTCACTGTTCGGTCTGCAGATCACCGTCCCGACGGCCCTGCTCACGGTGATCGCGTTCGAGGCGTGGCGGTCGTTCCCGTTCGCCTTCTTGTTCTTGACCGCGCGGCTGCAGGCGGTGCCGGGAACGCTGGAGGAGGCGGCCCACGTCGATGGTGCCACCACGACCCAGCGTTTCGCCTACGTGGTGCTACCGCAGCTGCTGCCGACGATCGCCGTGCTTTCCGTGCTGCGCTTCATCTGGACTTTCAACAGCTTCGACGACATATACCTGCTCACCGGCGGCGGCGCCGGCACCGAGGTCGTGAGTGTCCGGGTGTTCAACGCTCTGACGGCTCGAGGTGACATCGGTGTCGCTTCCGCGCAAGCGCTCGTGCTGGCGTGGATCCTGGCCATCCTAATCCTCTTGTATCTGCGCCGATTCAAGACCCAGGAGGAGGCGGCCTGATGTCGACGACGCTGCAGCAGGATCGGCGATCCACTAAGCCTCCTCCCACGACGCCGGGCTCGCGGTTGACGCGGGACTCAGTGGAACGTCGCATCTTCGGTGTGCTGCGCTGGGTGATCATCGTCTTGCTCCTCCTGGCGACGATCTTTCCCTTCTACTACACGGTGCTGCTCTCCATACGGCCCCTCGACGCGGTCCTGCAAGACCCAGGGGCGATACTCGTGCCTCCCACCGAATGGGCGCTCGACAGCTATCGCGCTGTGCTCGCCCCCCCCGAGGCCGGCGGACAGGGCTTCTTGGTGTTCATGCGCAACAGCGCCATCATCGCCCTCAGCACCGTGGCACTCACCTTGCTCGTAGCCTTGCCGGGTGCCTACGCGGTGAGCCGGCTGGAGTTCTTTGGCCGGCGCCAGATCAGCGGCTTGTTCCTGGCCGTCTACCTGTTCCCGAGCATCCTGCTCGCCGTACCATTGTTCGTCTTCTTCACTCGGATCGGCCTGCGCGGGACCTTGGTCGGCCTGATCATCGTCTACGTGTCCCAGATCGTCGCGGTCTCGATCTACATGCTCCGCAACTACTTCGACACCATCCCGGTGAGCCTTGAGGAGGCGGCGGCCATCGACGGCTGCACCAGGCTCGGCATCATGCGACGGATCAGCCTGCCGCTGGCGATGCCGGCGATCATGTCCAACGCGCTCTTCGTGTTCATGATCGCGTGGAACGAGTTTCTGTTTGCCTTGCTGTTCCTGGTCGAGGATCGCGACCGGTGGACGGTCTCGCTGGGGTTGTCCCAGCTGGCCGGCAGCATCGAGATCCCCACCACGGTCTTGATGGCCGGCTCGGTGATCATCACCCTGCCGATCATCATCATGTTCTTCGCGACCGAGCGCCTGCTGACCGAGGGCCTGACCGCCGGAGCCGAAAAGGGCTGAGGGGGAGGCGGTGTGGGGCTGTTCTCATGACGGTCAGGGGAACGAGTCGCTACGACAAGCAACCGTCGGTGGTGGTTCCGGGCCCGCACCGGGTATGGAAGGGTCCCGAGGGCTGGCAGCAGGTGGACCGCCACGCCAGCGACGGCGGCAAACGAGCGCCCCTGGTCGCCGTCGACACCTACCCGGGAGTGGATCTGGCCGAGCTGGCAGCAGAGATCCGCGCTGCCCTGCCGCACTACGCCGTGATCAATGTGGAGGACGCCGCGGCGAAGCCGATCCGTGAGATCGACCGGTTGATCGCATCGAACCTGACCCACGACCGCGTGTTCGGGGTGATCAGCCACCACGACCTTCGTGAGTTCTACGACGTGGATCGGCTGGCCAGCATCGCCGACCGCGTCCTCGACTCGAACACCCCGACGGTGCTGATCGGGTGGGGAGCTGCCCTGGTGCCGATCCGTCGCTCGACGCTCGTTCTCGCCGACCTCGCCCGCTGGGAGATCCAGCAGCGCCAGCGGCGTGGGGCGCCGAACTGGCGGTGCGACAACGGCGGCGAGGACAACCTCCGAAAGTTCAAACGAGGCTTCTTCGTGGAGTGGCGTGTGGCCGACCGGCACAAGCGCGAGCTGTTCGGCCCGATGGACTTCGTGCTCGACACGAACAGTTCTGTCGCCGACGGGAGGTTGATCACCGCCGACACGTTCCGGGCCGGCATGGCGGCTGCGGTCAGCTCCCCTTTCCGCGTCGTCCCCTTCTTCGACCCCGGCGTCTGGGGCGGCCAGTGGATGAAACAGGTATGCGGGCTGGACGACGAGGTCGAGAACTATGCCTGGTGCTTCGATTGTGTTCCCGAGGAGAACAGCCTGCTCCTCGACGTCGCCGGCGACCTCGTCGAGCTGCCGTCCATCGACGTGGTGTTCACCCATCCGCGAGAGCTGCTCGGCGAGCTGACGTTCGCACGGTTCGGGGCCGAGTTCCCGATCAGGTTCGACTTCCTCGACACGATGGAGGGCGGCAACCTGTCGCTCCAGGTCCATCCCCTGACCGACTACATTCACGATACCTTCGGTATGCACTACACCCAGGACGAGAGCTACTACCTGCTGGATGCCTCGGACGACGCCGTCGTCTTCTTGGGTCTGAAGTCCGGCATCGATTCGGACGCCATGTTGACCTCGCTGAGGTCGGCTTCCCGTGGCGAGCTGAGCTTTCCCGCAGCGGAGTTCATCAACGCCTTCCCAGCCAAGAAGCACGACCACTTCTCCATCCCAGCCGGGACGGTGCACTGCTCCGGTGCCGACTCGATGGTCCTGGAGATCTCGGCTACTCCCTACATCTTCACCTTCAAGATGTGGGACTGGGATCGCGTCGGGCTGGACGGGGTGCCACGCCCGATCCACCTCGAGCACGCCCGACGCAACATCCAGTGGGACCGCGACACGGCCTGGACCCGGGACAACCTGGTGGGTCAGGTTGAGCCGCTCAGCTCTGGCCCGGGCTGGGTGGAGGAACGTACCGGTCTGCACTCGCTGGAGTTCATCGACGTACGCCGGCA
>DASSDH010000119.1:0-4970 GCA_035697245.1 Jiangellaceae bacterium
CACTGGCCAGCCGTCGGCGCGACCGTAGCCATCGACTTCCCCGGGCAGATGCGGCGGAGTTCGGGACACACGCTCATCGGCATGACTGCGGCTGCGGCGATCTCACCTCGCCGTCATGGCGGCTTGGCGGATGGCTCCGCCGGAGTGTTTCATCGGCGACCTCTTCATCCGGTCTTATCTGGACACGCGCTTGAGGTGACCGACTCGAATGTGCCACGTACATCGGCCAATCGAAGTGGGCGGCCGGCGGGCACCGAGATCTTTGCCTCGCCGACTCGCAGTCGGTGGAACTCGCTCAATGCTCGACTGACTGCGCTCGCCGGCTGGGGCGAAGCCGGTCCAGCAGTGACGAACCGCACCGGTCCGAAGCGGCGTGGCATGGTTCGTGGCATGAAATGACGTCAACTGCGGTCGGTTGGTGGGGCTGGTGGGACGGCAGTGAGGACGTAGTCGCAGGGAGAGGCCACAGTTGCCGCGATCCTGCGTCCTTTTAATCCGCGGGTTGTGGGGTTCGAGCCCCACGGGGCCCACCCACCCTGTGTGCTAGTTCGGCTGATGCTTGACGTTTGGCCTTCGGGTGATGCTTGTATCGGCTGATGGTTGACACGTCTCGGTTGAGGCTTGACACCTCCTGCCGCCTGCCCTCGGCTCGGCGTGAGCCGGGAAGCACGGCGACCTGTTCGGCAACGCGGTGAACCTCGCCGCGCGGCTCTGCGCCTTTGCCGGGCCAGCGAGATCCTTGTTTCCGAGACGATCCGGGACATGTCCGTTGAGTTGGGGGTCCCGTTCGAGGATCTGGGAGCCGTCAAGCTGAAAGGGTCTTCGAGAAGTGCGTTTGCGTCTTCCCATCCGATGGGCCCAGCGGGGGAGTTCGGGATCAGCCGACTCAGCGTGATGCCTGGGCGATGCGCACACAGCACTCGCCTGGCTTTGGGTCCAGCCGCATCCGTAATGCCTGGCCGAGGCCGAGGTGTTCGGCCATGCCGCCGATGAAGGCGAGGTTGGCCGTGCAGACGAGGTCGCGATGGTCCTCGGCGAGCCGGTGGTAAGGGCAGTTGCGCAGCCGCAGTTCGCCGTCGTTGTCGTATGGCTCGTAACCTCGCTCACCCAGAGTCCGCCGCAAGTCAGTGAGACCTTCGGTTTGGTTATCTGAGTCCTCCGTGGACACGTTGGCTACCGACAAGGCCCCAGCCTCGTTAGCGACGTCCTTGAGCGCGGACTGTGCGGTACCAGACGCGGCACGCTCGACAGCGTTGGCAAGCAGTTCGGCGATGAACCGGTAGTCACGGGTGGGGACGCTGAGCTCCACAGCTTCCGCTGAGCGCTGGTACACCTTGGCCGGTCGACCAGCGCCGGGACCACTGCGACCCGTGCGGCGTTCGAATCGGACTTCAAGCAGCCCGTCGTCGACCAACCGATCGAGGTGGTAGGCCGCGAGCGGACGGCTAATCCCAACGGCGGCGGCGGCTTCGTCTCGGGAGATCGCCCGGCGTTCGCGGGCGACGACGGCGTACAGTGCGCGGCGCTGCGCCTCCCCGAACGCCGAGAGTCGCACCAGCTGGGCGTCTAGCCCGTCGGATGCAGTCACGGGCCAACTCTAAAACAAATCTGGCTTGACATCCACTGCAGTTCTGAGATTCTATAACTAGTGACAGCTATCTATAGACAGCCGCGGGCGAACGTGCACCCTGCGGCGCACCCGGAAGGCATATGCCATGCCCAACGCGAACATGACCGACGTCCGCGGGATCTTGGTCCCCGCCGCTGGACGCGCCACGACCGATCCGGAGGACGCAGGCCCCTGGGAGCATCTGGCGCCTCGCATTGTGAGCCCCACGGACTGGCAGCGCTTCGAAGACAACGTCGGTGAAATCCTCATGGCATTCGGAATAGACCTCGACACTCCCGGCACCGCGGACACCCCGCAACGGTTCCTCAAGGCGTTGTTCGACGCGACCGCCGGTTACGAGGGCGACGCCAAACTGCTCACCGCGTTCCCGACCGAGTGCCGTGGCGGGCCGGACTGCCGGATCAGCCAGATCATCGAAGGGCCGATCTCGTTCTATGCGCTGTGCGAGCACCATGCGCTGCCCTTCCACGGGATTGCGCACATCGGCTACGTCGCGCACGAGAACATCATCGGCATCTCCAAGCTGACCCGGCTGGTGCGGCTATTCGCCCGCCGGTTCACCGTTCAGGAGCGGCTTGGTCAGCAGGTTGCGGACACCCTCGTTGACTTGCTCCACCCGCACGGTGTCGCGGTGCGGTTGGAGGCCGAGCACCTGTGCACGCAGATGCGCGGAGTCCGCGAAGAGCACTCGAAGACCGTGACGACGTTCTGGCGCGGGACCTTCGACACCGACCCGGAGTTGCGCCGGGAGTTCCTTGCCGAGACTCGCGTAGCTGCGGCTGGCAGGTGAGTGGGTCATGACTGACATCGCGGTCGTGAACGGCGCCGCCGGCGCCCTAGGCCGGGCGGTGGTCCGCGCTCTGGTCGCCCGGGGTCACCACGTGGTCGCGGTGACCCGCGACGGCCTGCCCGCCGACCTGGGAACCGACGGAGTGCGAGTGGAGGCGGCGGACCTGACGGCACCGGACCAGGTCGAGGCGCTGTGGCGCCGGCTCGACGAGAGTGGTGATCGGCCCCGCTGGGTGGTCAACGCCGCAGGTGGCTACCGGCCCGGTTCGGTCGCGGAAACCGACCCCGACGGTTACCGCTTCGTGCACGACCTCAACCTGGCCACTGCCTGGTGGTCTTGCCGGGCTGCCGCAACACGGCTGCCAGCCGGTGGAGGGATTGTCAACGTAGCCTCGCGATCCGCGCTGGTCGGCGGCGCAGGTTCCGCGGCCTACACCGTCGCCAAGGCAGGCGTGGTCCGGCTCACGACCGTCCTGGCCGCTGAACTCGCCGGGCGAGGCGTCCGGGTCAACGCAGTCCTGCCGTCGGTCATGGACACGGCGGCCAACCGGGACACCATGTCTCGCGAGGCGATGCGAACGGCGGTGCCGACCGATGACGTCGCCGCTGTGGTGTCCTTCCTATGCAGTGACGCTGCCCGGGCAGTCACCGGTGCGGCGATCCCCACCTACGGAACGACGTCGTGATCGGTCTCTCCTCGCCGCTCGAGGTCCTCGCCGAGGTCGACGGCCCTCCGGCCAGTGACCTTCCCGAGTCGCTTCGGTCGTGGTACGGCGGCCCGCTGGCCTTCGCCGAGCCCCGGGTAGTTGCCAACTTCGTCGCCACCATCGACGGCGTCGTGGCAATACCGGGGCTGACCCAGTCCAACAAGCTCATCAGCGCCGGCAGCGAAGCCGACCGGTTCGTCATGGGCCTGCTGCGGGCATTCGCCGACACAGTGCTCGTCGGCTCGGGAACGCTGCGCGACTCCCCGCGGACCGTATGGACTGCCGGGCACGCCTACCCGCGGGGCGGCTCCGCATTCGCCGACCTCCGAAACCGGCGCGGGCGTCCGCCGAAACCGCAACTGGCCGTGATGACCGCGAGCGGCGCCGTGGACGGCGACCACCCGGGGCTACGCGGCGGCGCCGTCGTACTCACGACCGAACGCGGCGCGAAGGCGTTGGACGCTCGGCTGCCGGACGGCTGCGAAGTGGTCGTGCTGCCGGGTACGACCACTGTCGAACCGAAGGCTGCCGTCGCAGCCCTCACGGAGCGTGGACACCGGCTGATCCTGTCCGAGGCCGGACCGCGAGTGTTCGGGTCGCTGCTGGCCGCCGGGCTGGTCGACGAGTTGTTTCTCACCAGATCTCCTCTGTTGGCCGGCCGCACAGCGGATTCACCACGCCTGGGACTGGTCGAGGACGCGGCCTTCTTGCCGGCAACACATCGCCACGCGAGGTTGACCAGCGTGCGACGACACGGTGAGCACCTGCTGCTGCGCTACAGCCTGGATGCCCGCGATGGCTGAGAACGTCAGTCCCTCGAGCACGGGGTACCTGCCAATCGAGGACCACGGGGTGATCGGAGATCTCCATACCGTGGCACTCGTCGGCGTCAACGGCGACGTCGACTGGTGCTGCATGCCGCGCTTCGATTCGCCATCGGTGTTCGGTGCACTGCTGGACACGCAGCGCGCCGGCCGATTCACGCTCACCAGCCGCGACGCCGTGCGGACGAAGCAGATGTACCACCCGGACACCAACGTCCTGCTGACCCGCTTTCTCGGCGCCGACTCGGTGGCCGAGGTCGTCGACTTCATGGTCCCTCGGGACGGAACAGGCGGCTCCGACGGCGGGCATCTGGTCCGCAGACTCCGAGCGGCCCGTGGCCGGGTCACCGGCCGCCTGCGTTGTGCACCGTCGTTCGACTACGGCCGCGCACCGCACGATGTACGGCTCGTCGAAGGAGTGGGCGCCGTGTTCAGCTCACCCGCCGGCCGCCTGGTGCTGCGTTCCACGACCCCGCTGCGTGTCGACGGGAACGCGGTGGTCGCCCAACCGGTGCTCGCAGAAGGCGAGTCGATCGAGCTGGTCCTGTCCTGGGATGGCGACGTTGTGCCGCTGCGCCCGGGGCAAGTCGCAGACTGGCTCGCCGCCACCGAGACCTACTGGCGTCGCTGGATCGCCGGATCTCGCTACCAAGGCCGCTACCGGGAAATGGTCGAACGATCTGCGCTGGTGCTCAAGATGCTCGTCCACGACCCGACCGGGGCTTTGGTCGCCGCCCCCACAACGTCGTTGCCGGAATCGGTCGGCGGCAGCCGCAACTGGGACTACCGGTACACCTGGATCCGCGACGCCGCATTCACCCTGTATGCGCTGATGCGGCTCGGCTTCAGCGGTGAGGCCGCCGGATTCATGGACTGGCTCGAAGCCCGCTGCCGGGACGCTGCCCAGGGCGAAGGACTGCAAGTCGTATACGGCGTCGACGGCCGCCGCGAGCTGCCCGAGCAAGTGCTTGACCATCTCGCCGGATACGCCGGCTCGAAGCCCGTGCGGATCGGCAACGC
>DASSDH010000120.1:0-9469 GCA_035697245.1 Jiangellaceae bacterium
GCAACACCGCGCTTGGCCCGCACACCTTCCCGCAGCCGCCAGCGCCCGATGACCGGTTCGACGAGCATCGAATCGGTCTCGACCACGTGAGTTTCGGCTGCGCGAACCGTGAGGAACTCCAGCAGTGGCGAAGCCACCTCGCGAAGCTCGGCATCGAGCACGGCGGCATCAAGGACGCGTCCTATGGCCCCGGTGTGTCGTTCCGAGACCCCGACAACAACGCCCTAGAGTTCTTCTGCCCGCCAAGTACTCCAGCCGTAGATCGTGTGAACGCCGCCTGCGGGCTGGGCAGGTCGCGCAGGCACTTGGCGAGCACGACGGCGTCCTCGACGGACAGTGAGGCGCCCTGCCCGGAGGTGGGCGACGGGGCGTGCGCGGCGTCCCCGATGACGATCATCCGCCCGTTGTGCCAGGCGGGCAGGTGGGTATGCACCGCCGCGGCTGTCCCGCTAGTTTCCGCCGCCTACCGGCCGGGGCCTCCGGGTGCACGAGCGTGGCTAAGTCGAGTGGCCGGGGGCACGGCCCCCATGTTCTGAGACGCCGGGTCCTCGGTCCGCATGGGTCCTTGCGGCGTGGCCGGTGCTTCTGGCCTGGGTGCGGTCTATTCGCTCAGTCCGATCTGCTGCATGAAGGTCACGACGTCGTAGAAGAGGTACTCCTCGACCATCTGCCCGTTCTTCCAGTGGCCGACGGTGCAGAAGTCGACGTCGAACGACTTGCAGGTGGGAGGGATCTCCGTCCCGTCGGGGCCGATCATGGGTCCGGTCATGGTGCCGGTGTAGCGCGCGATCGAGCAGACCCAGTCGCCCCCGGCGAAGAAGGCCTTGTAGGGCCGGTTCTGCACCCGCTGGTCCGGGAAGGCCTTGAAGGAGTTGAGGGCGAACTCCCTGTGGGCCGCCATGCCGTACTGCGCAGGCGCCGCAGGCACGTAGACCACGACGTCCTCGGTATGGCGGTTGGCGAACGTTTCCACGTCCTGTGCGTTCCAGGCGTCATCCGCGGTCTGGAACAGCATCATGTTGTACTGCTCGAGTCCCATTTGCTTCCTCCGTTCGTTGTTCGTCGATGCTTCTTGGCAAGGCTTGGCCCACAGGCGAATAGGCGCGCGAGGGCAGCGAACAAAGGCATCCGCCAATGGGCGCACTCGCCGATCCTTATAGCCCATTCGCCCATGCTTCCTGACGCGACGTCGCTCACGGCCTGCGGAGTCGACGGCGTGGGACGCAGGCCGACACTGATCCGCACAGCACCATCCTGCGCCCAAGACAGCGGGAGGTCTCCGGGGAAGGCGTGAGATCGTTCGTGACGCGAACGGTGTCACCCCTGCGGTTCCAGGCGGTTGGTGGGTGGTCGGCGGCGTGAACGTGGTCGTTGAGGGCGCCGCGTCAGGCCGGTGCCCATTGCCGACGCCGGCCGCAGGAGGCCAGAGAGCAGCCGGAACCGGCGAGTCGGGAGAACCGGCCATCTCTTCGTGCTCGCGTGGCGTGGGTCGAGCTGTGCATCCGGACTTCGCATGCCGGGCGTACCGCAGGTACCAGGTCAACATCAGGGCCATCGTGACCAGGTAGAACGTGTGCAGCGCCCAGACCGGTCCAGCCGATGGGTGGAAGACGTAGCCGGAGTGGATGATGTTGGCAACGTTGGTGAGGACGATGGCGTCGGCCGACACGTGGAGCGCATTCCAGCCGCCGGCGATACTCCGCCGAGGCGTGCGGCACGGGTGACATCCACGGCGGTCCGCTCGCGTCGGGCCGTGCGGAGCGTCATGTAGTGATTCGAGTCGATGATCGACCGTGCGAGTGCGCCGAGATCCTGTTCGTGCGTCAAGTGGCTCCGACGCGGAGGTCTGTCAGGTGGCCGGACTGCTCGACGCTGCTCTCTCCGATTCGTACTCGTCCTGTCGCCGGATCCAGGAACTCGGACGAGGCGCCCTCGTCGCGGCCCTTCGGCGCCCGGTCGAGGATCGGGTAGTAGCCCATCAGGAACTCCAGTCCGCGGGCGTAGGTCGAGTAGGTGTGGTAGACGGCGCCATCAGCAAGGGCAAAGGCGCTCATGCCCGGTCCTTCCGAGACCTGATGATGCGGCCAGAAGCACTGCGGCACCCCTGCCGCGACAACATCCGCTCCTCGTGCTCGGACTCGGCGGCCTTGATCGAGGCCATCCGCTCGGCGTGGCGGCGCCGATCCTCCTCGACCCGCTCGTGCGCCGCGGACAGCGACGCCGCATGGAGCTCGGCTCGCTGGGCGCCCGCGTCGATAACCGCGGGCAACCGGCCCGACGACGGGAGCCCGGCCCGCTCTGCGCTCACGATCACGCGCCCACCGTGATCGGCCTCTTTGGCGATGCCCGCCAACCAGGATCGCGGCGCAAGGAACGACCCGGCCGAAGTGGACAACGATGACGGTCGGTCGACCAGGACTCGGGCCGACGCAAACGCCGCCTCGGTGAACGGCGCAGTGACCAGCGCGACACCCGTCAGGCTTCCGGCTTCGTCGATCTCCGCGGACACGGCCAGGTGACCCGCCTCGATGAGCGAGCGCGCTCGCCGGCCGAACTTGACGGCGCACCACAACCCGGTGTCGTCGCGGACCGGACGACCACGCCGGCCAGCTCGTTGCTGTGGTTGAAGTTCGCGACGAGCTTCGCCGGCTGCAGCGGCAAGGGCACATCGCCGCGGCGGTACGTGCGCCCGGCGGCCTCGTGCTCGGCCGACGCCGGCTCGCCCCACGGCAACGCCAACACGGCGAACGTGCCGGGCAGCCCGTCGAGCAGCCTGGGCGGCGGCTCCAACGTCGAGGACATGTGCGGTGACCTCCATCGCGGCGAGTGGCACTGGGCCCGGGCCCGGGTTGTCACCGCGGGTCTAGCGTACGGCGCCGTTCGGATAGCGAACAGTCACGCGCCGGGTCGTTTCGCCCCGGCGATCACCAGCAGCGGCTTCGGCGGTGGCGGCACGGTCAGCAGCCCCCACAGCGCCAGCTCCGCGGCAACCCCCGGAGACACGTCCACCGGGCCACCGCCGCGCCGGTCCCACGCCACCCCGCCGGCCAGCCGGCGCTCAGTCATGGCCCGGACCGCGGCGTCCAGCAGCGGATGCGGGACGTGCCGCAGTTCGCCGGTGTTGTTCTTGTCCAGGAAGTCGCCATGCGCGACCGCGACGGTTTCAAATGTCGGTTCGACCACCCTGATCTTGGCGTCCCGCAGTGGCCGGATCAGGTTCGCCGCGCCGCTTCTCGGATCGACCACCGTCGTGTGAACGGTCCGCTCAGCCTTCAGCCGTAGCACCTCGGCCACCACACCGGACACCCCGGACAAGTAGGCGGCCAGCTCGACCGCCGGGTACCCGTCGTCGAGCCGAGCGGCCGCGGCGATCGCAACATTCTGGCGGGACTCGGCGACCTCGATCGCCAACCAGCACGGGTCCAACATGGGCTTGGTCCTTCCCTGTCGTGCGCGGCGTCGCTGACTCCCCAGACGGCCGCCGGCCTGCCGGTTGCACTTCGCGTGGCTGAACCCCAGCCAGCCGGGGCGGTCGTCGGCGTGGTCCAAGTCGAGCGCCTGCCCCGGCAGCATCGGACGGCCGCACCGCGAGCACGGCTGGCCGTAGGCGTAGGACAACCCGGCCCGGCGCACCGCCTGGTGCTCCCCGCCGTACCGGCTCACAGCGCGCCCGCCATCCACACGTCGCGCGGGATCACCCGCCAGCCGTCGTCGTCGACCTCGTCATCCCACTGGTTCGCGTACGCCCGACGCCACTCCGGCAGCGACATCGACGCCAGGTCCGCGGCGACCGTCTCCGCTGAGATCGTGCGGCCCAGCGCCGGCATGAATCCCGGCCACGTCGACGGGTCCGTCACATCGGTATCGGGCGACGCGGCCCATTCGACGAAGCACGTCCCCTCGGTGAGCCCCAGCTCGGCCGCGGCCCGCCCGCCGTCGACCTTGCTTCTCCAGTACGCGGACCTGCGGGTGCCCGCCGTCGACATCACCCACAACTGACCATCCGGCCGGGCAGCCATCGCCGGGCGCCGCCTGCTCACTCGCCCCGGTGAGCGACCACGCCTCGTCCAGGAACGCCAAATCGATCGAGTCGCCGTGCCCGGACGCCTCGTCCCCGGACAACAGCAGCAACACCGACCCGTTGACGCACTCCAGCGACTCCGACCCGGTGCCCTTGGTCACCGTGAATCGGTCCCGCAGCGGCGACCGGCGGATCATGGGCCACCACACCTTGAGCAGCTTCCGCCGCGCCGCCAGCCTCGACGCCGACGTGTACGTCAGCCACGAACCCGGCACCACCAGCATCTGCCGCACCGCCACGGCCAGAATCAGAGTCGACTTACCGGTCTGCCGGTCGATCGACACGTCGACCTCCCGGTGCACCGGCCGCCCGTCGTCATGCTCCAGCCCGGCGTCGGCGACGAGCCGCTGCCAGCCCATGAACTCCACGTCCAGCATCCGCGCCGTGTCGGCGACATCGCCGCCGAAGGTGGCCCGGTCGGTTCTAGGCGTGGCCGACGTGGGGGGCGGCGATCCGCGCCAGGAAAGCTTCGACATCACCTGTGGCGTCCTCCGGTTGCCGGCCACGCAGGTCAGCGAAGATCAGCCGCAGCTCCCGCGACAGCATCACCGCCGACCGGTCACCCGGGCCGTCGTCCAGCCGCCGCGCCAACTCCAACGCCGCCCGCGCCGCTGTCGACGACGCCGTCGACACACCCAACGCGGCCAGCTCGGCTCGCGCCGCCCGCTCAACGACCCTCACGGGAACGATCATCCCCTCGTTGGCGAGCCCTGGCGAACCCGGGCCGGATATAGACGACGACAGTACTGGGATGTCGGGTGTTTTTATCAACCGGAAAAAGTGCAGCTTGCTGTGATGCGCTGTGATCAGCTCAGAACGCGGGCAGCACACCGAAGGTGAAGATGGCTATGGCTAGGCCCCACCAGCCCAGGCCCCAGCTTCGGTTTGTTGCTACGCCGAATCCGGCGAGGATGAGCAGGATGACGGCGATGGCGTAGAGCACTAGCTCGATAGTGATGGTCATGGCTGTTCCTCCTGTGTTCGCGGGGTTGGATGGGTTCGCCGGAGGAGGCTGCAGCGTACCCTGCCGGTGGCCACGAGGGGACCCCAGGAGGCGCGTATCTGCTGCTGGTGCGCTCAGCCCTAGCCAGCGGCCGTCGCGTCCTCGGCCGAGTCGCGTGGGCGGGTGTGACGGGTTGTGACGGGTTGTAGGTATTGCGCCCATGCGCGCGCGCGCATACGCGGGTAATGGTTTGAACCCGTCACAACCCGTCACCGAGATCATTTACTGTCCTGGTTCGTCGGCGTATAGACCGATTCCGCGCCAGAGGGCGCCGACCCTCTTGTGCTCCTTGTCAAAGCCCCGGTCTTGCAGCGTCCGGGAGAATGCGGTCTGGGTGCCGGCGTCGACGTTCTCCCGCTTGCACCACTCGACCCAGGCGGCGAACAGGTCGGCTGAGCGGACGTGCGCGTGCGGGTTGGGCATGGTCCGTTCGGCCAGGAACAGCCCGAGCAGGTCGGACTCGGTGCGGTAAGTGGCGGTGGCGTTGGTGACCGGCGCGGGTTCGGCGAGGCCCCGGGATTTCCACTGCATGTATCCGTCGACGAGCCAGGCGAGGACGCCGTCGAGCTCGCCGTGGAGCTTTTCGGGCAGCTTGCCGTCGCGTTCGTCCTCGGGCACGACCACGTCGAAGGGAACCAGCCGGAGCCGCCGCCAGATGCCTTCGTCGTCGCCGCGGATCAGCGGCTTGTGGTTGGTGAGCATGACCAGGGTGTGTGATGGCCGGAAGGTCCAGTAGTTCTCGCGCATCCGCCGGGCTGCGATCTCGTCACCGCCGGTGAGCTTCTTGACGGTGGCTTCGGCGAGCCGGCGCCCTTGGTCGGTTTCGCTGGTGATGGCGAGCCGGAGCCCGAACAGACTGGCGAGTCCGGTGGGGTGCGCGTCGCTGAACCGCTCAAGCAGGATGGCCGGGTCGACCGGCGCGGCGTAGTCGCCGAGTGCACTGCTGACGGTTTCGGTGAGTGTGCTTTTGCCGTTGGCGCCGATCCCGTACAGCACGACCAGCACGTGCTCGGTGACGACGCCGGGCAGGGCGTGCCCGAACAGCCGGCCGAGGAATTCCCGCATCTCCGCCTCGGGTTGGATCTTGCGGAGGAATTCGCGGAACTTGGGCGCCTCGGCGCCGGGATGGTAGGCGGCGCCGCAGACTTTGGTGATCAGGTCAGCCGGGTCGTGTGGCCGCAGGTGGCCGGTGTGCAGGTCGACGGTTCCGTTGGACGTGTTCAACAGGTGCGGGTCGGCGTCGAGTGCGGATGGGGCGACGGCGATGCCGGGTTCGGTGGCGGCCATTGCGAGCATGGCGTTGATGCCGGCCGCGGTTTGGGCGCGGGATGGGGTGGTGCCGCTCCTGCCGACGGTTTTGGGCAGGGTGTCGGCGACGGCTTTGGCGTAGCGCACGGCTTGGCCGGTGTCGTCGGGCGCCCATCGGGTGCCGTCCCAACAGAGCCACGTGGACCAGGGGACGACGTAGCGGAGCCGGTCGCCGTGGGCGTCGGCGAGTCGCCGGCCGTTGGCGAGGTCGGCCTCCGGGCTGCCCTCCATCTCCGCCGTGAGGTCGATACTGTTCTCGCCGTACTGGTCGCCCATTCAGGCCACCGCGTTGGGCTGGTAGCCCTCTCGGCGGGCCATGACGACGTCGTGGACGCGAACCCAGTCGGTGTCGCCTCGCACGTCGTGGCCGGCCATCCGGACCCGCCAGCGGGCGAGCAGGTCGCAGACGTCCAGCTCGTCGAGCAGCCGGGCCCGAATGGCGTCGGGCTCGCCGTCTCGCCGCCAGGCTTCGGCGGCCCGAACCACGGAGGCGAACCGCCGAGGGTCGTCGGCGGGCAACTGCTCCCACTCGTCGCTCCCGTACAACGGCAGCGGGCCAACCGACTCGCCGAGTGCGAGCAGCCGGCGGACGAACTCGCGGCGGAGCATCGTGACGGGCGGCTGGGGTCGCGGTGAACTGGCGGCTGGCGTGAGCTGGCCGCCGTCACCAATGTGGGCTCAAGCCGGCGACGGGTCCTTGCGCGCGTCGGCGACGAAGGCCTCGACGTCGGTCCGGTCGTAGAGGACCTTGCGGCCGACGCGGAACGACTTGGGGCCCCGGCCGACGTGCCGCCAGTAGCGGACCGATTCGGGCGACGTGCGCAGCAGGTGCGCCACCTCTGCAGTGGTGAGGTAGTCGTGCATGTCAACGCTCCTCAGGTTGGACACGTTGACAGTGTGGCATGCTACTGGCAGAGTTGTCCCTGCCAACTCCGACCTGCTAATGGCAAGGATGCGTAATGACCGAGCAGACCAGGTGGAGCGGGGATGCCGGCCTGGTGCGGCTGGGAGACACCGTGGTGCCCGAGAGGGTCACCCTCACCCGCGACAGTGAGGACGACGACGGACCCCATCTCACGGCCGTGTTCGAGGTACGGCATGGTCGCCCGGAGTGCGTAAGTCTGGCGGTGACGTCGACGCCGGACGGCCGCGGTATCCGCCTGTCGGACCTCAATGTGTTCACACTGGACGCCACCGCGGTGCAGGCGTTCGAGCGGTGGGCCGTTCGAGCCGAGCACACAGGCAGCGGGGCGGCGAGGATGGAGATCGACATCGCTGACTTCGGCGGCCGTGACGATCACGAGCGGTGGGCGGCACGGGCCGACCTGCACGAAGCCCGCACGGCTTCCCGCGGTGCGCTTTCCCGCGCCGAGCTGGAGCGAGTCGCCCGGGTCTACCGGGAGCACATCGACCACCAGCCGACCAAGGCGGTCGGGCTCATCCTCGGCTACACACAGCGGACCGCGGCGCGACGGGTCGAACAGGCACGCGCCGCGGGACTGCTGCCACCAACGACTCCCGGCAAACCGAAGGCGTAGCCGATGGCGAGCATCAAGCACGATGGGCGGGCCTGGCGGGCCCGCTACTACGACCCGACTGGCAAGCGGCGAGAGAAGCGGTTCGATCGCAAGGTCGACGCCTCGCGGTGGCTTAACGAGCAGACTGCCCAACACGTAACCGGGACCTTCGTCGAGCCGAAGCTCGGGCAGGTGACGGTAGGCGAGTGGTCGGCGCGTTGGCTATCCAGCAAGGCCAACGTGAAGCCGTCGACGCGGGACCGGTACGCCGGCATCCTGACGGCCCATGTGGCGCCGGCTTGGGGCCAGGTGCGGCTGGTCGACGTGACACACGCGGATGTTCAGTCGTGGGTGTCTTCGTTGTCGGCGTCCGGGTTGTCAGCGGGGTCGGTGCATAAGGTTCACCGGGTGCTATCGATGGTGCTGGGCCTCGCGGTGCGTGATGGCCGGCTGCCGCGCAACCCCGCGGCCGGGGTGAATCTGCCGCGGGCCGCGAAGGCGGAGAAGCGATACCTGCGCACCGGAGAGGTCGACGATCTGGCGGATGCTGCCGGCCCTGGTCGTCTAGTCGTGCTGGTGCTCGCGTACACGGGTCTGCGGTGGGGCGAGCTGACAGCGTTGCAGGTTTCCCGACTCGACCTGCTGCGGCGACGCATCCACGTCGCCGAGTCGGTAACCGAGCTCAGCGACGGCCGGCTCGACTGGGGCCTGCCGAAGTCGCACGAACGGCGCTGGGTGCCGGTGCCGCGGTTCCTCGTCGACGAGCTGGCCGAGCACGTCGCCGGCAAGGCACCCGAGGACCTCGTGTTCACCTCCCCGAAGGGTGCGGTACTGCGGGTGCGCGGGGCACGCCGGTCTTGGTTCGACCGTGCGGTCGAAGCCTCGGGGGTGCCAGAAGGTCTGCACCCGCACGAGCTGCGCCACACCGCGGCCAGTCTCGCCGTGTCGGCCGGGCGCGAACGTGAAGGCCGTGCAGCGGATGCTCGGCCACGCAAAGGCGTCAATGACCCTCGACGTGTACGCCGACCTGTTCGACGACGACCTCGAAGCGGTCGCCGACCGGCTCGACGAGATCCGGGCTGGCGGGGGCAAGATAGGGGCACGTGGGAAGGTAACTGATCTTGCAGCACGCCGTGCGGATCGCTGACCTGCGAGTTTCCGGGTGGAGACGAAGGGACTTGAACCCTCAACCCCCGCCTTGCAAACCTTCGCTGTTCCTACCGGCCTGTCTCGACCGGCGGCACCGTGTGCCTCGTCACGCCCAGCTCATGTCGCCTGGTGTCATCCCATACGGACGGCTGTCGTGCCTGGTGCTGACTTCCTGCTGATCCACGGAGCCCCGACACTCGCCCCGCGCTGCGCTGCTGCGCTCGTACGGTCCCTGACATGACATGGGTCTGGAAACTGCTTCCAATCGTGATTGATCAGTTTCCTGCGCCGAGCCGATCTAGACTCCCGAGACCGACTGACAGAAAGGCATGGCGCCATGCGGAAACTGATCTACGGCATGAACCTGACCCTGGACGGCTACATCGCCGCGCCCGGCGACGACCTCGGCTG
>DASSDH010000121.1:0-3156 GCA_035697245.1 Jiangellaceae bacterium
GGTCGACGCGGTTCCAGCGATCCCCCAGTCATCAGAAACGACCACACCGTACTGCCTGCTGCACCTGGACCTGCACCCGCTGAACGTGCTGATCGACGAGACCGGCGACGTCAGCGGCGTTCTCGACTGGGCCAACACCGCGGCGGGGCCCGCGGTACTCGAACGCGCCCGCAGCTGGTCGATCCTTACACTCGACCCTGCGGCGACCCCGCGGCACGACGAGCCGCACTTCGCTGCCATGCTGCAGGGCTGGTCCCACGCCGCCGACTTCGAGCACCTACCAGCCGCGGCGCGCGCGTGGGCCTGCCAGGTCATGCTGCGTGACCTCAAGCCTCGCTACCCCGCCCACCGCCTCGCCCACGTCCGGCAGCGCCTCGCCGACCTTCAAAGCGCCCGCGACTGATCCTCGCCTCCAGAGCGCCATCGCAGGGGCGCTGAGGGCGGCAGTCGCGGACGCGAAGTCAGGAGATTCGTGTGTGGGGCAGGAAGTTCGTGCGTAAAAAGAGCGCGCGGGTAGCGACGCCGTCGGTGCAGGAGCCCCGACCGCCGGTTCGCAGTGGGTTCCTATGGGTCGATGCGGCCCTCGAAGAAATGGATCGCCTCGGGTCGGACGAGTTGGTACACCGCGTACCGCTGGCCGCCGCCGGCGGTGAAGCTCGCGCAGGGGCCGTGCGGGATCTCCAGCTCGTGCAGGGTCATGCCTCGCTCGCGGAGCTGGCGCGCGGTGGCGGCGTAGTCCTCGACGCGATACACGAGGATCGGGCTGGTGCCGTGCAGGTGTCCAGAGAGCAGGATGGCTGGCCCTGGCTCACCGACGCGCAGGCAGGCGACGGTCGTGCCCATGCCGCGCACCTTCCAGACCAGTTGGGCGCCTAGCGTGTCGACCTGACGCTGGGCCTCGACGTCGACGTCGGTGGTTGGAACGTAGATGAAATCCAGCGAGCCGAACATGCTCACCTCACCCCGATCTGCAGCCGGCGCCGGAGCACCACAGCCGCCGGCGGCGTCGCTGTGCCCGTTTGGGACGGCACTGCTCTGATGCTGCCAGGCTGCTGCCAGGCGGGACCGGCCACCGGGTACCCAGCCGGCCTGCGGAGGTTTGGTAGTCAGATCCTGCGTCATCAGGTCCGGGAGTTTGGGTTCGTGGTCGCGGCATGGCCTCAGTCGTGCAGGGGCGGCGCGAAGGACGGCCCGAGTAGTGCAGCACCATCCGGTGCACCGACAAAGTCTGGTCGAAGCCGACGACGACCCAGGTCGACCTCGAGGCATCCGTCGAGCTCGGGGCTGACCTGTCCCTCAAACTGCCAGCGATCCGACCCGGTCCGTGCTCAGCCGAATCGACCGTGCCCGATGTCGGAGCGCGCCCCGACGAGACGGATGCCCATGCCTTAGCTCGGTGCGGACGACCTCGAACCTCCTCGCTGACCTCACGATGGCCTGCACGTGGCCACGGGAAGGCATCCGCTGCATATGGCATGCATCAGGGCATGCAGCAGGTACTGCCGGAGGGCCCAACTCGCGCCCGTGCTCAGGCGGCGGAATACCGCGCCGCGTCATCCGCGCGGATCGCAAGCATGACAGGGCGGATCAGGTCTAGGGCGGACTCAGCCGTCGAGCACCTCGCGCAGCCGGGCGGCGAACGCGTCAGGGTCGCCGGTCTGGCCATACTCCCCGCCCAGGAAGCCGCCGTGGTCGCTCGGGAACCTCGTCGGCTCAACCCCGAGGGCAGCGGCGACAGCAATCGCGCCGCGTTGCGCGAGTAGACCGTCCGACTCGGTGCCGTACGCCAGGACTACCCGGGTCGGGGCAGCCTTGATCGCGTCGTAGTTGGGCTCGTATCCGGTGGTGTTGACGATGTGGCCGCGACCGAGCATCGGATCCTCCCGCGAGCCGTCGTCCTCCGTCGGCAACCCGAACTGGGCCGGGTCCGGAGCCGGCCGGTCGGTCCAGTCGGCGGGGACCTCGCCGCTGTGCATGATCAGGCCCAGGAACTTGGCCATCCCCGGACCCAGGCCATCGCGCTCGTAGGTGTTCTGGACATCGTGGATGGCTGCGAACGCTGCCTGACGGTCGGGCAATGCCGAGACGAGCGGTGGCTCGTGGGCGACGAGGGTGCGAACTACGTCAGGATGCGCCGCGACGAACGCCAGCATGTTCACCGCGCCACCGCTGCTCGCCAGGACATCGACAGGGCCGGAACCCACGGCGGCCTGGATAACCCGGTGGATGTCGTCGGCATGTGTCTCCGGGGTGGGATCCGCATCGGAGGTGAGTCTGCTGCGCTCGCTCTGCCGCGGGTCGTAGGTGACCACGGTGCGGTCGGTGAAGTAGTCGGCCAAGGTCGTGAACCCGGCGGCGGCCATCGGCGAAGCGACCATCAGCAGTGGGGTCTTGTCCGCGTCGCTGCCGGAGCGGACGTCATAGGTCAGTACGGCGCCCGGTGCGTCGATCGTATGGGTCGTGGCTTCGGTCATCTGGGCCTCCTCCGTCCGGATCGATTCCATGCTGCCCCGGCACGCTGGCAAGGTCGAGGCGCACGGTCGGCGGTTGGTGGTTGGTGCGCAGCGCCTACCACGCCGAGCGGGAGGTCACCACGGCTGCGGGCGCGATCGCAGAGGCGGCAGCCCTGGCGTGTTCAGCGTGCTCCTGGTGGAGCAAGCAGAATGTACCGATTGCGTCGATGGCGCTCAGCGTTCACGTCGACTTGGAGTCCCCGCTCGTCTGCAGATCCGGGCGCCGTCTCGCGGCGATATGACGCTGACATGGACGCCTGCCGAGCAGGCCGCGCCAGTCCGAAGCGCGCATGAACGCACCCTCGCCCCTGAAGGCGTGGCCGGACGTTCCGACGAGTTGTTGGCGTGTCGCGACGACCGCCTCTTTCCGTCGACTGGTTGCGCCGGGTCGCCATAGAACGGGTGGGAATCACCCCGACGAGATCGATGGCGGTCACTGCGTCGCCTTGAGCCAGCCGAAAGAACTTGCCGATCGACTGCATGGCCTATTTTGTAGCGACATGCGCTCTGGTTTGTGGCTGCCGCTGTTCGAGGAGCTTGCCGACCCGGGCGTGGTTGCGCGTCTGGCCGCCGACGCGGAGGAGCGGGGCTGGCACGGGGTCTTCGTGTGGGATCAGCTCCGCTGGCGTGAGCCGATAAAGCA
>DASSDH010000122.1:0-7556 GCA_035697245.1 Jiangellaceae bacterium
TCGTAGCTCATGTCGGCCGGCTTTCGCGCCAGTACGCTCTCCGGCACGGACACGTATTCCGCCAACCCGCCCATAGAGCTGAGGATGTCTGCGAACACCTCGTCGCCTGGTTGGAACAGCGTCGTGCTGCGACCCGTCGCCGCAACCCGTCCGGCGATGTCTGAACCAAGGATGTGGTGGCGCGGTCGGAACGGGCCCCCGATCCGGGAATACAGCGGCTTCCCCCGCAGCACCTCCCAGTCGGACGCGTTGAGGGACACCGCGTGCACCTTGACGAGCACCTCTTTGTCCTTCGGCGCGGGCATCTCCACGTCCGTGAACCGAAGCACGTCCGGCGATCCATAACGTGTGTAGACAACGGCCTTCATGGCGTACGTCCTCCGACGGGTTGCGGACCCAGTGTTGTGCCGACGGGCCAGAGCTGAGTGCACTGGTACCATAACTTGTACCAATCCAGCTGGAGGGACGGATGGCCGTCACAGCAAGCGAGGCCCGCAAGAACCTCTTCCCGTTGATCGAAAAGGTCAACGAGGATCGCACCCCGATCGAGATCACCTCGCGGCGAGGCGACGCGGTCCTACTGTCCCGGGCGGACTACGACGCTCTCGAAGAAACCGCGCACCTGTTGCGTGTCCCAGCCAACGCCAAGCGCCTGGTCGAAAGCTTGCAGCAGGCGATGTCCGGCCAGCGCGAGCTGCACGACCTCGCCCGGTGAGGCTGGTCTTCACCCCGCACGGATGGGATGACTACACCTATTGGATCGCGGCCGATCGCGCCACGTTGAAGCGCATCAATCGATTGATCGACGACGCTCTGCGAGACCCGTCCGCGGGCATCGGCAAGCCAGAGCCACTGCGCCACATGCTTGCCGGTGCTTGGTCCCGCCGCATCAGTGAGGAGCATCGCCTGGTCTATCTCGTTGACGACGACGACCTTGTGATCCTCCAGGCCCGCTTCCACTACAAGTGACCGCCCACCTCCGCCCCCGAATCGCGGTGAATCGCCACCTCAGTCGCCGACAGGTTGTCCGGGTACTTCGCTGATCTCGAACAAGTGACCGTCCGGATCCCGAAAGAACGCGCGTATCTCATAGCCGTTGTCCACCGGCGGTGTGAGGAACTGCGCCCCGCGTTGCCGCAGCACCTGGTAGCTCCCGCGGCAGTCAGGCACCCGAAAGATCAACTCAGAACTCACCCGGTCAACATCATCCGGTGGCGTGAAAGTCACGGTCGGCTTGTCATCGGTCGGTCCACCCCCAGTGACCAGCAGCAGCCAGCTGCCGAGCAGCCGTAGCACACATGAGCTGCCGCCGTACTCCCGATACACCGTTGCACCGAGCACGTGCTCATACCAATCACGCGAACGCCCCAGATCGGAAACGACCAGCAGCCGGGTCAACTCCACGCCCTCATCCGGAAAGGTATTCACCGTCGGGATCATTCCATCGGGAGGTCGACGGCGAGCTGGCGACGCAAGGTTCGCCGACGCGCAGTCCGAGCATGCCCAGCAGCACGATCAGGGCAGCTCCTCGGCCACCACGAGCCCCGGTGTTTCCGCGTGCTCGTTGCCCGGGTCCGGCGACGCGTCGGTGTCCGCCCGGCTGCGCCGCATCCAGAGCATGGTGAGCAGGACGCCGCCGGCGAGTCCGCCGAGTCCCCACCAGATGCTGGCGAACGGGGACGCCTCCGCCGGCGCCGGCTCCGCGGGGGCGGGAGCGGGCTCGGCCGGCAGCGGGGCGCCCGCCACGCCGCTGAAGTCGCCCGCCTCGCGGGAGGCCTCACCAACGCCGAGCTTGTCGAGCAGCGCCACGAGCTCGGCCGCCGACGCGGGCTGGTGCCACACGACCGGGCTGTCCCAGGTCATCCCGCTCTCGCCCGAAACCTGGGTCGCGATCCAGGGTGCGCCCTCGCCGTTCAGATAGATGTGGTCGACCCGCCACGGCGTGACGTCGTGGATCAACCAGGTGACCGTCACTCCAGGGCCGTTGTCGTGGCCCAGTCCCGACTGGTCCACCTTGCCGGTTCCGGTCTGGCTGTCGATCCCGACCAGGTCGGCGAGGGCGACGTACTCCGGGTCGGTGTAGTAGAGCGAGGCGGTCTTCCCCTCGCCTGGCACCGACAGCAGCGCGCTGGTCGGTCCGCCCGCGGATGCGGGTACGGACAGCATCAGGGACGCCGCGACCAGGAGGGCGACGGTGAGAGATGCGCAGAATCGGTGCACGGCTGCCTCCTCGGGACATGTGTCTGTGTTACACCGCCACACACCTTCGGGTTCCCCGTCACTCGACCGTGACGCACGACTCCGCGATCTCGACGGCACGCTCGAGGCTCAGGTCACCTTCGAGTCGCATGGTCGTGACGTCGTCCAGCCAGATCAGCGTGTGTCCGGCCAGGCGGGCCGACTCGGTCCGCCGGCTGCCGTCGGGCTCGAGCAGCACGACCTCGTGGGGCTCCTCGAACCACAACGCGTCGGTCCCGCCGACCGCGGCGTAGAAGACGCCCGGCGCGCGTTTGAGGACGGAGAAGTCAAATCTCGCGTCGAACTGGTCGAGGCGCACGAGGCCGTCCTCGTCGGTCGCCCAGCTCATCGACACCAGCCGCCTGTCGGGCGAGACCTCGACCCCGTCGGGGTCGCCGAGATCCTCCGGCACCGACAGCGTGAAGTCGACCGCGGCCGCGGCCTCCGACACCGACCAGTCCTGCGCCACGTCGGGCGGCGGCGGCGCCGCACCGGGCCCGGAGGGGCCCTGCTCCACCAGCACCCCTCCGAAGCCGAACCAGTCGACTACGGCCGCGCGCACCGGTGGTGCCGCCAGCAGCGCGAGCAGGACCGCGCCGAACACCAGCGCGACCCGGCGACGTCGGGACTCGACGCTGTCCACCACCCAGCGTCCGGTCCGACGCAAAACTCGGGTCCACGCGTTAACCGGCCGGTCGGGCGTGGGCAGCGCCGCGACCCGATCCATCACGGCCGTCGTCAGGCCTTCCGAGGGCACGGGTGGGTCGATCCCGCGACCCAGCGTCGCCAGGTCGCGGACCAGGTCGTCGTACCTGCCCTCAGCCACCCTGCGTCACCTCACTCGTCCGGTCCCGGCTCGCCTCGGTGTCCAGCATGTCCCCGAGCTTGATCAGGGCTCGGCGCAGGCGCGACTTCACCGTCCCGCGCGGCCAACCGAGGACCGCCGCGGTCTCGGCCTCGTCGAGGTCAAGGAGGTAGCGGCAGGTCACCACCTGCCGGTGCTCAGGGGAGAGCCGGGCCACCCCCCGCACCAGCGCGGACTGCCGCTCCAGCGAGAGCAGCGCCTCGGCGGGGTCGTCGGGCCGGGCAAGGAGCAGCGGCTGGGACTGCTCCCACGCCCGGCGTTCCCGCGCCATGCGCCGGCCTGAGGCGCGGTGCAGGTTGTGGGTCTCGTTGGCGACGATGCGCAACAGCCAGGAGCGGAACGGCGCCCCGGGGAGGAAGCGATCCAGGGCGGCGTACGCCTTGACGAACGCCTCCTGCACGACGTCCTCCGCTTCCCCGCCCGCGCCGAGCAGGGCGGCAGTGCGGATCGCCACCGGGGCATGGCGATTCACGAGCTCCGCGTACGCGTCACGGTCACCACCGCGCACCCGGGCCAGTATCTCGGCGTCCTCCGAGCCGGTGTTCAGGTTGGGTGTCCCTCTCCTCGGTCGACCTGTCTACACCGCCCCGGCCTCGAAGGTTCCCGCCGGCATTACCCTGACAGTGGACCGTTCGCGCTGCTCCGTACGGTTCGCCAGGCAGAGACGATGGCCTCAGCCGATGTAGCGCCATCGACCTCGTGGGTGGTCCCGCCGATGACCGACAGACGCATCACCTGTCGCCCCCGCCAGTCCGTTCCGCCGGCCATGCAGGTCGCGTCCTCCTGGATGCGTCGGATGGTCATCCGGGTCAGCTCGTCACCACGCTCGACCGCCTCGTCGACGCCGAACCGCACGAGCACCTGGTTCAGGACAACGTCGTTGACTACAGCGACGCCCGGCTCAGCAGCCAGCCGGTCGGCCATAAGCGTGGCGACTCGGCAGTCCCGTTCGACGAGCTCCGCGATGCCAGACCGGCCCAAGGCCCGGATGACCGCCCACGTCGCGAAACCGCGCGCGCGTCGTGAGAGCTCGGGGACGTAGTGGGTGGGGTCGCGCTCGTCCGCAGCAGCCTCGGGAAGGTAACTGGCAGCGATCGTCATTGCGCGGCGCATCGCGAGTTCGTCGCGCACGATGGCCAGCCCGCAGTCATACGGAGCCTGTGGCCACTTGTGGCCGTCAGTCGCCCAGGAGTCGGCCTGCTCCACACCCGCCGTCAGACCGAAACGGGATCTCACTGTTCGCGCCCAGAGCCCGAACGCACCGTCGACGTGGACCCACGCCCCCGCGGCGCGGGCGACGGGGACGATCTCCTCGAACGGGTCGAAGGCGCCGGTGTTGATCTGTCCGGCCTGGAGGATCGCGATGGTGGGGCCAGACACGGCCTCGAGCGCCCTGTGGAAGTCCTCCGAAAGGATGGCGCCCTGCGTGTCAGTCGCGACACGCACGACCCGCTCCCGACCCAGCCCGAGGTACTGCAGCCCCGCGAACACCGTGCTGTGGGCCTCTTCGCCGATCAGTACGGTTACCTCTGGGGCACCGAACAGACCCTGCCGGTCGACGTCCCAGCCCACTGCACGAAGCACGGCCCCGCGCGCGACAGCCAGGCATGTGAAGTTGGCCATCGTCGCGCCCGTTGTGAAGCCGACCGCGCTCTCACGCGGCAAGTCGAGCAGGTCCAGGGCCCAACGTCCCGCGACAACTTCGGCGGCCGAGGCGGCCGGCGCCGCTTGATGGTTCCCGGCGTTCTGACCCCATGCGCTGGTCAGCCAGTCCGCCGCAACGCCAACGGGGTGCGACCCCCCGATCACCCAGCCGAAGAACCGGGGCCCCGTTGGCATCATCAGGCCACCGTCTACAAGCTCGGCGAGCTCGTCGATGATGGCCACCGGATCTGACGGTCGTTCAGGCGTCGGCGCGTCGAAGCGGGCCAGCGCCTCCAGATACCCGACCGAGGGCACCTGAGGCGCGTCCTCCGCAGCCGCGCGGAAAGAAACTACGTGCGCCAACGCCCGATCGAGCACCTGACGAAGCTCGGTCGCGGAAAGCCACTCGACCACACGGGCCTCCTCAGGTCACGACCGGTGGGATCCAAACTGGTCGCCCAAGGGGCCCGTTAGGTTTCCAGGTCGAGGTGGTAGGTCAGCCAGGTCTCCCGCACCGCGCCGGTGGTGTCGTAAAGGTGCTGCGCCCGCACGTTGTCCGGAGCCGTCTGCCAGCTCAATCGGGTAGCGCCGTGCTGTGCTGCGAGGTTGCGGCACGCCTCAAGCAGGGCTCGGCCGATGCCGAGGCCACGGGCACGCTCATCCACGTACAGGTCGTTCATCACCGCAACCCGGTTCCCATGGGTGGTTTCCCAGGTCCAGAAGCAGGTGGCGAAGCCGACCGCCAGGGTGTCGCGTCGAGCGAGCAACTGCACTCCCTCGTGCGCCGGGTCGTCGACCAAGGCGCGGGCGAGCCGCTCGAGCTGTGCGTCGGTGGGGTCGACGGCGTAGAAGTGGCAGTAGGCCCGCATCAGCGGCAGCAGGTCCGGGAGGTCGGTGCTGGTGACGACCGCGATCTCGGTCTCTCCTGGCGAGGGCATCGGACAGCTCCCGGGGTCGGAAAACGCCGCGTCCAGGCGAGCATATTCGCGTGGTCTCTCCGCGAGCCTTGTGATGCGATCCGACTGGAGGTTCGGGTAGGCGTGGTTGTCGAGGATCTGGGCCAGCAGCGGGGCGTGGCTGCCCACCACTGCTCGTCGTCCATTCCGGTGTCGTCCTGGGGGGCGCGGGCGTCGGCGGCCGTGCGTGCCCAACCCTGCACGAAGCCGAGGACGTAGGTGAGCGAGGCGTCTATCTCGATGTCGGACAGCCCGAGACCTTCCAGCGCCGACAGCTCATGCTCGTACTTGGCCATCAGCCCGGGGCCGAGTGGTGGCCGGCTTGTGGAGATCGTTGCCGCCCACGGGTGCGACTTGAACAACTCGCGGTTTTCCTCCGCGATCGCTGTGAGCCGTCGCCGCCATGACCAGCCGGAGGTATCCCGACGAGGCATCCCGCATAGGCAGCGTCGAGCATCAGGTCGAAGAGTTCCGCCTTTCCCGGCACATAGGTATAGATCGTCATCGGGGCCACGCCGAGCCCCTGGGCTAGCCGACGCATGGTGACCGCCTCTAAGCCGTCGGCGTCGACGATGGCGGTTGCGTACTGTGTACGACGCTTCGATTCCACGGTGTGATCCTTCGTCAAGGTGGAGGCCATGCACATCACGTCGTCCGCTGTTTCGCTGAACGTCGACGACGTCGCAGCGTCCAGCAGGTTTCTGGTCGAGCACTTCGGGTTCCGAGAGGAGATGGCCGCCGACGGCTTCGCCTCCCTTGCCCGCGAGGACGCCGGCATGAATGTCGTCTATCTGCGCCGAGGGCTCGAATCGTTGCCCGAGGACCAGCGCCACGACCACGCGGCCGGCCTCATCCTGGCGTTCGTCGTCGGCGACCTTGAAGGCGAGCTTGCCCGGCTGCAGGCCGAGGGCGTCACCATCACCATGCCGCTGACCGAAGAGAAGTGGGGCGAGCGAGCGTTTCAGGTAAGAGACCCCAACGGCGTCATCATCCAGCTCGTCGACTGGCAGGGTGATGTCGCTAAGTGACGGCGAAGATGTCAGGGGTGATCGCCTCGAGTCTTGGCGCGGGCCGCACGGCCGCGGGCCGACTCCTGGCCCCGTAGCAGTGCCACGGCTTTCTCGATCAGCCGTGTGCGCGTCTCGACCTTCTTCGCGCTCTCGATAGCGAGCACGTGCTCCCGTTGCGGCTGTAGGACAGGCGGTCGTAGGCGGTGCGGGCGACCGGATTGACGTCCAGGGCGCGGGCGAGGTCCGCGGGCTCGACCACAACACGGGGCTCCGCATCGATTTCCACCTCGACCTCGACCTCGTCGCCGGTCACGACACCGGCGGTTTTTCGGTTGGCGTTGCTGAGGCCGAGCAGGTAGCGGCCACGCATGATGGCCACCCTGCTCTTCCATGAATGCCCGTTGATCGTGATGGTTACCGCCGGCCGCTTGCCTCCACCGAGCGCCTCCACAACCTCTGGAGGAACTTCCAAGCCCCTCATGGGCTCCGGAGGCTCGACGTAGGATCGAAACTTCATAATCTGCTCCTGCCAACTCTGGTCAGCTCGACGTACTGCGGCCAAAGCTGGTCGCCACGGCGAGGCCGCGCGGTCAACGTCGAACTGCTTGCTCGCTACTCCGCGTAGGGCTGGTCCTTGCCCTGGGCGCTGTAGCCGATGCTCCAGATGTAGCCGTCCGGGTCCGCGAACGAACCGCCGTATCCGCCCCACGGCTTGGCGGCGGCGGGCTTGAGGATCGTGGCGCCGGCCTTCTCGGCTTCCGCGATGATCTCGTCGACCCGCGCCTCGCTGCGGACTACGTAGGTCAGGACCAGCCCGCTGAAGCCGCTGCCCTCCGGGCTCGC
>DASSDH010000123.1:0-18923 GCA_035697245.1 Jiangellaceae bacterium
CGGTGGCGTTCGGCGGCTTCGTCGCATTCAGCGTGTACCTGCCCACGTACCTCACGACCGCTTTCGGGCTGGAACGGTCCGATGCGGCGTTGCGGACGGCGGGCTTCGTGGTCCTCGCAGTTGTCATGCGGCCGATCGGCGGTTGGCTGTCCGACCGACTACACCCCGTGCCGGTCCTGGTTGTGGCCTACACGGCGACCGCCGTCCTCGCGGTGCTTGCGTCGCTGGAACTGGCTCTGATACCCGTCGGGACGATTGCCTTCCTCGGCATGGCCGCCGCTCTCGGCACCGGTACCGGCGCCGTCTTCGCACTGGTCGCCCGACTGGTCCCGCCGGAACGGGTCGGATCCGTGACCGGCGTGGTCGGTGCCGCCGGTGGGCTGGGCGGTTTCTTTCCACCACTGGTCATGGGTCTGGTCTACGGGTCGCTCGACGATTACACGGTGGGGTATCTCCTGCTGGCTGTCACCGCCGCTATTGCTGCGCTCTTCACCGCAACGGTCGTACGTCGCCGCGCAACTCGATAGCACTGACGCCCGCGCCGACGTTCGCTGTGTCCCAGGTCATCGCACTGATGGCAGCTTGCGGACGGTGTCGCCAGCGCGGACGACGCCCCCCCGCACGACCCGCGTGTTGACGCCACGCAGGTTCAACGCATAACCCGTCTTGGAGTTCACGAACCGCAGCGCATCGAGCCCATACCGCGCCGCGAACTTCTTGCACCCACGGTGCGGCGCGCCGCTGACCTCGAGAATGGCCGCTCCGATTTCGACTCGGGTCCCGGGTGGCATGTTTCCGACGCTGAGATCCAGGTCGACGTAGAGCTGGTCGCCGGCGAGTGGCCACCGGTCACGGGATCCGGCCAAGAGCGCTACGGCCCGAGCATTCATCACCGTTATCTGTCGGCTTACATCACCGTCACCAGTCAGCCAGCCGTCGCCGACCAGGCCCGCCCTGGTATCTAGGTGTGCCTCGTTGAGCGTCTCACGTTCGTTCTCCGCCGGGCGACGAACGATGAGCTCGACCGTGCCGACATCTGCAGGTGAACGGCGAATTTCGCCGATACCGGCTTCCAGCGTCGACAGGCTGAGGTGCATCCCTCGACGGTCGCGAAGCGCCTAGCCGCTTGTCAACCGACATTTCTTTCGTTCGAGCTTCTCGTCATCGCATCGCCCGCAGCTCGGCGTCGATCGCTGAGGCGCATTCGCGGAGCCTGGGTAGGAAGTGTTTCTGTAACCGCGACAGAGGCACGCGGGCCGCATGAGCGCTGGTGTTCACGGCGGCGACGACCCGGCCGGTGTCATCGTGCACCGGGACAGCTACCGATCTGACGCCATCCTCGAGCTCCTGGTCGACCATGCACCAACCGCGGATCCGGGTCTTCTCCAGCTCCGCTCGCAGGGCGTCACGGTCGACCATCGTGCGGTCGGTCAACTTCGCCAGCGGCACCGACTCGACGTACGCGTTTAGCCGATCATCGGGCAGTCCAGCCAACAGCACGCGCCCCATCGAGGTCGGATGAGCGGGCAGCCTGGTACCGACAGACAGCGAAATGGTCATGATCCGCTTCGTTGCCGCCCTGGCGACGTAGACGATGTCGGAGCCGTCCAGGACCGATGCCGAGCACGACTCATGGACGACGTCGGCCAGTTGCTCGAGGTGGGTCTGCGCGACGTCGGCGACCGAAAGCGACGACAGGTAGGCGTATCCGAGCCGCAGGACACGCGGCGTGAGGAAGAACTGACGACCGGCGCTACCGACGTAACCCAGCGCCTGGAGGGTGATCAGAAAGCGTCGCGCCGCTGCTCGGGTCAACCCGGTCTCCCGAGCCACCTCGGAAATCGTCAGCCGCGGCGCCTCGGCCGAGAAGCAGCGGATCACCGCCAGGCCCTTGTCAAGGGACTGCACGTAGCCGGCTGGCCGCTCGGCCGATTCGGCGACGGGCACGCGTCCTCCTCTCAGCTGTTCGCATGCCGAACATTACGGCACTCCGCTCCCCCGAGCGGTATTGACAGGGTCTAGGCGCAGAGGGACGCTCTGGTTGTACTCCGCACGTTTGTTCGCATTACGAACATCGAGTTGGGTCTTTTGATCATCCACGACTTCGTCTACGAGCCGCCCAGCGCCAGGGTGATCTTTGCACCCAGGTCGCGAGGGCGGGTCCCCGAGGAGGTCAGCAGGCTGTCCGCCGAACGGGTGTTGATGATCGCCACCCGGGCGATGAAGCCGCATGCGGACGTTCTGGTCCAGTGGTTGGGCTCGACCGTGTCGGCCCGGATCGACGGCGTGACCCAGCACGTGCCCGCCGAGAAGGCAAGGGAAGCGGCGCTGATCGCCACCGACGCCGACGTTGACCTCGTCATGTGCCTCGGGGGCGGTTCGGCCATCGGGCTGGCCAAAGCCGTTGCCAAGGACACCGGCCGGCCGATCCTGGCCATTCCGACGACATACGCGGGCAGCGAGATGACGCCCATCTGGGGCGTGACCGAAGGCGGCCGGAAGAGCACAGGTCGCGAGTCTCGGGTGCTGCCACGCGTCGTCGTGTACGACCCCGAGCTCACGGTCAGTCTTCCAGCGTCGACGAGCGCGGCCAGCGGGATGAACGCGCTGGCGCACTGCGTGGAGGGTCTCTTTGCCGCCGACGCCCCACCGATCACCGGTCCGATCGCCCAGGAGGGGATCCGAGCGCTGTCGACATCCCTCCCGCTCGTGATCGAGCACCCCGACGACCTGTATGCACGCTCGGCCGCTCTCTACGGAGCGTGGCTGGCTGGCTGGACCCTGGGGACGGTCCGAATGGGGGTCCATCACACGATCTGCCACGTCCTCGGCGGCACCTTCGGCCTGTCCCACGCCGGAACGCATTCGGCGGTGCTTCCGCACGTCACGGCTTACAACGCGACCGTGGCGCGCGAGCCCATGGCTGCGTTGGCCCGAAGTCTGTCCACCGCCGATCCTGCTGGGGCGCTGTGGGACCTTGCGCAGAGCACGGGGGCCCCGACGGCGCTCGCCGACCTCGGCTTCCATCGGCAGGACGTTGAAACCGCGGCCGAGATGGTGGTCGAAGCCAGGCCAAGCAACCCGCGCCCGATCACCAAGGAGGAGGTGTACCTGCTGCTACTCGCTGCACACGAAGGAGCACGGCCCACGTGACCCAGGGAGGACGGTCAGCCATGAGTTGGAATGCCATGACCTTCGACGGCAAGGACACGGTCCTGCGCGTAGTTCGAGAGCAGGCGGAAGGCTTCTTCGCACTGGCGGAGGTGCCGGAGACCTGGACAGCCAAGACGGCATGCCCGGAGTGGGAGGTCCGCGACATCGTCGGGCACATCGTCGACACGACCGAGACGTACTTCGAGGGTTTCGACGCCGCCCGTACCCACAGCGAGGTGGAACCGGCCTACGGCCTGGTCGGGATGGCGAAGCGGGCCGAGGAACAAGGCAAGTCGTTCCGGGATCTGCCGCAGGCACAGATGGTCGAGCGGCTGCGAACCGACTTCGACAAGATGATGGACATCTTCGAGGGCCTGACCCCCGAGGACTGGACCGGATTGACAGTGCCGCACTTCTACATGGGCCCGGTGCCGGCGTTCTTCTACCCGGCGTTCCAGCTCATGGACTACGGCGTCCACTCGTGGGACATCCGCGAAGGAACGGGACGCGAGCACGGGCTGTCCAGCGATGTCGCGGATCTGCTCGTGCCGTTCATGTTCGGCATCTGGCAGGGCACTGCCCGGGTCGGGCCGGAGACGGAACCGATGGACATCGGCATCCGTGTCCTGAGCGGGCCCAATGCCGGAGACTCCCAGATCTCCGTCTCGTCCGGCGGCATGGCGGTGGAGCAGGGGGACGCGAGCAATCTCCCAGCTGTCATCGAGTTCGATCCTGGTAGCTTCGTACTCACCGCATTCGGGCGCTTCAACGGGGGAACGGTCCGTGGCGACACGCAGCTGGCCGACCGCTTCCTCAGCCTCTTCTTCCGAATCTGAGCAGAGCCAAGGAGCGCCATGACCGACATCGACCTGGCGGCCATCGAGGAGCGACGGGCCCGGATCCGGGAATCCCATCTGCGCGCGGCCGTTGAACGGCCACCCTCGTCGGCGAGGGGTCTGCACCACGCCGCAGTGCTCTGTTCCGATGTCGAGCAGACGGTTCACTTCTACCAGGACCTGCTCGAGTTCCCACTCACGGACATCTTCGAGAACCGCGACTACCGGGGCTCAAACCACTTCTTCTTCGACATCGGCAACGGCAACTTGCTCGCCTTCTTCGACTTCCCGGGCCTCGA
The DNA here is from genome assembly GCA_035697245.1 of Jiangellaceae bacterium. Lineage (GTDB taxonomy): Bacteria > Actinomycetota > Actinomycetes > Jiangellales > Jiangellaceae > JACVRX01. Next base: position 4,289 of record DASSDH010000123.1, read on the forward strand.
CCTCGGGCCCTACGCGGAGGTCCTCGGCGGGCTGCACCACATTGCCATCTCCGTTGATCCAGCACAGTGGGAGCGGCTGAAGAACAAGCTCGACCAAGCCGGCGTGTCGTACCAGATGGAGAGCGGGACCTCGGTCTACTTCCGTGACCCCGACGGCACCCGCGTGGAACTCATCGCGGACCCGCTCGGGGAGATGTACGGCAACAAGGTGCTCTGACGACACAGGCAGCGTCGGACCAGGCATCGGCCGTCGTGGCGGAGGTCCTGATGGACAAGACGGTCCGTTCGGCGAGGGAGGCCGTCGGCGACATCTCCGACGGGACCAGCCTGGCCGTTGGCGGCTTCGGCCTGGCCGGTATCCCCGTGGTGTTGATCACTGCGTTACTCGAGCAGGGCCCCACTGACCTGACCGTCGTGTCGAACAACTGCGGTGTCGACGGCGTTGGTCTCGGGTTGCTCCTTGCCGAGCACCGCATCCAGCGGGTCGTTGCGTCCTATATCGGGGAGAACAAGGAGTTCGCTCGCCAGTATCTGAGCGGTGAGCTGCACGTCGAACTCACGCCACAGGGCACCCTTGCCGAACGGCTCCGGGCCGGCGGGGCGGGAATACCGGCGTTCTATACCCCGACCGGTGTGGGGACTCAGGTTGCCGACGGCGGACTGCCCTGGCGCTACAACGCAGACGGCACGGTTGCCGAGGCTTCCCCACCGAAGGAAGTGCGCGTATTCGGCGAGCGCGAGTACGTGCTCGAGGAATCCATCACTACCGACTATGCGCTCGTCCGAGCCTCCGTCGCCGACCGGCACGGCAACTGCTTGTTTCGCCGGGCGGCCCGCAACTTCAACCCGATCGTCGCCATGGCCGGCAGGATCACGATCGTCGAGGCCGAGAAAATCGTCGACGCCGGACAGATCGACCCCGACGACGTTCATCTGCCCGGAATTTTTGTGCATCGAGTCGTCGGCCTCACTCCCGCCCAGGCAGCCGACAAGGGCATCGAGAAGCGCACGACCAGATCCGGTGTCCCGGAACCACCGCAATGGGGTTGACCCGCGAGCGGATGGCCGCGCGCGCCGCACTGGAGCTGCGCGACGGGCAGTACGTCAACCTCGGCATCGGCCTGCCAACCCTGGTACCGAACTTCCTGCCAGCAGGTGTTCACGTCGTGCTGCACTCCGAGAACGGGATCCTCGGTGTCGGCCCGTATCCCCACGAAGACGATGTCGACCCCGACCTCATCAACGCCGGCAAGGAGACCGTGACTGTTAACGCCGGCGCGTCGTTCTTCGACTCCGCCATCAGTTTCGCCATGATCCGCGGCGGCCACGTCGACACGGCCGTTCTGGGCGGCATGCAGGTCTCCGCGACCGGTGACCTGGCGAACTGGGCGATACCTGGCCAGCTGGTCAAGGGCATGGGTGGGGCCATGGACCTCGCGCGGGGGGCCGGGCAGGTCATCGTCCTCATGGAGCACGTGACGAGGCAAGGCGACCCGAAGATCGTCGAGCGCTGCACGTATCCTCTCACCGGCAAGTCCGTGGTCAACCGGGTCATCACCGATCTCGCCGTCATCGACGTCACACCGCGCGGCTTGGTCCTCGTCGAGACGAGTCCTGGTGTCACCGAGGCCGACGTCCGCGCGGCCACCGGCGCACCCTTCGACCCACCGGCGCCCGGCTGCAGCGCCACGACATAACCGTCCGGCATCTCCGCTCCCAATCCCTTGCGCTCTGGCCAACGAACACCAGATGAGGGACGGAGGCGGAATGAGCGCTGCAACCGACGACAAGCACATCGGAGCCATCATCGACCGCCTCGATCTGTTCGGCTTTCGCGCACCGGTCGTAGTCCCGCCCGACATCTATCCGGACTACCTCCACCACTTAGCGGCGCGTAGCGAGGTCACCGAGGCCGAATCTGCGGCCGCCGAAGTGTCTGAGGCATGACATGCTCCGGACGGACACCCGGCGGGCGCGCACTGCCGTACTGACGGACGTTAGCCATTCCGGTTGAAGCGGCAGATAGCCGTGAACCCGTCGGCGTCCAGGCTGGCGCCACCGACCAGGGCGCCGTCAACATCGGGTTGGGCCATGATCGGCCCGATGTTGTCGGCCTTGACCGAGCCGCCGTAGAGGACGCGGACGGAGCTGGCCAACTCCGCTGAGTACAACTCCGCGAGCCGACGCCGGATCGCGGCGCACACTTCCTGGGCGTCCTCCGGCGTCGCCACCTCGCCGGTGCCGATCGCCCACACCGGCTCGTACGCGACGACGAGCAGCGCGGCTTGATCGGGAGTTACCTTGGCCACGGCTCCGTCTAGCTGGGACAGCGCGTGGGCGACGTGCCGGCCCTCGCGTCTGACCTCTAGCCCCTCCCCAATGCACAGGATGGGGATCAGACCGTGCCGGAACGCCGCCCTGACTTTCCGGTTCACCAGCGCGTCGTCCTCGGCGTGGAACTGGCGGCGCTCCGAGTGACCGACCACGACATAGGTGCAGCCGAGCTTGGCCAGCATGGCGCCGGAAACGTCACCTGTGTACGCGCCGGCGTCGTGTTCGGAGAGGTCCTGCGCGCCGTAGCCGATGCGCAGCTTGTCGCCGTCGACCAGGGTCTGCACCGACCTGATGTGGGTGAACGGCGGCAGCACCGCGACATCGACCGCGTCGAAATCCTGGTCGGTGAATGAGAACGCGAGCTTCTGCACCAGCGCGATCGCCTCGAGGTGGTTGAGGTTCATCTTCCAGTTGCCGGCCATCAGCGGCCGGCGTTGCTCGTTCGGCACGTGCGTCAGTCCTCCAGCACAGCAAGGCCCGGAAGGGTCTTGCCCTCGAGCAGCTCCAGGCTGGCCCCGCCACCGGTGGAGACGTGGGTGAACGCAGATTCGTCCAGTCCCAGTTGGCGAATAGCAGCCGCCGAGTCGCCGCCGCCCACCACGGAGGTGCCGCGGACCTCGGCGATTGCCTGCGCTACTTGCCGGGTGCCCTTGGCGAACGGCGCCTGCTCGAACACACCCATCGGGCCGTTCCATACGACGGTTCGGGCGTCGGCCAGCTTGTCGCGGAAGAGCTCCACGGTGGCCGGCCCGATGTCGAGTCCCTTCATTCCCGCCGGGATCGCTGCTGCTGACACCACCGAGGTCTCCGCGTTCTCGTCGACATCGACTGCCACGACGATGTCGACTGGCAGGACGATCTCGACGCGTCGCTCGGTCCCCTGGTCGAGGAAGCCGCGCACGGTGTCGATCTGGTTCTCCTCGAGCAGTGAGCCGCCGACCTCGTAGCCCTGGGCCTTGAGGAACGTGAAGCACATGCCGCCACCGATGAGCAGCCGGTCCACTTTGGTCAGCAGGTTCTCGATGACGCCGAGCTTGTCGGAGACCTTCGAGCCGCCGAGCACGACGACGTAGGGCCGCTCGGGGTCATTGAGGACCTTGCCGAAGGCCTCGACCTCGGCCAGCACGAGCAGCCCAGCCGCATGTGGTAGCCGCCGGGCGATGTCGTAGACGCTGGCTTGCTTGCGGTGGACGACGCCGAAGCCGTCCGAGACGAACACATCGGCAAGGGCCGCCAGCTCGTCGGCAAACGCGCCGCGCTCGGCGTCGTCCTTCGAGGTCTCGCGGGGGTCGAACCGCAGGTTCTCGAGCATCGCGACGCCACCGTCACGCAACGCCTCGATGGTGGCCTTGGCGTCGGGTCCGACGCTGTCGCGGGCGAACTGGACCTCCCGGTCCGGTAGCAGCTCGGCGAGCCGCCGGTAGACCGGGAACTGCGAGTAGCGCGGATCGGGTTTGCCATCCGGCCGGCCCAGATGCGCCATCACGATCACTCGCGCTTCGGCCCCGGCCAGCCGTTCAATGGTCGGAACGCTGGCACGGATTCGGCCGTCGTCGGTGACCCTGCCGTCCTCGAGCGGCACGTTGAGGTCCGACCTCAGCAGTACCCGCTTACCGCGCAGGTCGCCGAGGTCGTCGATGGAGCGCACGCCGTCAGATGCCGGGTCCGACGAGCCGGATCAGGTCGATGAGCCGGTTGGAGAAGCCCCACTCGTTGTCGTACCAGCCGACCACCTTGACCTGGTTGCCGATCGTGCGGGTGAGGCCGGAGTCGAATATGCACGACGACGGGTCGGTCACGATGTCGGTCGAGACGATCGGGTCCTCGGTGTAGGACAAATAGCCCTTCAGTTCGCCGTCGGCCGCCGCCTTGACTGCCCCGTTGACCTCGTCGACGGAGACCTCGCGGCCGACCGTTGCCGTCAGGTCGGTGACCGAACCGGTCGGTGTGGGGACCCGCAAAGCGAAGCCGTCGAGCTTGCCCTTCAGCTCCGGCAGCACCAGGCCGATCGCCTTCGCCGCGCCAGTGCTGGTCGGGATGATGTTGAGCGCGGCAGCGCGGGCCCGGCGCAGGTCCTTGTGCGGGCCGTCCTGCAGGTTCTGGTCCTGGGTGTACGCATGGATGGTCGTCATCAGGCCGCGCTCGATGCCGAACGCGTCGTTGATCACCTTGGCCAGCGGTGCCAGGCAGTTGGTCGTGCACGACGCCATGGAGATGATCGAGTGCGCGTCCGGGTCATAGGTGTCGTGGTTGACCCCCATGACGACTGTGACGTCCTCGTTCTTGGCTGGTGCCGAGATGATGACCTTTTTGGCTCCGGCGTCCAGGTGGGCCTTTGCCTTCGTGGCGTCGGTGAACAGACCCGTCGACTCGATCACGATGTCGGCGCCGAGGTCCTTCCACGGCAGCTTCGCCGGGTCCCGCTCCTCCAGCGATTTGAACGAGTGGCCGGCCACCGTGATCTCATCACCGGCATAACTGACCTCGGCGCCGAGCCGGCCCAGGATGGAGTCGTATTTCAGCAGATGGGCGAGGCTCTTGTTGTCAGTGATGTCGTTGACGCCGACCAGCTCGATGTCGTCGGCGCCCTGCGCCAGGACGGCCCGGTAGAAGTTGCGGCCGATGCGGCCGAAGCCGTTGATACCAACACGGATGGTCATAAGACTCGAGACTCCTTCAGAACCGGCGTCTCGCGCCGGGCTCGATGCGGGGCAGGCGCGGTCGCCCACGTCGTCGTGGAGAACCGAGATCCGACCCTATGGCATCTGTCTGCAGGCGGCGACGATGGCGTCCACGGTCGACTGGTCACAGTTGCACCCGCACGGGGCCGGTGGCCGGGCCGGCTCGAGCTACGACTCGAGCATGTCCGGGGTCAGGTTGGCGTCGGTGCCCGGGATACCGAGCTCGGCTGCACGCCGGTCGGCCATCGCCAGCAGCCGGCGGATCCGGCCGGCCACGGCGTCCTTGGTCATTGGCGGCGACGAGAGCTGACCCAGCTCCTCCAGGCTCGCCTGCTTGTGCTCGAGCCGCAGCTCGCCGGCGACCCGCAGGTGGTCCGGAACGTCGTCACCGAGGATCTCCAGCGCGCGCTCGACCCGTGCCCCTGCAGCCACCGCGGCGCGCGCCGACCGGCGCAGGTTCGCGTCGTCGAAGTTGGCCAGCCGGTTCGCGGTTGCCCGCACTTCGCGACGCATTCGTCGCTCTTCCCAGGCGAGCACGCTGTCATGGGCACCCAACCGGGTCAGCAAGGCGCCGATCGCATCGCCGTCGCGGACGACGACCCGGTCGACTCCTCTGACGTCGCGCGCCTTGGCCTGGATGCCGACCCGCCGGGCCGCACCGACCAGGGCGAGGGCAGCCTCCGGCCCGGGACAGGTGATCTCGATCGCCGACGACCGGCCGGGCTCGGTCAGCGAGCCGTGCGCGAGGAAGGCACCTCGCCAGGCGGCCTCGGCGTCACACATGGAACCCGAGACCACCTGAGGCGGCAGACCGCGAACCGGGCGGCCGCTGGCGTCGATGAGCCCGGTCTGGCGGGCCAGTGCCTCACCAGCGGCCTCGACTCGGACCACGTACCGGCTGCCCTTGCGCAGACCGCTCGGCGACACCACGGCGATGTCGCTCTCGTGCCCGAAGACCTCGGCGATGTTCCGACGGAGGCGGCGCGCGGCAACTCCGGTGTCCAGTTCGGCTTCGACGACGATCCGCCCGTTCACGATGTGCAGGCCGCCGCCGAATCGCAACAACGCTGACACTTCAGCCTTGCGGCAGCACGACTTGGTGATGTCGAGGCGAGCGAGCTCGTCCTTGACCGAGGCCGTCATCGCCATGGGCCGATCCTGCCACGAGCGAAGGTGCCGGCGTAGGCATCTGCGAGCCGCTTCGGGTCATGACGGGGGGTTCCGTCGGCCCTGGCGATCTTGGCGACGACGAGCTCCGCGCCGAACTCGCTCGACACGCGGCGCAGCAACGCTTCGTCCGGAATCGAGCCGGGATCGGCGACGACAGCATCGAGATGCAGGTCAGGCGCATAGGCCCCGAGCACCTCCACATGCATCTCGGGGGTGAAGCCCTCGGTCTCTCCGCCTTCGGCGGACAGGTTCAGCGTGACCAGCCGGCCCGCCCGGGTCTTCAGCAGGGCTTGGCGCAGCTCGGGAACCAGCAGATGCGGAATCACGCTGCTGAACCATGAGCCGGGCCCGAGCACCACCCAATCGGCCTCGGCGATCGCCGCCAGTGCTTCCGGGCAGGCCGGCGGATCCGGCGGGACCAGCTCGACCGCCACCACCGGCCCGGGCGCGGTTGCCACGGCATGCTGACCGACCACCGTGTCGATCTCACCCGTCAAGCTGCCGTCGCCGTCGAGCTGCCCGACCAGGGCATGGATGTTCAGCGCCGTCGACGACATCGGCAGCACCCGGCCCTGCGCACCAAGCAGGCGCGCCACCCAGTCGAGACCTTCGACGTGGCCGCCAAGCAGTTCCCACAACGCCACGATGAGCAGATTGCCCGCAGCGTGGTTGTGCAACTCGCCCTTGCTTGCGAACCGGTGCTGCAGTACGCGGGCCCAGGTTCGGCCCCACTCGTCGTCGCCGCACAGTGCGGCCAGTGCCATCCGCAGGTCGCCTGGTGGCAATACGCCGAGCTCACGACGGAGGCGACCACTCGACCCACCGTCGTCGGCGACCGTGACGACCGCCGTAAGCCGGCCGCTGACCCGGCGCAAAGCGGACAACGACACGGCCAGCCCGTGCCCCCCGCCGAGGGCGACGACCTTGGGACCCGCCAGCCGGCGGGCCTCGTCGGACCCGATCATTCTCGGCCGAGATCGCGGTGGACCACGATGGTGTCGACGCCCCGCTCGCGCAGCCGGGCGGCAAGCGCCTCACTCATCGCCACGCTGCGGTGTTTTCCGCCCGTGCAACCCACGCCTACCGTGACGAACCGCTTGCCCTCGCGGAGGTATCCGTCCGCCATCGACCCGAGCAGTTCGGCGTACCGGTCGAGGAACTCCGCCGCGCCGGGCTGGCCCAGGACGTAATCCCTCACCTGCTCGTCCCGCCCGGTTTGCGGACGCAGATGCGGCACCCAATGCGGGTTGGGCAGGAACCGCATGTCTGCGACGACGTCCGCATCGACCGGTATCCCGTACTTGTACCCGAAGGAGACGACGATGGTCTGCAGCCCGACGTCGGTGCCGGCGAACGCCGTCCGGATGCGGTCGGCGAGCTCGTGCACATTGAGCACTGACGTGTCCAGGACCAGATCCGCGGTGGTGCGCAGCTCGGCCAACAGCTCACGCTCCCTGCTGATCGCGTCGAGCACCCGCCCCTCGCCCTGCAACGGATGGGGTCGCCGGGCGGACTCGAATCGTCGGACGAGGGCCTCGTCGCCCGCCTCGAGGAATAACACGTGCGGGCGGACGCCGCGGGCCCCCAGCTCGTCGAGTGCGCCGCGCAGCTCCCGGAAGAACACGCCACCGCGCACATCGGCGACCACCGCGATGCGCCGTTGACTCGTGCGTTCGGTCACCGTGTCGACGAGCTGCATGACCAGGGACGGTGGGAGGTTGTCGACCACGAACCAGCCCAGGTCGTCCAGGGACGCCGTCACCGCCGTCTTACCAGCGCCGGACATGCCGGTCACCACCAGCAGCTCCGGGACGTCGGTTGTCACCGCCGCCCTCCTGTCATGTCGGCATCCGGTGGTCCGGCTCGAGGATCTCACCGGTCGCCGTGTTCACCGCGACGGCAGGCCGCCGCGCGCCGACGGCCTCGACCACGGCATCTGCGGTCCTCCGCCCGATCCCCGGCACCTGGCTGATCTCGTCGGCGGTGGCTGTCCGTAGCTGCTTGAGCGACCCGAACCTGGCCAGCAGTGCCTTCCGGCGCGACGGGCCCAGCCCAGGCACGCCATCCAGCAGGCTGTCCACCATGGACCGCGAGCGACGCTGGCGGTGGTAGGCGATGGCGAACCGGTGCGCCTCGTCACGGATGCGCTGCAGAAGGTAGAGACCTTCGCTGGTACGGGGCAGGATCACCGGGTCGTCGGAGCTGTCGACGACCACCTCTTCGAGCCGCTTCGCCAGACCGATGACCGGGATGTCCGCGACACCGGCCTCGTCCATCGCCAGTCGGGCGGCGTTGACCTGTGGCTGGCCGCCGTCGACGACCACCAGGCCCGGCGCGTAGGCGAACCTTCGGGGCCGGCCGGTCTCCGGGTCGAGGGGCTGGGCGACCTCATCGCCGCCGCGGTTGTCCCGCAGCCGCCGGAATCGTCGGCTGAGCACCTCCTTGATCGCGGCGACATCGTCGAAGCCCTCATGACCTCTGACCGCGAACCGCCGGTACTCGGCCTTGCGCGGCAGCCCGTCTTCGAAGACGACGAGTGAGGCGACGACGTCCGTGCCCTGCAAGTTGGACACGTCGTAGGCCTCGATGCGCAGCGGCGCCTCGGCCAGGCCCAGCGCATACTGGATCTCCTCGAGCGCCCGGCTGCGGGTGGTGAGATCACTGGCGCGCTTCGTCTTGTGCAGGGCCAGCGCCTGTGCCGCGTTGCGGGCGACGGTCTCCAGCAATGCCCGCTTGTCGCCGCGGCGGGGAATCCGGATGTCGACCCGTCCACCACGCAGGCCGGCGAGCAGCTCGCCGAGGGCACCGGCCTCGTCCGGGTCGTCGGGCAGAGCTGGGACCAAGATCTCGCGCGGGATGGCCTGTTCACCGTTCTCGCCGTAAAGCTGCAGTAGGAAGCGTTCAACCAGCTGGCCGGTCGGAGCGTCGTCGGCCTTGTCGGCGACCCAGCCGCGCTGTCCGCGGACCCGTCCGCCGCGCACGTAGAAGATGTGCACCGCCACCTCGAGTGGGTCCTCGGCCAGGGCCACGACGTCCGCGTCGGTGGCGTCGCCCAAGACGACTGCGTTCTGCTCCATCGCCCGCTGGAGCGCCGCGATGTCGTCGCGAAGCCGGGCCGCCCGCTCGTAATCGGTGGCGGAAGCCGCGGCCCGCATCTCTCGTTCCAACCGGCGGACGTATTTCGCCGTCTGGCCGTCGAGGAACGCGACGAGATCGTCGACGATCTCGCGGTGCTCGTCAGCGCTGACCCGCCCGACGCACGGCGCCGAGCACTTGCCGATGTAGCCGAGCAAGCACGGCCGGCCGACCTGTGCTGCCCGCCTGAACACGCCGGCGGAGCAGCTTCGCACCGGGAAGACCCTCAGCAGCTGGTCGAGCGTCTCGCGGATCGCCCAGGCATGCGCGTACGGGCCGAAATATCGAACGCCCCTCTTCTTCGCTCCCCGCATGACCATGGCTCGCGGGAACTCCTCGTCCAGCGTCACGGCCAGGTACGGGTAGCTCTTGTCGTCGCGATAGCGGACGTTGAAGCGCGGGTCAAACTCCTTGATCCAGGAGTACTCGAGCTGGAGTGCTTCGACCTCGGTGCGCACCACGGTCCACTCGACCTTGGCGGCGCTGGTGACCATCGCCAAGGTGCGCGGATGGAGCGCGGCGAGGTCCTGGAAGTACGAGTTGAGCCGGGATCGCAGGGACTTCGCCTTGCCGACATAGAGGACCCGGCCGGCCACGTCGCTGAACCGATAGACGCCCGGCTCGTCTGGCACGGAGCCGGGCGCCGGGCGATACGTGGAAGGGTCCGGCACAACCCCCAACCCTATGCCGGACCCTCCCGGCCCTTGAGGTCGTTCGACGCGCCTCGAGTCAGGTCAGCACGACCTGATCGCCCTCGACGGCGACGCCTACGGCCGGCAGTGGCTCCGGCGCCGGGCCGCCGACGACCGAGCCGTCCTCGATGGAGTACCGGCTGCCGTGGCACGGGCATCTGATCTCGCCGTCGGCAACGTCGGCCACCTGACAACCCTGATGGGTACAGGTGCTGCCGAAGGCCTTCACATCGCCTGCAGCGGGCTGAGTGACGACGATCATCTCCGCCGCTATTACGACGCCGCCGCCGACCGGCACGTCGGCGAGGGCGATCACACCGGGGGCGCCGGCTGGCGACGGCGTCTGTGCCGGGGAGTCGGCCGGAGTGTCCGCGGCGCCACCCGCCGTAGGCTCGTCACCGCTGCCGGAGGTCGTCTCTTCACCGCTGCCGGAGGACGTCTCGTCACCACCACCGCAGGCCGCGAGAACGCCGGCCACACCCACGGCCCCCGCTCCGAGGAGCACGACCCTACGGCCCACGGCGGCCGGCGCGGGGTCGGTCGTGGTCGGGTCTGGGTCGGTCATGCGGATCCCCCGTTTCGGGTCGTCGTCACCCTAGTGGCAACGAAACGGGGGGCGGATTGGTTCAACGCCCGGGCCTGGCATTTGCATACGATCCGATCCATGTCCACGGCTGACGTGTGGTCTGAAGGAGCGGCCTACGAGCGCGTTCGTCGCCACTGCGGCCCGACAGGTCGATGATCCGAGAGCGCAGTTCGTCGTAGCCGATGCTGCCGCCACGCCTTCCGGCCGCGTCGACGTGGTCGTAGCAGGCACTGTTGTGAATTTCCTCCCGATCCGGACGGTGCACTGCGTGCTGCGCGTTCAGCCGCACCTCAGGGCACCGTCGCCGGCTATGTCTGGGACTACGCGAAGGCATGCAAATGCTTCGCTACTTCTGGGACGCGGCCGTGGCCCTGGATCCGAGGGCCGCGTCTCTCGACGAGGGCCGTCGATTCCCCTCGTGCCGGCCCGACCGACTCGAGACCTCTGGCACCAAGCTGGCCTCCAGGACGTAGCAACAGGTTCGATAACCATCGCGACCGACTTCACCGACTTCGGCGACTACTGGGAGCCGTTCCTCGGCGGCCAGGGGCCGGCCTCCGGCTACGTCGCGTCACTGCCCGAGCGTGCCCGCATCGCGCTGCGCGAGCGGATCCGCGCCGCACTCCCGGTCACAGCGAACGGGACAGTCCGGCTGACCGCCCGCGCCTGGACAGTCCGTGGCAACGCCTCTGGCCACGGCTGATGGCCTTCTCCTACACGGCAGCCGGCTCACGCGCGACAGACGAGATGCCGAGCGTGTTCAGCAAGAACACGCCGGTGTGGCTGTTCGGGTCAAGGGCGACCTGCTCCGGAGTGCCGGTGGCAACGACGCGGCCGCCCTCGCCACCCCCCTCGGGACCCATGTCGATGATCCAGTCGGTGGTCTTGATCACGTCGAGGTTGTGCTCGATGACGATCACTGTGTTGCCCTTGTCGACCAGGTCCTGCAGCACTCCGATCAGCTTGCGGATGTCCTCGAAGTGCAGGCCGGTGGTGGGTTCGTCGAGGACATACACGGTGCGGCCGGTCGAGCGACGCTGCAGCTCCGATGCGAGCTTGACCCGTTGCGCCTCCCCACCGGACAGCGTCGGTGCCGGTTGGCCGAGCCGGACGTAACCCAGCCCCACGTCGACCAGCGTGCGCAAGTGCCGGGCGATGCGATCGATCGGGGCGAAGAACTCCAGCGCCTCCTCGATCGGCATCTCCAGCACCTCGGAGATCGTCCTGCCCTTGTAGTGGACCTCCAGCGTCTCCCGGTTGTAGCGAGCGCCATGGCAGACCTCGCACGGGACGTAGACGTCGGGCAGAAAGTTCATCTCGATCTTGATCGTGCCGTCGCCGGTGCAGTTCTCACATCGTCCGCCCTTGACGTTGAAGGAGAACCGGCCCGGTTGGTAACCGCGGATCTTGGCCTCTTGAGTGTCCGCGAAGAGCTTGCGGATGTTGTCGAAGACGCCGGTGTATGTCGCCGGATTGCTCCGCGGAGTACGGCCGATCGGTGACTGGTCCACATGGACGACTTTGTCGACCCGGTCGACGCCCTCCACCCGCCGGTGCCGGCCGGGTACCGTCCGGGCCGAATACAAGTGTTTGGCCAGCGCGTTGTAAAGGATGTCGTTGACCAGCGTGGACTTCCCCGAGCCGCTGACCCCGGTGACTCCGACGAAGCAGCCGAGCGGGAAGTTGACCGTGACGTCCTGCAGGTTGTGCTCGCGCGCGCCGACGACGGTCAGCCGCCGAGCCCGCGCCGTCGGTCGGCGGATGGCGGGCACCGGGATGCTACGGCGGCCGGCCAGATAGGCACCGGTGATCGAGCTCTCATGCTGCAGCAGGTCGGTGACCTTGCCGGAGACCACGATCTGACCGCCGTGCTCACCGGCCCCCGGCCCGATGTCGACCACCCAGTCGGCGACCCGGATCGTCTCCTCGTCGTGTTCGACGACGATGAGGGTGTTGCCCAGGTCGCGCAGCCTGATCAAGGTCTCGATCAGCCGCCGGTTGTCTCGCTGGTGCAGCCCGATCGAGGGCTCGTCGAGGACGTAGAGGACGCCGACCAGCCCGGAACCGATCTGGGTCGCCAACCGAATACGCTGCGCCTCACCACCGGCCAGCGTGCCCGACGGGCGGTCCAGCGAGAGGTAGTGCAGACCGACGTCGACCAGAAACCGCAGCCGCTCGTTGATCTCCTTCAGCACCCGTTCTGCGATCTGCCGCTCGCGGTCGGTCAGGGTGAGCTCGCGTAGGAACGTCGCGCACTCTCCGATGGGCATGGCAGCGATCTCGGCGATGCTCTTGCCGCCGAAGGTCACCGCGAGGCTCACCGGCTTGAGCCGAGCACCGCCGCACGCCGCGCACGGAACCTCTCGCATGAACCCCTCGAACCGCTCGCGGCTGACGTCGGACTCGGCCTCGGCGTGGCGGCGCTGGACCCATGGGATGACGCCCTCGTAGGTGGTGTAGTACGACCGATTCCGCCCGTACCGGTTCTGGTACCGGACGTGCACCTGGCCGTCGTAGCCGTGCAGCAGAGCGGTTCGCGCCTTGGCCGGCAGCCGCTCGAACGCGACGTCGGTGCGAAACCCGACCGTGTCAGCGAGAGCCTGCACGATGCGCGCGAAATACTCCGACGTCTGACCGGCTGACCACGGCGCGAGGGCGCCCCTTGCCAGGGTCTCCCCCGGGTCCGGGACCACCAGTTCCGGGTCCACTTCCATGGTGGTTCCGATGCCGGTGCAGACCGCGCATGCCCCGAACGGAGAGTTGAACGAGAACGAGCGCGGTTCCAGCTCCTCGAACGACAGATCGTCGTCCGGGCAGTACAGGTGCTCGGAGAACACGCGCTCGCGATGCGGATCGTCCTCGGGCAGATCGACGAACTCCAGCGTGACCAGGCCGCCGGACAAGCGCAGCGCGGTCTCGATGGAATCGGTCAGCCGACGTTTGGCCGTCCCCTTGACGGTGAGGCGGTCGACCACCACCTCGATGGTGTGCTTCTCCTGTTTCTTCAGGGTGGGCGGTTCGGTGAGCTGGTACACCACGCCGTCGACACGAGCCCGGGCATACCCCTGGGTCTGCAGGGTGCGGAACAGGTCGCCGTACTCGCCCTTTCGGGCCCTGACGACGGGCGCTAGCACCTGGAACCGGGAACCCTCCTCGAGTTCGAGCACCCGGTCGACGATCGACTGCGGGGTCTGCCGGCCGATCGGTCGCCCGCACACCGGGCAATGCGGCCGACCGGCGCGGGCATAGAGCAGGCGGAGGTAGTCGTATACCTCGGTGATGGTGCCCACTGTCGACCGTGGGTTGCGCGAGGTCGACTTCTGGTCGATCGACACCGCAGGCGAAAGCCCCTCGATGAAGTCGACGTCCGGCTTGTCCATCTGGCCGAGGAACTGTCGCGCGTATGCCGACAGCGACTCGACGTAGCGGCGCTGCCCCTCGGCGAAGATCGTGTCGAAGGCCAGGCTGGACTTGCCCGACCCCGACAGCCCCGTGAAGACGATGAGCGAGTCACGCGGCAGGTCCAGCGAGACGTCCTTGAGGTTGTGCTCCCGGGCGCCGCGGATGACCAGGATGTCGGGTGGATCGTCGACCACGACGCACAGGTTATGTTGCGGCGCCGACAATCTCCCCCGGAGGGTATCCCGGTCCAAAAGTTACTCCCGGCTGCTGTGGCTGCCGTGGCCGTCGTCCCAGTCGCCGTCGTCGTCCCAGTCGCCGTCATCGTCACGATGGTCGCCGTTGTCGCGGTCGTCGTCACGGACCTCGAGCTTGACCACGCCGCCGGTCGCAGCATCGATATCGGCGTCGTGGTCGCCGACGAACTCGACGTCCCAGATCAGGCGGCCGTCCTCGCGCTCGAGTTCTACGTCCTCGAGCACCAACTCACCAACCCCAGTGAGCTGGCTCTCCGCGATCTGCACGGCCTGCTCCGCCGAGATCGACGTTCCTGCGGTGTCCTGTGGGGATGCCGTGCTCGGTGCCTCCAAGCGCGGATCGGCTGCCTCGGTAGGCGTTGCCGACGGGCTCACTGAGGT
>DASSDH010000124.1:0-3339 GCA_035697245.1 Jiangellaceae bacterium
GAAGCATGCGTGGCATCCCGGCCCCGACCCAGATCCCGACGTCGTGCGCCGGGGCCGGTCCGCGCGGCGCTCCCCAGGCGCGGTAGTGCTTCCCGTCGAAGAAGACACCGCCCGGCTTGTCCGCGGCCCAGACTTCACGGACGATCGTGATCGCCTCCTCGAGCGCCTTGACGGCCTCGCCGGGGGTGCGGCGCGGCCCGCCCATCGCCTCGATCGCGTCCCATGTCCGCCCGGCACCGATCCCCAGCTCGAAACGACCGCCGGAGAGCAGGTCGACCGAGGCGGCGGCGCGGGCCAGCATGACCGGCGGCCGCAGCGGGAGGTTCAGCACGTTGTGGCTGAGCCGAACCCGCGAGGTGCACGCCGCCACATACGTGAGGAGGGTCCACGTGTCGAGGAAGCCCGGCTGGTACGGGTGGTCCTGGAACGTCACCAGGTCGAGGCCGGCCCGGTCCGCGACCACCGCCAGCTCGACGGCGTGCTGAGGTCGCTGCGCAGCCGGCGTGATGAACGTCCCGAAAAGCAGCTCGTGACCGTAGTCCATGTAAATCCCTCGGGTTACTCGTCCGTGTTCGTGGCGACGCACTTCGCTACGACCCGACAGCCGGCTCGCGCACGTGACCGCGCACCGCGCGCCGGCCCAGCACCACGCCGGCCACGGATCACCGCAACGGTGAGCCCGATCGGGAAGCGCGTTGCGCGCAGTCCGTCCGAGAGCACAAACATCGCGGCCAGGATGGGTGCCGGCGCTGCCAAGCCACTGCCAGCCATGGGGCCGCCGCTGCCATCGAGGCATTCCGCCCGCGGCGGCCAACTCGGCGCTCCCGACAGCTTGCCGAAGACGGTTCGCAGAAGAGCTCCGCCTCGGGCGGGATGCGATCAGGACGACCGGTCTCTTGACAGAATCGCGTGCATGCGCGCGATGACCGTGGTGCCCGGCGAGCCGGGAACGGCTGCTGTCGATGAGGTCGCCGATCCGGCGCGGGAGACTGGTGGCTTACTGGTGCGGGGTCTCCTCGTTGGAGTGTGCGGCACCGACCGCGAGATCGCCGAGGGCGCGTACGGGGAGGCGCCCTCGGGTCAAGCGAAGCTGATCATCGGCCACGAGGGGCTCGGCGAGGTGCTGCAGGCGCCCGAAGGCGCGGGCTTTCAACCGGGCGATCTGGTCGTCGGGATCGTGCGGCGCCCCGATCCGGTGCCATGCCCGGCGTGCGCCGCCGGAGAATGGGACATGTGCCGCAACGACCGGTTCTTTGAACGCGGAATCGTCCGCGAGCATGGGTACGGAAGCGAGCGGTGGCGCGTCGAGCCAGAGTTCGCGATCGAGATCCCGACAGAGCTCGGCGAGCTCGGCGTCCTGCTAGAGCCAGCGTCGGTGCTGGCCAAGGCGTGGGAGCAGGTGGATCGAATCTCGCAGCGCGCGTTCTTCCTGGGTCGACGTGCTCTGGTAACGGGAGTAGGCCCGATCGGGCTGCTGGCCTGCCTGCTCGGCGTGCAGCGCGGCTATGAGGTGCACGCCGTCGACCTCGCGCAGGGCGGCCCGAAGCGCGATCTCGTCGAAGGCCTCGGCGCGCACTATCACACCGGCGACGCCGCGGACGTCGACGCCGATGTCGTGATCGAGTGCACCGGGATCGGAGCCGTCGGGCGTTCGGCCGCACGACGGGTCGTCAGCGGCGGAATTATGTGCCTGACCGGAATCATGAACCTCGACCCGAGGCTCGATATCGACGCGACAGCCTTGAATCGCGATATGGTGTTGCACAACCAGGTCCTGTTCGGCACCGTGAACGCCGGGCGGCGTCACTGGGAGCAGGCTGCCGTTGCACTCGCGGCTGCCGATCGCACCTGGCTGGCCGGAATGATCACGCGCCGCGTGCCGCTCGCCCGCTGGACCGAGGCGCTCGACCGCGAGCCCGACGACATCAAGGTCGTCGTCGAACTGACCGGATGACCGGCCCCGAAGTTTCGACGTGGTCGGAGACGCTGGGACTGCTCAGCGAGGGTCCGCTTTGGCACGAGGAGTGTCAAGAGTTGCTGTGGGTCGACATCCTCGGCGGCCAGCTGCATCGCGGACGGCTCGCCGCCGACGGCGGCCTCGACCGGGTGCGCACGATCGCCGATCGATCGGCACGTCGGGGCGGTCGCACCCGTCGTGGGAGGCGGATACGTGCTCGCTGCGGGCGTGGGGTTTCTGTCGCTGACGAGGCTGGCTCGGTCCGGGAGCTGGCTCAGCCGGAAGCGGGCCGGACCCAGGCGCGGACGAACGACGGGGCCTGCGACCCACAGGCCGGTTCTGGGCAGTGGTACGGAACACCAACTCCGGCTTCGACCGCATGCTGCGCGTGAGATGCTCGCACCGATATAGAGGCGCACGGTGTCCTCGCATCGGCCTCTCACCGGAAGGCTTGCGGTGACGAGCAATGCTATCGCTAGTTCGACCGAGCAGACCCTGCTCGGCGAAGGTATTCGGTGGGACGCCCGCCGCGACGAACTGCTGGGGGTGGACATCCTGGCCGGGCGTATCTACCGCGCTCGGGTCAGCGACGACGGTAGTCTCCGACTTGTTCGCGACTATCGGCTGCCCGGAACCGTCGGCGCAATTGCTCCGGTGGAGGGTGACGACGGTTGGCTACTGGCCGCCGGCCGGGGCTTCGTCTACCTGTCTCCGGACGGTTCGCTGCGCCCGCTCGCTGAGGTCGCCCCGCCAGGGACTCGGATGAACGATGGCGCTTGCGATCCGCAGGGTCGGTTCTGGGCCGGCACGTTGGCCGATGACCACCGTGCCGGAGGCGGAGCGCTCTACCGCCTCGACCGGGACAGTGGGACCGAGTTGATCCTCGACGGCCTGACGATCTCAAACGGCCTGGGCTGGAGCATCGACGGCTCCACGATGTACCTGGTGGACAGCGGCCCGCGTGTCATCCACGCGTTCGCCTTCGATGCCGAACGGGGCACGATCGCCGACGGCCGGATCCTGGTCACCGTGGCCGAGGATGTCGGCGCACCCGACGGCATGACCGTCGACGCCGATGGTGACCTCTGGGTGGTCATCTACGGCGGCGGGCGCGTCCAACGATATTCCCCGGCTGGCGTGCTTCTCGAGGAACTGTTCGTCCCGGCCGAGCAGAGCACCTCCTGTGCGTTCGCGGGCCCTGGGCTGACCCGACTCTACGTCACCACGGCGACCGAGGGCTGGAGCGACGAGCGGCGCCGCGTCGAGCCCGGTGCCGGGCTCGTGTACCGCTTCGACACCGACGCACGGGGCCGGCCGGCGGCGCCATTCCGTCCGGACGCCACGTGGTGGGCGACGGTGGCACCGTGACGATCCCGGCGCGC
>DASSDH010000125.1:0-16852 GCA_035697245.1 Jiangellaceae bacterium
CGCCCGGTCGACCTGCCGGAAGATGCCGATCGCGGAACGGGCCAGGGAGCCGGGGTCGGCCAACCGCGACAACGCAAAGGCCTGCGACGGGTCAGCGGCATGCGCGTCGTGCACGATCACCGAACGGTCGTCGCCGGCACATACCTCCAGCCCGCCGGTGGCGGGATCCCGGCGTACACCGTGATCGAGATCGGCGCCGAAGCGCACGGGCTGACCGTGCTCGAGCCGAATGAGCACGTCGTCGCGGGTCTCCGAGCTCTTGAGCAGGTCGAAGGCACCGTCGTTGAAGATGTTGCAGTTCTGGTAGATCTCCACCAGTGAGGTGCCGCGATGGGCGGCTGCCGCTCGAAGCACCGACGTCAGGTGGGCGCGATCGGAGTCGACCGTGCGCGCAACGAAGGTGGCCTCGGCGCCGAGCGCCAGCGATACCGGGTTGAACGGAGCGTCCAGCGAGCCCATCGGGGTCGACTTGGTGATCTTGCCGAGCTCGGATGTGGGCGAGTACTGACCCTTGGTGAGCCCATAGATGCGGTTGTTGAACAGCAGGATCGTCAGGTTGACGTTGCGCCGCAACGCATGGATGAGGTGGTTGCCGCCGATGGACAGCGCGTCGCCGTCACCGGTGACCACCCACACCGACAGATCCGGCCGCGACGCGGCAAGCCCCGTGGCGATCGCCGGTGCCCGGCCGTGAATGGAGTGCATCCCGTAGGTGTCGAGGTAGTACGGGAACCGCGAGGAGCACCCGATGCCCGAGACGAAGACGATGTTCTCGCGACGGAGACCGAGCTCAGGTAGAAACGCCTGGACGGCGGCCAGGATCGCGTAGTCGCCGCAGCCCGGGCACCAGCGGACCTCCTGGTCGCTGGTGAACGTCTTCTTGGTCTCCGGGACGTCGGTGGTGGGCACGCCCTGCAGGCCGGCCGGTAGTCCCAGCTCGACCGCGGTGTCAGACATCGGCAATCGCCTTCTCGATGACGTCGGCAAGCTCCTCGGCCTTGAATGGGAGCCCGCGGACGCGGTTGTAGCTCTGCACGTCGACCAGGAAGCGCCCGCGCAGCAGCAGCGCGAGCTGGCCGAGGTTCATCTCCGGCACCAGCACCCGGTCGTACGACCGCAGGACCTCGCCGGTGTTTGCCGGGAACGGGTTGAGGTGGCGCAGGTGCGCCTGAGCAACCGGCCGACCGGCGCGACGGACCCGCCGCACGGCCGCGCCGATGGGACCGTAGGTCGACCCCCACCCGAGCACCAGGAGCCGAGCGTCGCCGGTCGGATCGTCCACGGTCAGCGGAGCGATACTGGCGGCAATGCCGTCGACCTTTGACTGCCGCAGCCGCACCATGTGGTCGTGGTTGTCCGGGTCGTAGGAGATGTTGCCCGATCCGTCGGCCTTTTCAATGCCGCCGATCCGGTGCTCGAGCCCAGCCGTCCCCGGGATCGCCCACGGCCGTGCGAGCGTCGACGGGTCGCGCAGGTAGGGCCAGAACTCCCTAGCTCCGTTGCCGTTCCCGTGGTTCCGGGCGGTGGCGAAGCCCGGATTGATCGCCGGCAGCTCGGCGACCGCCGGGATCCGCCACGGCTCGGCACCGTTGGCGAGATTGCCGTCGGACAGCAGCAGCACCGGCGTGCGGTAGGTGACCGCGATCCTGGCCGCCTCCAGGGCCGCGTCGAAGCAGTCCCCCGGCGAGCAGGGTGCAACGATCGGCACTGGTGCCTCGCTGTTGCGCCCGAACATCGCCTGGAGCAGGTCGGCCTGCTCGGTCTTGGTGGGCAGGCCGGTGGACGGGCCGCCGCGCTGGATGTCGCACACGATCAGCGGCAGCTCGAGCGAGACGGCAAGGCCAATCGTCTCCGACTTGAGCGCGATGCCCGGGCCCGAGGTCGTCGTGACCCCGAGCGATCCGCCGAACGCTGCGCCGAGCGCGGCGCCGATGCCGGCAATCTCGTCCTCGGCCTGGAACGTGCGCACCCCGAACCGCTTGTGCTTGGACAGCTCGTGCAGGATGTCCGACGCCGGCGTGATCGGGTACGAACCCAGGAACAGCGGCAGCCCGCTGCGCTGGGACGCGGCGATCAGACCGTAGGACAGCGCGAGGTTCCCGGTGATGTTGCGGTACCGACCCGGCGGCAGGGGTGCCGGCTTGACCTCGTACGAGACGGCGAAGTCCTCGGTGGTCTCGCCGTAGTTCCAGCCGGCCCGGAAGGCGGTGATGTTCGCGTCGCGGATCGCCGGGTGCTTGGCGAACTTGCGCTCCAGGAATTTCAGCGTGCCCTCGGTGGGACGCCCGTACATCCAGGACAGCAGGCCCAGCGCGAACATGTTCTTCGAGCGGCTGGCCTCCTTGCGGGTGAGCCCGAAGTCCTTCAGTGCCGTCATCGTCATGCCGGTGAGATCCAGCGCGTGGACCTTGTAGCCGACGAGGCTCTCGTCCTCGAGCGGGTTGGTCTCGTATCCGACCTTCTTCAACGCCCGGGCGGTGAAGTCGGAACTGTCGACGATGACTGTCGCGCCCGGTGGGAGATCGTCGATGTTGGCCTTGAGCGCGGCAGGATTCATCGCGACGAGCACATTCGGTGCGTCGCCTGGGGTGAGGATGTCGTGGTCGGCAAAGTGCAGCTGGAAGCTGGACACCCCAGGCAGAGTCCCCGCGGGAGCGCGGATCTCTGCGGGGAAGTTGGGCAGCGTGGCCAGGTCGTTTCCGAAGGACGCCGTCTCGGCGGTGAACCTGTCCCCGGTTAGCTGCATTCCGTCACCGGAGTCGCCTGCGAATCGGATGATTACACGGTCGAGCTCCCGGACCTGCTTTCCGGTCACCGGATGTTGACGCCTCCCCTAGGTGGCATGTCCTGGCGCCTGGCCGCCATCGGCCACGCGGTGCGTCATGCGCCTCCTATACCCATGCTACGACCGTTGGACCGTCTTCCCCTGCGCCGACCCAGGAATGTGCACGTGCATTTCTCCGCTGGCGGCGAGGATCGGTCCACGGCTCGACGGGCCGCGGGTAGCGTGGGCAGCAGTCCGGCTTGGCAACTCGCAGCTGGGAGGGATGGCCGTGGAGATCTATCTGTCCCCGTATGTCGTCCTCGCGATCGTGGCTCTTGCCGGCGTCGGGTTCGTCGCCGTGGCATACGGCGCCAATCGGCTACTCGCCCCCCGAAGGCCCACTCGAGAGAAGCTGCTCACGTACGAATCCGGAGTGGATCCTGTCGGCGAAGGATGGGCGCACACCAACATCCGTTACTACATCTACGCGTTCCTCTACGTCGTCTTCGCCGTCGATGCGGTCTACCTGTTTCCGTGGGCGACCGTGTTCGCCGATCCGAACTTCGGGACGACGACGCTGATCGAGATGTTCGTGTTCCTCGGCTTTCTCGCGACCGGGATCCTGTACGCCGTCCGGCGAGGAGTCCTGACATGGCTGTGACCGAGCTGGGAATGCCCGGACACGGGCATCCGGACGGAGAGCAGAGAGCCGGCTCGGTAGGGCCGGCTCAGCGACTGGTGCCCGATCCAGTCCGAATCGTACTCAACTGGGGCAGACGGTACTCACTGTGGGTGTTCAACTTCGGCCTCGCGTGTTGCGCCATCGAGTTCATTGCCGCGTCGATGGCCCGCCATGACTTCATCCGCCTCGGTGTCATTCCGTTCGCGCCGGGGCCCCGGCAGGCCGATCTGATGGTCGTGTCGGGAACGGTCACCGACAAGATGGCCCCAGCCGTTCGACGCCTCTATGAGCAGATGCCCGAGCCGAAGTATGTGATCTCGTTTGGCGCGTGCTCGAACTCCGGGGGCCCGTACTGGGACTCGTACTCAGTAACCAAGGGCGTCGACCAGGTCGTGCCCGTCGACGTGTACGTGCCCGGGTGCCCGCCGAGGCCCGAAGCCTTGCTGCAGGGCATCCTCAGATTGCAAGAGAAGATCGCCGGTGAGAACCTCGCCGAACGCTACCCAGATCCAGCCGCTGTTCGGCGGGATTCGACGCCAACCACCCTGACGCGTCCACTCGTCTCGCCCGCAACGTCTGATCGGGAACGGCCGTGATGGAGCACAGCGACGACTGGGCCGTGCAACTCGCTCACGCGGCCGGCGAGGGTGCGGAGGTCGGTGACGCCTTCGGCGTGCCGGTCTTCGACGTGTCCGCCGAGAGATGGGTGGTGACCCTGCAGGCGGCCCGCGATTCTGGATTGACGTTCTTCGACTGGCTCTCCGCCGTCGACGAACTCGACGAGGGGTTCTCTGTCGTCGCTCACGTTGCCGATCAGTCCCGGCACCCGGTGTTGCACCTTCTGCTCCGGACCCGGATCCCTCGAGATGCACCCGTCCTGGCGTCCGCCACCGCCGTCTACCGCGGCGCGGCATGGCACGAACGGGAGACCCACGAGATGTTCGGCATCGGGTTCGACGGGCATCCTGCGCTCGACCCGCTGCTGCTGCCCGACGGCTTCGAGGGTCACCCGTTGCGCAAGGAGTTCGTGCTGGCGGCACGGGCCGCCAAACCGTGGCCCGGCGCCAAGGAGCCGGGCGAGGGAGGCGAACGAACAGCGGCGCCGGCCCGGCGCCGGATGCTGCCGCCTGGTGTGCCGGATCCGTCCTGGGGACCGCGTCCGCCCGGGGACGCCCCGTGATCGATGTCGTCGAGGCACTCGTGCGGGTGGTCGCCGTCGTCGCCGCCTTCCTCCTGCTCCCCCTGCTGGTTGGCCAGACCGAGCACAAGGTCATGGCTCACATGCAGGGCCGGGTCGGGCCGATGTATGCGGGCGGGTTCCACGGCTGGGCTCAGCTGATCGCCGACGGGGTCAAGTTCGCCCAGAAAGAGGACGTCCTCCCGGGCCGTGCGGATCCGCCGGTGTTCCGGCTCGCGCCCGCCGTCGCCATGATCCCGTATCTCGTGGCGATGGCGTTCGTGCCACTGGCGCCCGGCTGGGTCGGCGTCGACGTCGATGTCGGCCTGCTCGTGGTGTTGGCCGTCATGGGCGTGGGCGTGTTGGGTCCGCTGATGGGCGGCTGGGCGAGCGGCAACAAGTACTCGCTGCTCGGCAGCCTGCGCACGGCGGCCCAGTTGATGGCCTACGAGCTGCCGTTCGTGCTGACTGCCGCCTCGGTCGCCATGGCCGCCGGAACGCTGTCGCTTCCGGGCATCGTCGAGGCATGGCAGCCGTGGTGGCTGCTGTGGCAGGGGATCGGCGCGGTCGTCTTCTTCGTGGCCGGCCTGGCTGAGCTACAGCGGCCGCCGTTTGACATGCCCGTAGCCGACTCGGAGATCATTTTCGGCGCCTACACCGAATACACCGGGCTGCGTTTCGCGTTCTTCCTGCTCGCCGAATACGCCGGGATCGTCCTGCTCAGCGCCCTCACCGCCGTGCTGTTCCTCGGCGGCTGGCACGGGCCCTTCGACAACTACCTGGGCTGGCTCTGGACCCTGCTGAAGACCTTCGCCCTCGCCGTCTTGGTCATCTGGCTGCGGGTTGCATACCCCCGCCTACGCGAGGACCAGCTTCAGCGGCTGGCCTGGCAGTGGCTGGTGCCGCTCGCTCTTCTTCAGCTTGCGGTCACCGGAATCGTGGCGCTCGCCTGACGACAGGGGCATGTGGCCGGCTTTGCGCTGGACGCGGAGGCCGCTAGCCTCGATCGAGGGTCGCCTGCAGCGACCACGGATTGATTGGCAGAAGACGATGCCTGCAGAACGTCGGCGCCGATATGCCGTACGCGAGCCATCTCCCGACGACACCAGCCTGCTCGGGCTGGCAGCGGTGTGGGCCGAGCTCGACGCTCCGATGCCGCCGAAGCGGCGTTCGACGCATCGGCAGGGCCGCCGGGGGCAACTTTCCCCCTCGAATGCCCCGATCGGCCTCCTCGCGGGACTGGCCGCTGCCGTAGTGCTCGCCGTAGCGATGATCGTGTTGCTGCTGAACCTCATCCGCTAGGCGGCACCAGCCATGCGGGTCACGCGCCAGTTGTAACCGTCCGACGACAGCAGCTGGGTCGAGATCACTGGGTATCCGGGGCGTGGAGGGTCGAATCGGCGCCGAGAAGAGACCAAGATGGGTCGCATGGCTCGTCTCGGGCTCGCACATGGGCTGGCCACGACACTCCGGCGCCTGACCAGGCGCGCGGTGACCGCGCAGTACCCCGACGCCACGCCGCAGCTGCCGCCGCGCAGCAGGGGCGTAATCGCGTTGACCGAGGAGAACTGCACGGTCTGCATGCTCTGTGCCCGGGAGTGCCCGGACTGGTGCATCTACATCGACTCGCACAAGGAGGAGATGCCGCCAGCGACCGAAGGCGGGCGCGCCCGTAGCCGGAATGTCCTCGACCGGTTCGCGATCGACTTCTCCTTGTGCATGTACTGCAGCATTTGCATCGAGGTGTGCCCCTTCGATGCACTGCACTGGTCGCCCGAATTCGAATATGCGGAACTCGACATCCGCGACCTCGTGCATGAGCGTGACCGGCTCCGGGAATGGATGTGGACCGTTCCACCACCGCCCGCAGTGGATTCGAAAGCGGCTGAGCCCAAGGAGGTCGAGACGGCCCGCCAGTCCGCGACCACGGGTCCCGGGGCGGCCGGGTGAACGGACTCGAGCTGGCGTTCGTGCTGCTGGGTGCGGTCGCCGTCGGATCAGGTGTGCTCGTCGTGACCACGACTCGGGTCGTCCACGCCGCGCTGTGGCTTGCGGTGAGTCTCGGCGCGGTGGCGGGGCTGTTCCTGTTGCTCACGGCCGAACTCATGGCCTGGGTCCAGGTCCTGATCTACGTCGGCGCTGTCGTCGTCCTCGTCCTCTTCGCGCTGATGCTCACCCGCGCGCCGATCGGGCCGGTGCCCGGTGCACCCTTCGCTCGAGTGGTTCTCGCCGGGGCGATCGCAGCAGCGACGGCCGCCGTGCTGGTCGGTGGCGGGTTGACGGCGATGGGTAGTGAGGAGATCGATCTCGAGGCGATCGACGTCGGCACCGGGCGGGCCATAGGAGCCGCGCTGTTCACCGCGTGGGTTCTGCCGTTCGAAGTCCTCTCCGTGCTTTTGCTCGCCGCACTCGTCGGGGCAATCGTCCTCTCCAGAGGCCGGGGCCGCGAGGACCGGTCATGAGACTGGCGTTCCCGCTCGTGGCGTCCGCGCTGCTTTTCTCGCTCGGCGTCTTCGGTGTGCTTGCTCGCCGTAACGCTGTGCTCGTCCTGATGTCCGTCGAGTTGATGCTCAACGGCGTCAACATCAACCTCGTGGCATTCGATGCGTGGTGGGCCGACGCCCTGCACGCCGGCCAGGTCCTGACGTTGTTCGTCATCACGATCGCAGCGGCTGAGGTCGGTGTCGGGCTCGCGATCGTGCTGCTCGTGTTCCGTAACCGCGGCACGTCCGACCTGGACGATCTGGGGTTGCTCGACGAGCGGACCGAGTCGGTCGCGGAGAGCGCAGAGTCGGAGGCGGCACGTTGATCGTCGTGCCGCTGATCGTCCTGATTCCCTTCGCTTCGGCGTTCATCGGTCTCGCTGTCGGGTGGAACCGCCTGGCAGCGCGGCGGGTTGCCGTGGTCGGCGCCGGCACCGCCCTAGGCCTGGCGGTGTACGCCGCGGTCGCCGTGTGGGCCGGCGGCCCATCGGTGGAAATATGGGGGACGGTTCCGACGGGCTGGATCCCGATCACCGTCGCCACCCGAGCCGACGGGCTTGGCGTAACTGTGGGCGTCATGGTGACCGTCGTCGCCTTCGCGGTCCAGGTCTACTCGACGGCGTACATGCGGCCGGAGCCACGCTACGGCTCGTACGCCGCCCTGGTCTCGCTGTTCACCTCGGCGATGTTGCTCGTCGTCTTTGCAGACGACCTCGTCGTGCTCCTGGTCGGCTGGGAGGTCATGGGCATCTGTTCAGCGCTGCTGATCGGTCAGCATTGGGAGCGCCCGGAAGCCCGGGCTGCAGCCGTCAAGGCGTTCGTCGTCACCCGTCTAGGCGATGTCGGCATGCTCGCCGGGATCCTCGTCCTGGCCGACCTCACCGGTTCGTTCCAGATCTCCGCCCTGCAGGAGTCCGCGGTGGCGTCCACGACGCTCACGGTCGGGCTCGTGCTTCTGCTCTGTGGAGTCGTCGGCAAATCCGCCCAGGTGCCGCTGCACGTGTGGCTGCCCGACGCGATGGCCGGTCCCACGCCGGTCTCGGCGCTGATACATGCGGCCACGATGGTGGCCGCCGGTGTGTTCCTCGTGGCTCGGCTCGACTCGGTGTTCCTGCTCTCACCTGGCGCACTTGCTGTCTTGGCTGTGGTTGCGGCCACGACGATGGTGCTTGCGGCGCTGGCAGCGCTTGCTCAGGACGACTACAAACGCGTTCTCGCGTGGTCGACGTCGAGCCAGCTCGCGTACATGCTCGGGGCGCTGGCCGTGGGCGGATACACCGCTGGCTTGCTCCACTTGCTCAGCCACGCGGCCTTCAAGGCTCTGCTGTTTCTCGGTGCCGGTGTCGTCGCGCACGCGATCGGCACCACCATGCTGTCCGGCATGGGCGGCCTGCGGCGGTCGATGCCGCTCACCTACCTGATGAGCACTCTCGGGCTGGCCGCGCTGATGGGCCTGCCGCCGCTGGGTGGCTTCTTCTCCAAGGAGTCGGTGCTGGCCGCGGCCGAGGAGGCCGCGCTGCACGCGGGGCCGCTGCCCCCCTGGGCGGCCTGGTTGGTACTGCTGGCTGGACTGTTCACCGTTCTGGTGACGGCGGCTTATGCCACCCGAGCCTGGCTGCTGGCCTTTCGCGGCCCGACCCGATCTGTGTCGGCCACGGCGCACGACCCGCCGCCACCCATGCGTTTCGCGCTGGTCATGCTCGCCGTGCCCACGGTCCTGCTTGCGGCTCTCGCGTTCATGCCGTCGGTCGTCGTGGCGATGCTCAACCCCGGGATCGGCGTGCTGGCAGAGCCGGCAGGCCCGTCGATCAGTGCTGGCACCGCCGCCCTGTCGCTGGCACTGGTCGGCGTCGGTGCGCTGAGCGCGTTGGCGGAGTGGCAGCGGCTGGGCGGCCGCGACCCAGCCGTCTCTCTCGGACCTGTGGGTCCCCTACTCGCCGATGGTTTCGGGGTCGACAGGCTCTACGAAGCAGCGATCGTCCGACCCGTCACTGCTCTGTCGCGGTTGGTCGTGGCGGGCGACCGGGATGTCGTGCACGCATATGTGCGGGGCACCGGCAGCGCGGTCCGGGCGTTGGGCCGGGTGCCGCAGGCAGCCCAGGCCGGTCGTGTGCAGTCCTACGTGACCGCGGGGCTGGCCTTCGTCGTCGTGCTGGCGCTCGCGGGAGCGGGGGCCGCGTGGTGGTGAACGGTCAGGTGCTCCTCCATGTTGCGCTGGGCGTTCCGCTCGTCGTGTGCATCGGCCTCGCAGTCATGCCACGGCGGACCGGCGACCGGCTGGCGCCGTGGGCGGGCGTGGCAGCGTCAGCTGTCACACTGCTCGCGCTGCTGGGGGCGGCGGTTCTGGCCGGGCGCGACCGCGGAGGACACTTTCGCCTGGTCACCGACGCCGCCTGGGCGCCGGCGCTCGACCTGCGATGGCATCTCGGTGTCGACGGGATCTCACTGCCGTTTGCGGTGCTGACAGCCCTGCTGGTGTTCTGCTGCAGTCTCTACACGCTGCGCGTTCGTCCCGAGGCTGGACGGCTGCGTGCGTTCGTGGCCATCGTCCTGCTGCTCGAGGTCGGGATGGTCGGCACGTTCCTCGCCCTGAACCTCCTGCTCTTCTTCCTGTTCTTCGAAATCGTCCTCGTGCCGATGTGGTTCCTCATCGCGTGGTGGGGAGACCCACACGATCAGCCCGGCCGCACCACGGCAGCGACCACCTTCATCCTCTACACGCTGCTCGGCTCGGCCCTGATGCTCGTCGGCTTTCTCGTGGTTCACGCACAGACGGGCACGTTCGACATGGTGGAGCTCGCCGCCCGGGGCGGCGAGGGGATCAGCCGGGGCGCGCAACTCGTCGCTGCTCTGGCCATCGTCGGCGGGCTCGCGGTGAAGGTTCCCGTGTGGCCGCTGCACAGCTGGCTGCCGGACGCGCATGCGAAGGCGCCGACCGTCGGGTCCGTGCTGCTGGCGGGTGTGCTGCTGAAGATGGGTTCCTATGGCTTGGTCCGAGTAGCCGTGCCGGTCGTTCCCGATGGCGTCGCCCGGCTGGCTCCGGTGCTCGGGGGGCTCGCGGTAGTCGGCATCGTCTACGGAGCCCTCGCCTGCCTCGGCCAGCGCGATCTCAAGCGGCTGGTCGCGTTCTCCAGCGTGGGGCACATGGGCTTCGTCGTACTCGGCGTCGCGACCCTGACGCCGGCTGGCCTGAACGGCTCGGTCTTCGCTGGTCTCGCCCACGGTGTGATCACCGGCCTGTTGTTCTTCCTGGCCGGCGCGATCAAGGACCGGCACGGGACCAGTGACTTCGACGAGCTTGGCGGTGGACTTTACGTCCGGCTGCCCCGGCTGGGCGCGTTGCTGACATTCGCCGCGATCGCGTCGCTCGGCCTGCCCGGCCTGGCTGGGTTCTGGGGCGAGTTCCTGGCGCTGATCGGTTCGTTCGAACCGGCCGAGTTGCTGCGGCGGCCGTATTTTCTGGTACTCCTCGCGATTGCCTTGGTCGGGCTGGTGCTCACCGCCTGGTACCTGCTTGCGGTGGTACGACGGGTCTGTCAGGGCGAGGACACCATCGGCCCACGGCTTGCCGTGCTCGGAGACGTGACCCCGCATGAGGTCGCCTGTTGGGGGCCGCTCGTGGCCCTCACGCTGCTGCTGGGACTGTGGCCAGGTCTCGTCCTGACGGTGGTCAACCCCGCCGTGCAGGCGCTGCTGGCAGGAGCGTCTCTGTGACGGCCTTGGCGCAGGGTGTCGACTGGCTGACCGTCGGGCCGGCCGTCCTGACGGCGGTCACGGCGCTCGCCGTACTCGTGGCGGATCTGTGGCTACCTCGCCGCGCAGCTGTGGTCCTGACAACGATCGCGGTCGCCGGAGCCCTGACGGCGCTGGTCGTCGTCGGGGTGCTGTGGGGGGACGCGCGGAGGACCTTCTGCATCGCCGGATCGCCCGGAGCGCTCGAGTCCTGCTCCTATGTCGTCAACCAGATCACCCTGGTGTTCCAGGCAGTCGTGCTGGTGGGGACGATCGTGGTGCTGCTCCTCGCGCATCGAGACGAGGTCTCGGGCCCCAACCCGCTGCCGCCCGGCGAGACCGGATTTCTCATCCTGGCCTCGGCGACCGGAGCGCTCGTTCTCGCCGCTGGCCGTGACCTGGCCACGATTGTCGTCGCACTGGAAGTCGTGTCGCTGCCGGCATTCGCTCTCGTCGGATTGCGACGACGTGATGCGCGCGGCGCCGAGGCCGCGCTGACGTTCTTCCTGGTGTCCGTCGTGTCGGTCGCCGTGATGCTGTACGGGATCAGTCTCGTCTACGGCGCGACCGGCTCATTGCACCTCGACCGCATTGCCACCGTGCTCGCGGACCCGGCCAGCCGCACGTCGGTCGCCACGGCCGGCGTCGTGCTCACCCTGGTCGGGCTGGCGTTCAAGGTCGGGGCGGTGCCGTTCCACTTCTGGGTTCCGGACACCTATGCGGGCGCACCAGTGGTGGTTGCCGCGTTCCTCTCGGTGGTGTCCAAGGCGGCGGGCATCGTCGGGCTCGTCATTGTCGTCGGGGAAGGTTTTCCCGCCTACGCGGACGTGTGGGGCCCAGCCATCGCCGTGGTCTCGGTGGCCACGATGACGCTGGGCAACGTCGCGGCGCTGCGTCAGCGTCGGGCTGTGCGGCTGCTCGCCTGGTCGTCGGTGGCTCAGTCGGGGTACATGCTTGCGCCGCTCGGGGTGGCGTCGAGCGGCGTGGCCGGGGCGCGGTTTGGGGCGGCGCTGTCGGCCGTCGTCGCTTACGTCTGCGTCTATGCGGTCGTCAACCTTGCGGCCTTCGGCGTCGTCGTCGTCGTCACCAGGAGCAGACCGGCCGGTCTGATCGAGGACTACCGTGGGCTCGCCTATTCGGAACCGGCGAGTGCCGCCGCACTGGCCTTTGGGCTGTTGGCGCTCGCGGGCTTGCCGCCCGGCGTGGCGGGCCTGTGGGCCAAGGTCGTCGTGATCGACTCCGCGGTGTCCGGCGGTGCCGTCTGGCTGGCCGTAGCCGTCGCAGTGAACACCGTCATTGCGCTGGCCTACTACTTGCGCTGGACCGCTCTGCTGTTCGCCAGTCGCTCCGCGGGGCAAGAGGCGGTTTCGTACGACGTTCCGGCGTCGTCGGGACTCGCAGTCGGAATCGCCCTGGCCGCCGGTGTGGCGTTCTCCGTGCTACCCCAGCTCGTCCTGGGGCTGGCCGACGTCAGCGCTGGGCTGCTTGGCTAACGCTCGCGGGCGGGAACGCAGCCACCCAGCGGCACGTTTCCCGGATGCGACACCCGTGACCAATCCCAGTCGCCGGGACGATCACGAGAGGTTGACGTGCACCACAACGGGCTCAAGACGGCGGCCCTGCTCGGCCTGCTGTCGGCGCTGATCTTGTTCGTCGGGTCGCTGTTCGGCACCACCGGGCTCTGGATCGCCCTGGTCGTCGCCCTGGCGATCAACGGCTACGCGTACTTCAACAGTGACAAGGTCGCGCTGCGATCGATGCGGGCCTACCCCGTCGGGGAGGCTCAGCAGCCGATGATGTATCGGATCGTCCGCGAGCTGTCGACGTCGGCACGCCAGCCGATGCCCCGCCTGTTCGTGAGTCCTACTCGAGCGCCCAACGCGTTCGCCACGGGGCGCAACCCCGCGAACGCCGCGGTCTGTTGCACCGAAGGGATTCTCACCGTCCTGACCGAGCGTGAGCTGCGGGCGGTGCTCGGGCACGAGCTCGCCCACGTCTACAACCGCGACATCTTCACCTCGTCGGTTGCCGCGGCTCTCGCCAGCGCGATCATGCTCATGGCGAACTTCGCATTCTTTCTGCCCCATGGCGACGACGACAGTGGGCCCGGCCCGCTCGGTGCGCTGCTGTTCATGGTGCTCGGGCCAATCGCCGCGTCGGTGATCCACCTCGCCATCAGCCGCTCCCGGGAGTTCGAGGCCGACGCCGATGGGGCCCGGCTCACCGGCGATCCGCTGGCTCTGGCCGGCGCACTGCGCAAGCTGGAGATGGGCACTCGCCAGCTGCCTTTGCCGGCGGAACGCGAGCTGGTCGCAGCGAGTCACCTGATGATCGCGAACCCGTTCCGCGGCGACGGGCTGGCCAAGCTGTTCTCGTCGCACCCCCCGATGGCCGAGCGGATCGCGCGGCTCGAGGAGATGTCCGGCTACCGCCGCTGACGCTCCGCTCCGCGAGTCGTGCCGTGAGGCCGAACTGTCACGATGCGAGTCAGGCGGGATGCCGGTGCAGGGCGATGAGCCGGAACGCTTCCAGCGGCTGGGCCTTTCCTTTCAGGTGCAGCACCCCAAGTGACTCCGTGTCCGCATCGGGAAGCAAAGCCTTCGTGCCGGGACCAATCGCAACCTCACCTCTTGGTGCGATGCTCTCGAGTCGGGACGCGACATTCACGATGTCTCCGATGACCGTGTGCGTGCGGGCCCCTTCCGTTCCCAGTACCCCGAGGGCGACAGGGCCGCTGTTGATTCCGACCCGGAAACGGGGCCACTCGGGATGTGTCTCGGCAAGCCGTGCCGCGGAATTCTGCAACGCCAGCCCGGCGGACGCCGCGAGCCTCGCGTGGTTCGGCTGATCGCCTCGCTTGTTGAACGTAACCATCAGCGCGTCGCCGATGATCCGCTCGACATCTCCACCGAACTCACTCACGATCGGCGGAACGACAGCCTCGAAGTACGCATTCAGCATTGCCGTGACCTCGGCCGGCTGGTGGTCTTCGGAAAAGCTGGTGAAGCCCTCGAGGTCGGCGAACAGCACACTGATCTCGCGCTCGCCCGCGAGGGTGTCGTCGAGGTAGAGGTCGGCAAAACGTTCTTCGTGCCATTGGATGCGCGCTCCGGCTGCCACCAGTCCGAACGCGGCGAGCAGAAGCAGGTGCCACTCCCACCAGGACAGCGCCCAGTTGCGTGCGAAGACCACCGCGAGCATGGCCTCCGCGAGCAGCACGAACGCCGACATCATCGACAGCAACATCAGGGAAGGCCGCTGCCGCCAGAACCGGAGATAGCGAAAGGCGCTGACGCAATACAGCACGATGGCCGGTACGGCGATTACGGCGAGGATGCCGTCCGCGCGCTCGGGTACGCCCTCATGGTGCAGGGGCGGCAGCTGCGCCAACGATGCAAGAGCCCACAAGGCCATCGCGGTCAGCAAGACCGCACGCAGCCATCGGCCCAGACGCATCGCACCGACCGCTCGTTGCTCACCGGATACGTCGACGGTCGAGACGACGGCGAGAATCGAGCCGAGCGCAAGGCCGACCGGCGTCGCGAGCACAAAGCCGGCGTTCGGCGTGTCCAGCAGCACCCCAGGTGTGGCCAGCGCATGCAGTCCCAGGAAGCCGGCGGTCACCAGGAAGGCGAGCGAGACCAGCAGCACGCGCCCGTCGCCGCGCCGTGACGCGGCGACGCTGGTCGCATAGGCCAGTGCGGCACTGATCGCCGCGGTCACCAGCACCAGCCAGAAGTGTGCCGGATGGTTCTCCCAGTGGACGTCGAGTTCAGCCATGCGGATGAGCAGAATCAAGCCGGCCAACGGCAACGACAGCACGATCGCCGTGACGACCACCATGGGCGACGAATAGATGAAACGCTGCTCAGGCACCGAAGGCCCGCAAGTGGTGATACAGCTGCGAAACCACGACTGAACCCTCGCCGACCGCCGAGGCGACTCGCTTCACCGACCCACAACGGGCATCCCCCACCACGAACAGACCAGGAAGCGTGGTTTCGAACGGTTGCGGTGCCCGGTCCAGGGGCCATAGGTCGCTGGCTGCGGCGTCTGATCCGGCCAGCACGAAGCCGAACGAGTCGCGCCCCACGGACTCGGGGAGCCAGTCGGTGCAAGGGTCGGCGCCGATCATCACAAACAGGCCGCTCGTCGGAAGAGACTCCTCCACGCCGGTGCTCTTGTGCCGAACTGTGACGGCCTCGAGGCGGCCGTCTCCGTTGCCACCGATCACCTCGGTGGCGGTGTGGATCACGACGTTGGCAGCGGACTCGATGGCGTCGATCAAGTAGGCCGACATTTCGGTGGCCAGGTCGCCACCGCGGACGACGAGAGTGACACGTCGGCAATAACGCGCCAGGTCAAGCACCGCCTGACCGGCGGAGTTCCCACCACCCACCACCACGGCGTCCAAACCGGTGAGGGCGTGGGCCTCGGAGACATTCGCACCGTAATAGACACCTGCGCCGGACAATGCTTCGAGTGAAGGAACGCCGAGTCGGCGATACGACGCTCCTGTTGCCAGCACAACGGTGTGGGCCCTGACCTCGCCCACGCCGTCGATCTGGGCGACGAAGCCCGAGTCCTGTGGTTCGAGGCGGGAGACGTCTCGCATGAGCAGGAAACGAGCGCCGAACACCCACGCCTGCTGATATCCGCGCTGGCCGAGATCCGATCCGCGTATCCCACGGGAGAAGCCGAGATAGTTGCGGATCAAAGCGCTGCTTGCCGCCTGTCCGCCGATGGACTCACGTTCTACGACGAGAGTGCGCATCCCCTCCGAGGACGCGAATACGGCAGCGGCTAGCCCGCTGGGGCCCGCGCCGATTACGAGCACGTCGAAGTCACGTTCGGTCGCTGCAAGCGACGTATGAATTCCCCACGCCTCGGCGATATCCGTGTCAGTGGGATCATGCAGGACGACACCACCGATGGCGGGCATCCAGACCATCAGCTCCGCAGGTGACGCGTCCTCGCCGATCGCCCGCAATGCGGCATTCGCCAGTTCGGAGCCTCGTTGCCGGAAGGCATGGGGGATCCCGTTCCGGCTGAGCAGATGACGGACGGCGTGTGCGCGCGGCGACTGGCGGTCGCCAATCACGACGACCTCGCGAAGGTTCGTGACATCCCTGCGGGACCACTCCTGTACGAACTCCGCGACCGTGCGATGGAAGAGCTCGTCGCGTTCGATCCACGGCTTGAGGACGTAGTAGTCGATGTCGCCGACCGCCATGGACGTGAGAATTGCGCTGGCAGCGCTGCGATGAGCCCAGGCACCCCATTCGATGAGGAGCACGCGCGCGGCGTCGGGATGCAGTGTCCTCGCCTGGGTCAGCACCTGGGCTCGCTCCCGCTCCGGGAGCATGTGGTCGACGAGCACGAGCGCGACTTGTTGGCCACCGGCATGGGCGGTTTCCAGAAGCCGCACGGCGTCGGCTCCGACGAGCTCCCCACGCACGCGGAAATCGATGCCGAAACTGCGCTGAAGCTCCGACTCGATCCGGTCGAGCCTGGCCGGATCTGCGTCAACCGCCAGTAGCAGTGGCCTCGTCGCGCCGTTTGTGGTGTACACCGCAGCGGTGGGTCAGCGGTAGTTGACGAACTGGAGGGCGAAGTCGAAGTCCTGCTGCTTGAGCAGCGCGATGACTGCCTGCAGGTCGTCCTTCTTCTTGGCCGACACCCGGACCTCATCGCCCTGCACCTGGCTCCGCACGGTGCGGGGCGCCTCCTCACGGATGACCTTGGTGATCTTCTTCGCCTGCTCCTGAGTCAGCCCGTTCTGCAAGGTGGCGCCGATCTTGTACAGCCGGCCGGACGCCCGCGGTTTGCTCGCGTCGAGCGCTTTCAGCGAGACGCCACGCTTGACCAGCTTGTCCTTGAACACGTCGAGAACGGCTGCCACCCGATCCTCGCCGGACGCTTCCATCTCGACGCCGAAGTCCCCGGCCCACCGGATCGCCGCGTCGGTGTTCCGGAAGTCGAAACGCTGGCCGATCTCGCGGGCGGCCTGGTGG
>DASSDH010000126.1:0-7032 GCA_035697245.1 Jiangellaceae bacterium
GTTTCGTGGTGGTCGCTGACCGCCCGGGACACGTGATCGACCACCGCGGTTCCGCGTTCGATCGGGGCCGCGTAGGCGACGATCGCGACCAGGCGCGGGTCGTCGTCCAACGATCCCAGGCTCGCCGCGGCCTTGATGACCTCGGCGCGGATGTCTCCTCCGGGAGCGGACCAATAGCACCGCTGCGCGACCAGCCAGAGGACATCCATCGCGAGGTCCTGATCGTCGAGAGTTCGGCTCCGGTCGGCGAGGTGGACCAACGACTGCAGTTCCGCGGCGCCAGGGATGCGCGGAGCGACCATCTCTTGGATCCAGGTCATCCGCCCCCGTTCGAGCTCGCCCAGCTCGAGGAGCTCGGCCCGCTGTAGCAGCCGACCCACCAGGTCACGGCGCCCGAGCTCGAAGGCGAGGTCGGCCGCATGCATGAGTCGTCGGCCGCGAGCGCCGACGTCGCCTGAGAGCTCGGCCGCCCGCTCCAGTCCCGCGACAGCGGTGGCGATCCCGCCCCGGCGCTCCGCGCGCGCGGCGGCAGCCTCCAGCTGTGAGGCGACGTCGTCATCCGTTCCAACAATCGACGCGGCACGGTGCCACGCGCGGCGATCCGGGTCATCGACCAGGACATCCGCCAACCTTTCATGAGCTGATCGGCGGTCTGCGTCGCTCACCATCTGGACGATCGCTGAGCGCACCAAGGGGTGACGGAAGCGAAGAGTGGTCGGATCCAGATCGACGAGGCCTGAGGCGGCCGCGTCCTCGAGCGTCTGCAAGTCACCGAGCTTCCTGTCGCCAACCGCAGAGGCACGGAGGACCTCCTCGAGGTCGCCTGAATCGTTCAGCGCGGCGATGAGGAGCTGTGCCCTGGTCTCAGGACGCAGCTCCTGCACACGAGACGCGAACGCGCGTTCCAACCGTTCGGTGATCGGGAGGACCACCGGGAGCGGAGCCGCGCCCGCGAGCTGATCCGATGCGAGGGCGGCTGGTAACTCGACGAGCGCGAGAGCATTCCCGGCCGACTCCTCCAGGAGTCGATCGCGCACGGACGCCGGAAGGTCGGGAGCGAGCTCGCCGAGAAGCTCCGTCGCCGCGACCTCGTCCAGACCCTCGAGCCGCATCTCGGAAAGTCCGGCGACGGACAGGGGGCTCTCGTGCCCTTCGCGAAGCGCGATGAGGAGCGAAACCGGATCCGTTCCCAAGCGGCGAGCGACGAACGCCATGACCTCCCCCGTGCCGTGATCGAGCCATTGCGCGTCCTCGGCGATCACGAGGAGCCCGTCGTTCGTCGCTTCGTCGGTGAGCAGGTTCAGCGTCCCGAGGCCGACGAGGAAGAGATCGGGAGGTTCGGCCTCCCTGAGCCCGAACGCCGCCTGGATCGCGTCTCGCTGAGGAGGAGGGAGTCGGTCGATCCGATCCAGCACGGGGCGGAGAAGTTGGTGCAGCCCTGCGTACGGTAGGTGGGCCTCGGACTGAACGCCGATCGCCGAGAGCACGCCCATACCCCGTGCTCTCGCGGCGTGCTCGGCCTCGTGCAGCAGCGAGGACTTCCCGATCCCAGGCGGGCCGGTGACCACCAGCGAGCCGCCGCTGCGGACGAGCTCGAGGATGCCGTCGATCTCGAGCATCCGGCCCACCAGGGAGGGGGACATGTCCGCTCATCCTCCCCCCGCGGTACCGAGACGTCTACGCCGCGTCGTTCAAGGGATGGCCCAAGATCGGCAGGCCTTCTCCACCCGGCGGCTGATCCACGGCAGCATGACCGGTTCGGGGAGCGAACCTGTCCAGGTGAAGCCTCCTCCGACCAGCTCAGCCGCACTCCGACCGGCCAAGAAATCCGGCATCGGTCGATCCACGCTAAGCCGCGCCACTTAAGTCTCAGCGGCCGTCGCGGCGGTCGATAGGGGGTTCACGCCGCTCCTCACCGACGCCACCGGAGGGCGAATCACCCAGCTCGGGTGGACCGAGGCTCCATCCCGAGGACGGTTCGCACCAACAGTTCAGGGGTGGCGGTCAGCGCTTCCCCCGCCGGGAGCATTCAGCGGTCTTCTGTGCCGTCGGCGCGGTGCTGAGCTTCGGTGCATGCAGCGCGTGGCGAGGTCACTCTTTCGGCCTAGCCTCAGGATCGCCACGGAGTGACGGGATGCGCCGGTGATCTTCGGCAGGGTTGCAAGACACCGGGGCTGGGTCGAAGAACAGACCCCCCTATGGCTGCAGCACGACGACCTGGCCACCTGGCGACTGTGCCGGGGGCGGGATTCACCCGCATAACCATGCACGGCTGTGGTCAGCCAGGAATGTCCGACCATGCCGCCGAGGGTGTGCCCGGACCCTTGCAATGATCGCGTAGCAGGCGAACGACTGCGCCCGGGATGGGTATCGCTATCGAATATTGGTTGGGACCACGTGCCCGACACACTCGCCCCGAGATGAGTGCTTATCCAATCGGACGCCGACTCGATCACGTTCGTGGACGAGAGCCGTTGCTCTATGGCGAAGCTCCGTCCGTCACACCCACTTGGCGCATGGCGGTGAGTAGGTCGGCTGTTCCCCACCACTCGGCTGCGAGTCCTTCAGCGAACCGGACGATGTGAAAGGCTGCAAACTCGACGGCGACGCCCGTGCCTACCACCCCAGCGAAGACGCCCCGGTGCGTGCCTCGCCAGGTCACCCGGGCGGCGACTTTGTTGCCTTCCACGACCGTGTCTTCGACGACGCCGGTGAGGTCGGGGAAGGCGTCCCGCGCCGATGCCGCCCAGTACTTGAATCCGGCCCGACCGGGCGGCTGGCCGGGCGCCGGGTTGTGATCAATCAGGTTCTCCGCCATGAGCTCATCCAGAGCAGCGTCGTCGCCGGCGCTCACCGCGGCGATGACAGCCAGGTAGATATGCCGCACATCGTGAACGCTCATCCCCGCATGGTGCTCGCTCTGACCACCCAGAGCCAGGTCTAGCCACCCCAGATACTCGTCCTCTTCTAATGGCTTCTATCGAGCCTGTTTGGCAGGCTCGATTCCGGTAGCGGCCGGCGGGTCAGCACTCTCCTCTTCTGACCCGTGCAGGTCTTGCGGCAGACCGTGCGCCCGCTGGTCGTGAGGAGGCGAAACCGCTGCTGGGATGACGTGCCCCGTCTGTTGCGGTGAGCACTTGACCATTAGATCGCCGGCTGTCTCCTCCTCGCTGCTGATGGTGTCCGAACCGAAACCGGGAGGCGCGTTGTTGTTCGTAGGAGATGACTGGGCCGAGGACCATCACGACATCGAGATCGTTGACGACACCGGCCAGGTGCTGACACGCAGACGACTGCCGGAGGGACTGGAGGGCATCACGCGGCTGCACGCCCTGATCGCCGAACGCATGCCCGCCCAGTGGGCCGACCTGGAACCCGGTCAGGCAGCCGCCATGGTGAAGGTCGGGATCGAGAGTGACCGCGGACCCTGGGTGGCCGCCCTGATCATTACCGGTTATGAGGTGTTCGCGATCAACCCGATGTCGGCCGCCCGCTACCGGCAACGGCACTCCACCTCGGGCGCGAAGTCCGACACCGCCGACGCGCACCTGCTGGCCGAGATCGTGCGCCTCGACCGGGCACACCACCGACCGGTCGCCGGCAACAGCCACCAGGGCGAGGCCATCAAGCTAACCGCCCGCACGCACCAGAGCCTGGTCTGGGATCGCACCCGACACGTGCTGCGGCTGCGGTCGGCGCTGCGGGACTTCTTCCCCGCCGCGCTCACCGCCTTCCCCGACCTCGACTCGCCCGACGCACTCGAGCTGCTCCGCCGCGCTCCCGCCCCCGACCAAGCCGCCCGGCTCACCAAGTCGCGGATCAGCGCCGCGCTGCGACGAGCCAGCCGTCGCGACGTCGACGCCAAGACCGCACAGCTGCAAGCGATTCTGGGTGCCGAGCAACTGCGACAGCCACCGGTGATCCAGTCTGCCTATGCCGCCATCGTGACCAGCGAGGTCGCCGTCATCGAGGCCCTGAGCACCCAGATCGATCAACTCGGTGCGGTGGTGAGCGCACATTTTGGCCCACACCCGGACGCTGAGATCTACGCCAGCCAACCAGGCCTCGGCACGATCCTCGCCGCCCGGGTCCTCGGAGAGTTCGGCGACGACCCACACCGCTTCCTCGATGCCAAAGCACGCAAGAGCTACGCCGGCACCGCACCGATCACGCGCGCGTCGGGCACCAGGAAGATCGTGCTCGCCCGCTACGCCCGCAACCGACGCCTCGGGGACGCACTGCAGCAATGGGCGTTCTGCTCATTGCGCGGATCACCCGGAGCTCGGGCCTATTACCAGCAGCTCCGCGACCGGAACATCGGCCACCAAGCCGCACTCCGCCAAGTCGCCAACCGCCTCGTCGGCATCCTCCACGGCTGCCTCAAGACCCAGACCCGCTACGACGAACACACCGCCTGGAGTCACCACATGGCAGCCGCTGCTTGACATCAAAGAACCTGGGATGTCTGCCGCAAACAGGGAACTCGCTGAACTGCCGATGTGTGGGTGTCGTCACGTGCGGCCCGCGACGGCTGAACTACTTAGCTTGGTGCTTGTCATAGGGGAAGCGGCCGGTTTTCGACCACGGTCTTCATGACGAGGGTGGAACTGAGACGTTGGACTCCGGGGAGGATGGACAGGCGGTCGTCGTAGACCCGCTGGAAGTCGGGCAGGTCGCGGGTGACGACCCACAACCCGCGGATTAAAAGGCCGCAGTACTGCGACTATGCCCCCACTGCATGCCCCACCAGCCCCACCAGTGGACTCATGGTTGACGTCATTTCATGCCACGAACCATGCCACGCCGGCTGCTCGTGCCCGCCCGGATCAATCCGGTCGCAGTTCCGCCACGGTCACATGCCGCGCGGCTTAAACACTGCACATGACCTCGACGGATGCACTCGCCGTTCAACCCCGTACACAGGCGGGCACGCCGATCAGGCGAGCACCACTTATTCTCCAGCGCCTCGCGTACAAATACAGCGGGCCCGCCGTCGTGTTCCCGAACATGCCAGACCCGCCGCCAGGGTTCGTCACGAGGATCACGCCCGAGCGCATTGGCGGCGTCGGGCCGTGGGAACCCGCCACGCTGATGCACGGCTTGTCGGCCCAGGCATACGCAGAACAGCTGCGTCGAGGCTCTGTGTCCGCTGCTCGCTCGGCAGGCCGGGGACGTGAGGGGAGCGCATCCCGCCGGCCGACCGGGTCGAGTTGATGTGCGGGCTATCCTCGGTTCCGAGCGAGGCCGGCAAGCAGGGCGACGACGTCGTCCGGGTGTTCCTGGGGTGTGAGGTGTCCAGCGCCGGCGAGAACCACCGTGTCGCTGTCGAGCCGGTCGCGGACTGGCCCGCGTAGGTGGTCCGGTGGGAAGAACCGGTCGTGCTCACCGGTGGCCACCATCCGCGGAGTCGACTGCCAGCGGTGGATGAGTTCGGCGGGCATCGGGCCGGGGGCGACGCTGGTGTGCGCGCACCGGATGATGATCGTCAGCCAGTCGATGAGCTCGCGGGATGGTGTGTGACTCGGTGCGGACATGTACCTGAGCATCCGTTCGCTGGTGCGCGGGTTGGGCCGCAGGATCCACGGCAGGGTGGACGCCAGGAGCCGGCCGGTCAGCCGTGCGCGGATGAACCCGGCGGGATCGATGAGCAGCAGACCGGCGATGCGGTCGCTGGGCGTTGCGGCGAGCGCGACCGCAGCATGCCGCCGTCCGCGCGGTCGTGCCTATGAGCGAGAACATGGCGCATCCGCTGAGTCCCAGGTACGCCTCCGTTTTGCCGCCCGACGTGGGGAAGAAGAGCACGGTCGCGGCGGCCACGGGAGCCCCGCCGGGAGCCCACCAGCCGAGCGCCATCCGCCGGCCAACACCCCCCGCTGACCAGCAGGTTTAGCACCATGATCCCGCCCAATCGCCGGGAAGCACTAAGCGACGAGAGATCGGCCGAGCCAAGGCGACCGTACCGACGATCCGGTCACGCGCAAGCGGTCCGGCAGCGCCTCCGGACTCAGCTCGACGACCTGCTCGCGGGCGACAAGGTCGGGTGGTCAGTGCAGCTGCACCTCAAGTAGGACGATCACCACGCCGAAGGCGCCGTTGACCAGCCCTGTGAGCAGGGCCGCCGGCCACGCTTGTCCGCGTTGGCGTCCTAGGTCGATCCCCCACCCGATCAGCTGGACCACGCCGTTCCAGAGCGCCATGCCTACCGCGAGAGCCTCCCCTAGGACGCCCAATGCACCAAGTAGCAGGAAGAAGATGGACAATGCGGGAGCAACCAGCATGGACAGCTCCTGGAACATGACGGAGGCCATGAGCCTCACGTTCGACGAGGCGCGGCGGAGCGCATGGCCTAGGAAGTCGGCGTACACGTGGGCGAGCCAGAAGACCAGCAGGGTGGCAAGGGTGGCCTCCAGGATGAGCGCTGCGGACTCGTGCCCGCCGGCGGTGGTCGCGATCACCGCGCTGGCGACGATCGTGCCGTAGATCGCCGCCCGCGGGTTGGCGGCGAGGATCCTTGCCAGCCGGCGCGACCGGCGTACGTCTGGGTAAACAGCGTCTTCCATGCGGCAACGGTAGTGAGCCAGGCCGAAGGTCTCCCGAGTCCGAGGCGGACATGTCTGTGTAAAGGCGGCTCCATACCGCCGAGGTGAGGGTGCGTTGGCACGCCGGTGACCGTCGGTCGCGGCCGCGCCACTGCCATCCCCGCGCGACACATGGCAGGCCGCCCGCCGCCGGTGTCGGCATCCCCAGGACTCCGGGAGGAACATACGCCAGTACAGGACCCGGCAGCTGGCGGCATCAGTGACGGCGTTGACCGAGACTGACGACGCTCCGCCTGCCGCAGTACTGCCCACACCGCCGCTCCTGGGGACATGCGGCAGCGAGGTCGGCGCCCGTGGCAGCCGCGTGGCAGCCGGGCTTCGTAGCGTCGTAAGCAGCAGCTCAGACCGGTATCGGCGCAACCCAAGGAGGAACCATGGACTTCTCCGCACGAGTCGACGAGCTCCAGCAGCGCGTCGCGGCGACCAAGGCGGC
>DASSDH010000127.1:0-2073 GCA_035697245.1 Jiangellaceae bacterium
GCTCCCGTGTCGCCGCTTGACGGTCCGCGGCGTGTGCAGGGTCGGCCGGCGAGTGTGACACTGGAGCTGCCGAGGCACCTCGCACGCCGGTAGCCGAGCCGGCGCCGTCCCGGTTCTCGGAACCTTCCGCGAGCCCGGAGACAGGTTGATCATCATGACGACCGCCGTGAGCGGTACCCCTCGGCCTGCTGCCACCGGCACCCGGACGGACCCGCTGCCTGTCGTATCGGACGAGGACGACACCGACGAGCCGGCGCAGCAGGTCGCGCAGGCCGGCGCCACGGCCGACCCGGTCAAGGACTACCTCAGGCAGATCGGCAAGGTCCCCCTGCTCGACGCCGAGCAGGAGGTCGAGCTGGCCAAGCGGATCGAGGCCGGGCTGTTCGCCAAGGAGAAGCTCAACCCCTGCGAGAAGCGCGCGCCGAAGCTTCGCCGTGAGCTGGAGATCATCGCCGAGGACGGCCGCCGGGCGAAGAACCACCTGCTCGAGGCCAACCTGCGACTGGTCGTGTCGCTCGCCAAGCGCTACACCGGCCGCGGCGTGCTGTTCCTGGACCTGGTCCAGGAGGGCAACCTGGGCCTGATCCGCGCGGTGGAGAAGTTCGACTACACCAGGGGCTACAAGTTCTCGACGTATGCCTTCTGGTGGATCCGGCAGGCGATGACCCGGGCGATGGCCGTCCAGGCCCGTACCATCCGCATTCCTGTGCACATGGTCGAGGTGATCAACAAGTTGGCCCGGGTGCAGCGGCGGATACTGCAGGATCTCGGCCGCGAACCGACTCCGGAGGAACTGGCCACCGAGCTCGACATGACCCCGGAGAGGGTCGTCGAGGTCCAGGAGTACGGCCGCGAGCCCATCTCCCTGCACACGCCGCTCGGCGAGAGCGAGTTCGGTGACCTGATCGAGGATTCCGAAGCGATCGTGCCGGCCGACGCGGTGTCGTTCACGCTGCTGCATGAGCAGCTGCGCTCGGTGCTTGACACTCTGTCCGAGCGGGAGGCCGGCGTGGTGTCGATGCGTTTCGGACTAACCGACGGCCAGCCGAAGACGCTCGACCAGATCGGCAAGGTCTACGGGGTGACCAGCGAGCGGATCCGCCAGATCGAGTCCAAGACGATGTCCAAGCTGCGGCACCCGTCGCGCTCCCAGATGCTGCGCGACTACCTCGACTGACGTCTATCGAGTTGTCTTGCGCTGACCTGCGGAAACGCCGATCAACACGGCTAGCTTGTCTTCGCATGCCGCGATCAGTCAAGATATCTGAGCATGGGAGTTCAGCGAGTCCGGGATATCGCGCGCCCTGACCTGGCCGCACTGCTGAGTTCGTGGCTGCTGCACCTGCGCGCCGAGAGGAAGTCCCCGCAGACGGTGAAGGTGTACGGCGACGGAGTCCGCCGGTTCCTGGCCTGGTGCGCGGCCGAGAGCGTGCAACCCGTGCTTGACCGGCCAACCGTCAACACCTTCGTCACCTCCCTACTCAGGGACGGCGCCGAACCGGCGACCGCCCGCTCCCGCCACCTCGCCCTCAAGCGCTTCAGCGCATGGCTCGCCGACGAGGAGGAGATCCCACGCGACGAGCTGGCCGGGTCAAAACCGCCGAAGCTGGACGTAAAGGTCGTCCCGGTGCTCACCGAGGAGCAGATCACCAAACTCCTCAAAGCCTGCGCTGGCAAAGACCTACGCGACCGGAGGGACGATGCGATCGTCCGGCTGATGCTCGAGACCGGCGCCCGGGCCGGCGAAGTGGTTGCAATGACACTCGACGACATAGACCTAGGCCGCGGCTCGGCCGTGGTGCGCCGCGGGAAGGGCGGGAGGGGCCGGAGGATTCCGATGGGGCCGCGGACGGCCGCTGCCATCGACCGTTACCTACGGCAGCGCAGAATCCATCTCCTGGCGTCAACGCCCGCGTTGTGGCTGGGGGACCGGGGCAAGGGGTTCTCCTACGACGCGTTGCACAAGACCCTGAAATGGCGTGCGGAGCTGGCGGGGATCAACGGCTTCCACCCGCACGTCCTACGCCACACGGCCGCGTCTCGGTGGCT
This sequence comes from Jiangellaceae bacterium, assembly GCA_035697245.1. Lineage (GTDB taxonomy): Bacteria > Actinomycetota > Actinomycetes > Jiangellales > Jiangellaceae > JACVRX01. Next base: position 2,050 of record DASSDH010000127.1, read on the forward strand.
CGCCGCTGGCGGCTCCGAGGGTGG
>DASSDH010000128.1:0-6048 GCA_035697245.1 Jiangellaceae bacterium
GTCGAGGTCGGTTCGGGGCTGGGCTCGTTAACGCTGGGTCTGCTGCCCGAGGCCGCCCGCGTCGTGGCGATCGAGGTCGACCCGACGCGGGCCGGTGCGCTGCCTGCGACAGTCGCCGACCGCGCTCCGAGTCTGGCCGGCCGGCTCGTCGTGATCCAGGCGGACGCTCTGCGAGTGACCGATCTGCCCGGACCCGATCCGACCATGCTGGTCGCCAACCTCCCGTACAACGTCGCGGTTCCGGTACTGCTGCATCTTCTTGAAGCGCTCCCGAGTCTCCGGCACGGTTTGGTCATGGTCCAGAAGGAGGTGGCAGACCGGCTGGCCGCCGCTCCTGGCACCCGGACGTACGGCGTGCCATCGGTGAAGGCGGCGTGGTACGCCGACGTCCATCCGGCGGGCACAGTCGCGCGGACCGTGTTCTGGCCCGCCCCTAAAGTCGACTCCGGGTTGGTGGCATTCGTCCGGCACGATCCTCCCCACGCGGCCCACGCGGCCGACCGGCGCGATGTGTTCGCCGTCGTTGACGCGGCGTTCGCGCAGCGACGAAAGACCCTGCGCGCGGCATTGTCACCCTGGGCGGGGTCACCCGCGTTGGCAGAGACCATCCTGCGCGAGGCGGGGGTAGATCCCCGGGTGCGTGGCGAGCAGCTGACCGTCGATGACTTCGCCCGAATCGCGGCGGCACGCCGCGGTGGGCCGGTCGAACGGTCCAGCGCCGAGTAACCTCCCGCCATGCCGTCGGTGACCGTTCGGGTGCCGGCAAAGGTCAACGTGGCGCTCTCGGTGGGCCCGCGCCGGCCGGACGGCTTCCACGACCTCGCCACGGTCTTCCACGCCGTGTCTCTCTACGACGAGGTGGTCGCCCGTTCGGCCGAGGACTTCTCGGTGACGGCCGAAGGCGTCGGCTCCGAGCAGGTACCGCGCGATGATTCCAACCTCGCGATGCAGGCCGCCCGGACGCTCGCGGCATACTCGGGTGTCACCAGCGGCGCCGGGCTGCATATCCGCAAGGAGATCCCGGTAGCTGCCGGCATGGCCGGCGGAAGCGCCGACGCGGCCGGCGCGCTGGTCGCCTGTGCTGCGCTGTGGGGCACCGGTCTCGGCCGGGCCGAGTTGGCGATCTTGGCCGCACGTGTCGGCAGTGACGTCCCGTTCGCGCTGATGGGCGGCACCGCACTGGGAACGGGACGGGGCGAGCGCCTCACGTCCGCCATGGTGGGAGGTGTCTTCCACTGGGTCCTGGCAATGTCTGATCAGGGACTCGCCACGCCCGCCGTCTACGCCAAGCTTGACCAACTGCGCTCGAACCGAAGCATCCCCGCGCCCGGCGTCGCGCCCGATGTGTTGGCGGCGCTACGGGCAGCCGACGCTGAAGCCCTTGGCCGGCTGCTGGACAACGATCTCCAAGAGGCCGCGTGCGCGTTGGCACCGGAGCTGACCGCGACTCTGGAGGCTGGCCGGGGCTTGGGCGCACTCGGAGCGATCGTGTCTGGCTCGGGGCCGACCTGTGCGTTCCTCGTCCGCGATGTGGAGCACGGGATCGACCTCGCGATCGGGCTCAGTTCCGCCCAGCTGGCGGCGGACGTACGGCGGGTGACGGGCCCGGTGTCGGGGCCGCGGATCGTCGGGTGAGGCCACCTGGATCTCGGTAGTCGACGCCGGTGACTGTCCGGCGGCCGGCTCAGAAGTCCAGGCCGCGCTCGGCGAACCAGGTCCGCGGGTTGACCGCGTCGCCACCGGAGGGGTGCACCTCGAGGTGCAGGTGCGGACCCGTCGAGTTGCCCGTCGAACCGACGCTGCCAATCTGGGTACCGGGCTCGACGGTGCCCGAGCGTTGCACATACCGGGACAGGTGGCAGTACCACGTCTCCGTGCCATCCCAGTGCCGGATCACGATCTTGTTGCCGAATGGACCGTCCCATCCGGCGAAGATGATCTCACCACTGGACATCGCCCGCACCGGCGAGCCGTACGAGGTGGACAAGTCGAGGCCGGTGTGCCGGCTCGCCCATAGCCGGCCGACGGTGCCGAAACCTGCCGATATGCGGTACGACTCCAGCGGCAGCACCCACATCTTGCGTTCGCGCTCCGCCCGAGCTGCCCGCTCGGCGGCTTCCTTGCGTTCGACCTCGACCAGGACGGCGTTGACGTCCTTGGCCAGCTGGGCGCTCTCCGCGGTGAGCGATTCGCCGGCTGCTTCCACTGGTTCCAGCGCGCCGGTGACATCGGTGGCGTGTGGCCGTTCGGGGACCGTCGTGAGCGAATCACTCGCGATCAGGGTGGTGGCGCCGACCGCTTGGGGCATCGTCACGGCACCGGATGCCGCGGCCGCGACCGCCAGCGATCCGACCGCGGACGGCAGCCCGATGGGCATGCGGCGGCGCCGGTGACGCCCGTTACCAGGGCGATGCGACACGGTCAGGGGGCCTTCCGCTTGCTGCAGGGGGTCCGCAGGACCATAACGAACTGCGGCAGTCGTGCCAAACGAACGCGCGACCCGTCTGCATGTGCATCTGCAGGGCCTAAACCCAGCAAACGGCCGACTTCGACGTAGTAACCACTTCGTGACCTGGTCAAACATGGTGGGACAGCAGGACGTGGCTGGCAGCCCGATGTGATTTATGTCACATCGGTTGAGCGAGGTGTGCGAGGCGCAGCGTTCCGACACTCATCCTCGACGAGGTGTCCTACTCTGACCGACATGGCAGCCAATGCACCGCTGCGCGTGGTGGTAGCCAAGCCGGGCCTGGATGGCCATGACCGTGGCGCCAAGGTCGTCGCTCGGGCATTGCGGGATGCCGGCGTCGAGGTTGTCTACACCGGGCTGCACCAGACACCGGAACAAGTGGTCGAGACCGCCATCCAGGAGGACGCGGACGCTATCGGGCTCTCGATCTTGTCCGGAGCACATATGACGCTGTTCCGGAAGGTCATCGATCTGCTGGCCGAACGCAACGCCCTCGACATCACTGTCTTCGGCGGCGGGATCATCCCGGACGCCGACATCCCCGTGCTGGAGCAGATGGGCGTCGCCAAGATCTTCACCCCCGGTGCCACGACGCAGGACATCGTGGCCTGGGTGCACAACACGCTCGAGGCACAACAGCCGGCGTGACTCGTCGATACGTGCCACGTTCGGGCGCTCGGGTCTAGGCTTCGGCGCGGCAGCGTCGCTCGGCGCGCGGACGGCGGCCGCTGCCCTGACGCGTCGCACCGAGCCGAGGGCGGGACAGCCGTGGACCTGATGGAGTACCAAGCGAAGGAGCTCTTCGCCAAGCACGGCGTGCCGGTGCTTGCCGGCATCGTCGCCGAGACCGGCGACGACGCGCGTGCGGCCGCCGAGCAGATCGGCGGCCCGGTCGTCGTCAAGGCCCAGGTGAAGACCGGTGGTCGGGGGAAGGCCGGCGGGGTAAAGCTTGCATCCTCGGCTGACGAGGCCGCGGAGAAGGCGCAGGCGATTCTCGGTCTGGATATCAAGGGTCACGTCGTTCGGCGGGTGCTGGTCACCGAGGCCAGCGACATCGAGCAGGAGTACTACGTGTCATACCTGCTGGACCGCGCCAACCGCACGTATCTGGCGATGGCCAGTGTGGAGGGTGGTATCGACATCGAGCAGCTCGCCGTCGAGCGGCCAGAGGCGCTCGCCAAGGTCCCAGTGGACGCCATCGTCGGCGTTGACGACGCCAAGGTGGCCGAGATCGTCGATGCCGCCCGGTTCCCCGCCGGCGTCCGCGACCAGGTGCTGGACGTGCTGCACGCGATGTGGAGGGTGTACAGCGAAGAGGACGCGACGCTCGTCGAGATCAACCCGCTGGTGATGACCCCCGACGGAAGAGTCGTGGCCCTCGACGGAAAGGTCTCTCTCGACGACAACGCGCGCTTCCGCCATCCCGACCACGCCCAGTTCGAGGACACGGCGGCCGCGGATCCGCTGGAGGCCAGGGCCAAGGAGAAGGACCTCAACTACGTCAAGCTCGACGGCGAGGTCGGCATCATCGGAAACGGCGCAGGTCTGGTCATGTCGACGCTCGATGTGGTCGCGTACGCGGGGGAGGAGCTCGGTGGAGTTAAACCCGCGAACTTCCTCGACATCGGCGGTGGCGCTTCGGCGGAGGTGATGGCCGACGGGTTGGAAATCGTCCTCTCCGACCCGGCCGTCCGCAGCGTCCTGGTCAACGTCTTCGGTGGGATAACCGCATGCGACGAGGTGGCCAACGGCATCGTGCAAGCGTTCGCACTGCTCGACAGCCGCGGTGACGAGATCACCCACCCGCTCGTCGTCCGGCTCGACGGCAACAACGCCGAGGTGGGACGGCAGATCCTCCGCGATGCGCAGCTGCCGCGCCTGGAGCAGGTGGACACCATGGATGGAGCCGCGCGTCGCGTGGCCGAGCTTGCTGCGGCGAAGTGAGGGAGCTGACGTGGCCATCTTCCTGACCAGTGACTCCAAGGTGATCGTGCAGGGCATGACCGGCTCCGAGGGTCGCCGGCACACCCAGCGGATGCTCAACTCGGGCACCGCCATCGTCGGGGGTGTCACGCCCGGCAAAGGTGGGCAGTCGGTCGAGTTCGAGGGTGCGACAGTTCCGGTGTTCGGCAGCGTGAAGGAGGCCGTCGAGGCGACCAGAGCCGACGTGTCCGTCGTGTTCGTGCCGCCCAAGTTCGCCAAGGCCGCCGTAATCGAGGCGACCGATTCCGGGCTGCCGCTTGTCGTGGTCATCACCGAGGGCATCCCGGTCGATGACACCGCGGAGTTCTTCCAGTACGCCGAGAACTCCAGCCGCACCCGGATCATCGGGCCGAACTGTCCCGGCCTGATCAGCCCGGGCCAGTCCAACGCTGGGATCATCCCTGCCGACATCACCAAGCCCGGCCGGATCGGGCTGGTCAGCAAGTCCGGCACGTTGACCTACCAGATGATGTACGAGCTGCGCGACATCGGGTTCTCCACCTGTGTCGGGATCGGCGGCGATCCGGTGATCGGCACGACCCACATCGACTGCCTGGAGGCGTTCGAGGCCGATCCGGACACCGACGCGATCGTGTTGATCGGCGAGATCGGCGGGGACGCCGAGGAGCGTGCCGCCGACTACATCGAGGCCAACGTCACCAAGCCCGTCGTCGGCTACGTCGCCGGCTTCACTGCGCCGGAAGGCAAGACGATGGGCCACGCGGGCGCCATCGTGTCCGGCTCGTCGGGTACGGCTGTGGCGAAGCAGGAAGCGCTGGAGGCCGCAGGAGTCCGGGTTGGCAAGACGCCGAGCGAGACGGCCCGGATCATGCACGAGGTCATGCAGTCCCGCTAGGTAACGGCGGCGCGGTCGGCGTACTCGGGTGCGTCCCACGCTCGCGAGTTCAGCACGTCCGCCATGTGGTCGACCGCGTCCCAGACGTCGACGAAGCGCAGATAGAGCGGGGTGAAGCCGAAGCGGGCGTAGTCCGGGTCGCGGAAGTCGCCGACGACCTCGCGGGCGATGAGCGCTTGTACCAGGCCGTAGGCGCCGGGGTGACGGAGGCATACCTGCGAGCCGCGTTCTTCGTGCGCACGAGGGACCTCGACGCTCACCCCGTACGCAGACAGTCGTTCCTCGGCCAGGGAAGTGAAGTAGTCGGTCAGCGCGAGGGACTTTGCCCGGATGTCGGTGATGGACACGCCGTCGAACGCGTCCAAGGCAGCGTCGAGGGCACTCATGGACAGGATCGGCGGTGTCCCGGCCAACATCCGAGCGACGCCCGGCGCCGGCCGGTAGTCACGTTCCAGGGCGAAAGGCGCCAGGTGGCCCATCCAACCCGTGATCGGCTGGTCGAGCGCATCGTGCCAACGCCGGTGTACGTAGACGAACGCCGGTGCTCCCGGCCCACCGTTGAGGTACTTGTAGCCGCAGCCGACCGCGAGATCGGCGTCCCAGGCGTCGAGGTAGACCGGCACGGCGCCGGCCGAATGGCACAAATCCCACAGCACGACGGCGCCAGCCTCGTGGGCAGCGGCGGTTATTTCCGCGGCGTCGTACATCCGCCCGGTCCGGTAGTCGACATGGGACAGCT